>JAMCVZ010000049.1 GCA_023476565.1 Nitrospirota bacterium
CTGCTCCCAGAGAGAATGGATTATTATTCTGTCTTCATCCTGAAGCAGGAGATTTTCCTGCGTGTTATTTGCCATTGCCTTTGCTACATCAAAATAAATAGTTTGGTATTGCCTTTTGGCGTCAACCCTTATTATCTCGCCTTTTTCAGGATATGCCTGATTGGTCAAGCCGCCAGCCTCAAGGATAGCGTCACTTATTCTTGTGTTATCATTAAGGTCAATCTTGAGCGGTTTTCTCACCTCACCCTCAACTACTACATAAGGCTTGTCCTTGAAAAACCACTTTGAATATATATATATGTTGTCCTGTGGTTTAATCTCAATGTTATTTAACGCATCGTTATCAAACAAAACCTTACCTAAATTAAATGGTATCAGTTCTGTATCAAGCCCCTGCAGTTTTAATCTCTTAATCAAGGCATAGTTAAAATATGTTTCTTTCAGCAGATCATTTGAATCTTTTATCAGGTCGCTTATTTTCATACCTTGTTTATACTCATATTTCCCCGGGTGCTTGACATTTCCATTAAGGTAAACTGCATTGATATCCTTATCAACAATTGAAAATATCTTTACAAGATCGCCGTCCTGAAGGATAAAATCCTTTGCCCTCGTAAGGTCTTTATCGTTAATGTCTATGACTACTTGTTTTTCATTCTTTATAATCCTCTCAACCTGTATCTGCTGGGTATATGCAGTAGGGATAATCCCGCCAGCAAGCTCAAAGAGATTCTGAAGGTCCTTTTTATCATTCAATTCGTAAATCGCAGGTCTCTTAACATTTCCTGCGACGCCTACAATCTGTCCTGTCACAGGCACAAACACAATATCGCCTGCCTGAAGCATCCTGTCTTTTGACTTATCTCCTCTAAGAAGAAGCTCATAAAGGTCAAAAGTCGTTATAACCTTATCCTTTCTTCTTAACTGGATGTTTCGCATTGTGCCTATATCGGTCGGCCCTCCAGCTATCAGAAGCGCATCAGTTATTGTTGCAAAGGAGCCTATTGTATATGCCCCGGGCCTTCTGACATCTCCAAGAACAAAGATTGGTATGCTCTTTAAAGCGCCCATTGTTACGTTGATATTGGTGCCGACAATCTGCTCGGACTGCTGTATCAGATGTGTTGCCATCTTTTCAAATGTCATTCCTGTCACATGGATGGGTCCTATCTGCGGAATGGTGATGTTACCTTCCCTGTCAACAACCAGATCGTATTGTGCATTGAACCTCCCCCATAATAATATCTTCACTTCATCACCGGGCCCCACAACATATTCCGCAGGCACAGGCGTATCCTTTCTGTCTGTTACAACCTTTACTGCGGCGTCCCTGAAAAATTCGTATCCGAACGGCTTAAGATCCATTGGAATATCCTGATATTTGCCGATAATCCTGTATCTTTCAAAAAGCGGTTTGCCTTTGTCCTCGCCAATAACCTGTTTTTCTGGAAACTTCTGCGGTTCTTTCTTTTCGGGCTCTTTCTTCTGCGTCTCTTTCTTTTGCAACTCCTCTTTCCCTTTTACTACATCCTCCGGTTTAAGTCCCTGAAATTCGGGCTTGCTCTTCAGTATATCAATCGCCTCGGGAGTAAGCCCCTTCTGTTGTATTGCCTCGTGAACTGATTTTTGCTGCTGAGGTGTCAATTGTTGTGTTGATTGCAGATGGATAAGCGGTGTAACAACCTGAGGAGATGATGTGCCTGCAGGCTGCTGGGAATATACAGTTGCGCTAAAGATAAGATCAAATATAATTATTGCGCATAAAAACCTTTTAAAAAATACCATTCTTCATTCTCCTTTAAATCTTTCCGCTTTTCTCGCTTCTAATCTTATCCACATACTCCTTTAGAAATGCTGCGAATATCCCTGCAAACAATGATGTTACGAATGCTGTCATCACCATCCGTCTTCTCTGCGGTTTTATCCTTTTGTCCGGAACCTTTGGGGGATCAATAATTTTGAAGGCAAAGTTCTCCTTCACCTCTGCCATCATGGACTGCTCTATCTGCTGAGCGATTATATTGTAAATCTTATTTTTTATAAAAGGGTCCGCCGTGTCATTAAGAAGGGACTCAAGATATTTCTTGTTTGTATCGGCAACCCGTTTTGACTCGCTGCTCATATGATTGTTAAGTTCGGTCAGCGTATAATTTAAGATCTCAGCGGCCATTTGGGGGTCTTTAAACTGCATTGAAAGCTCAATAATATTGTCTTTTTGCTTAAAATTTACTTTCATAGCGCCATGGAAAAACCGCAGACCTGCCCAGACTTTTTCGTTTTCTGATTTTTTATTTAAAGAACCTTTTTCAAAAAATACATCAAGAAGTTTATGCCTCTTGATTATCATCTCGCGAAGGATGTTGCTGTTCAGTAGATTTACAATCTCTGTTACACTTGCGGATACGGGCGCTGCTATGCCAAACCGGGAGGCAAGACCTGCCATGGGGGATATCTCTTTTTGCTGTGATGCAGGAGCAATAACTGCCTTCGCCTCATATACAGGCGCCGTAAGCAACGCTGTTACTACCGAAACTGCTACGGCTATCGCGATAATAATTATAATTAGCTTTTTATGTTTTTGTATGACCTTTAGATAATCAAGTAGATTAATTTCATCAGAAAATTCTTCCTTATGTTCCATATAAACTCCCTATAGTGTCCTGTCTCATAAATAAATTTACACAATTTTGTCATTACTTTTAAGTCTCTCACAAACATTTCCAGCCCCCTTTCAAAAAGTCAGTCAGCCTTTTAATTCAGCCTTTTCCCGTTTAGCGAGGTTTTGGAACAAGCCTGTTCCCCACCGCGCTCCAGCCGGAATACACATTACCACCAACATTTCCCCCCTTTGCCTTCCACATAGTACCATCCCTCTCCCATATGATTTGAAATTAAAGGCATTTTCATGACAGCCATTCTCCTACAATTAGACTGAAATAAGGCACTATTCAAAGCAATGAGAGTTGAGTCATAAAGACACTTTTGAGATTCATAGTTTATACACTTTTTTTGTTGTATTTGTCAATGCAATTTATAAATTGTGGCAAACGAAATGAAGCGGTTGTTATAGTGAATTGTTATGCAGAAGAAGAAGGTGACAACAAGCAAAGACATCGGGGAAAGAATCAAAGAACGGCGGAAAGAGCTGAAGATATCACAGGAAGAACTGGCTGAAATACTGGGAGTTACTTACCAGCAGGTGCAGCGGTATGAAAACGGGACCAATAAGCTCAATGTGGAAAATATTCAGAGAATTGCCAATGCATTATCAGCGCCCTTATCGTATTTCTTTGAAGTATATAAGATGCCGGTCATTGCAGAAGAACAAGCGCACTATGCAACACCAGCCGAGAATAAACTCCTCAGGCATTTCAGAAAGATTAGAAACAGCAATTCCCAAAATATAGTCATACAAATTGCCCGGCTCGCGGCAAAATCAGACTAAAAATTATGCTTTGCCGGATTCAATGGCCTTAATTATTTTGGGGAGAGCTATATCAAGGAATTCTGCGGGACTTAGTATTTTGAAGGGATATCCGCCTTTTGATCTAAGACTTGCAAAATCCTTTTTATCCCCTGTAATAAGAAAATCTGCTTTGCCTTTAAGGGCCGAAACAAGCACAGGGATGTCCTTATCCGCGATGTGCCCTGATAACTTTTTCACATCTTCCGGCAAAGGCAGGGGGATAATTTTCAGATTAAGCAGGGGAAGGTACTTCTTGTAAACAGGGAGAGCATCGGGCAACTTTTTTATCAGATTTCGCTCGATCTCAATAATATTGTATTGCCCCGTCATGCCGGCAAGCATAGGGAGACCAAGACAAAGCACGTCAAGAATAATGCGTGGCGCCCCTTTGTCAGAAAAGAGGCCGGACAGGATAACATTTGAATCAAGAAAGGCTTTAACCTTTCTTTTTGGCATAAATTTCTCTGTAAAGCGACTCCCGCTCCTCTTTAAGTCCTGACAATACCTCCTCAGCGGAAAGTCCCGATGCTTCAAGTATCTTCCTGATCTGCCTTCTTGCCTCATCGAGCTCAAGTCTTTTCGGAGTAATTATGACCGAGTCTCCAACAGGGATAATGGAGACCGCCTGTCCTTCTTCAAGATGGCTCATCTCCCTTATTTTTTTCGGAATAGTAAGTTGACCGCGGGATTTTATTTCCGCTACTGATGATTTAACAGCTCCCATTTCATACCTCCAACATTGCAAGATATTCTGATTTCAGAATATCAGAATTCAGAATATTTTGCAACTTCTGTGCCAAAGCTGTTCCGGGCTCTGTATTTCGAGTATCTATATTTGCGGGCCAAGTACCGGGTATTAGGGCGGTTGCAGTCAGAGCAGTTAAACAAGATAGCCGAATCTTTTTTTGAACTCTTCCGGCGGCAGGTTTACCGTCTCGGACAGGCACTTCAGTCTCTTCCCTTCGAAATCATCTCTCTCTATCCTTATCATATATTTCCGCCCGACCTCGTAGGTTTCGGAAGTAATATCCACGGTCTTTATCCTGACTTTTCCCGTGGAATAATCTACAAGCTCGACAAACGGGATGGGTCTCAGGTGACCATTGTCGAATACTATCATTGAGCCCGTGCCGCCCTGGAGTAGATAGCGCACGACGCCGTAACCGAGATCACGCGTGTATTCAACGTCAAAAGGTATGGGATCCGCGGCCCTCAATTCATATCCGATGTTTTTATCCACGATAGTAGCCGATATGCCCAGGGCTTCGAGGTTTTTTTTCACGAAATTCTTCAGGACCCTTCCCAGTTGGATCTCCGAGAGCCTGACCCTGCCTGTCTCATCCTTCTCCAACTGCTCATACTGACCGAGCTCTTCAGGATCGAACTTCTCCGCAATGCCTTCAGCAAGGATCGCCACACCGTAGTCCCTGTTCATAGAGAGCCTCTTGATTATCGAGCCGGTAAGGATATCGGCGACCTTTCTGAATGAGAGGGGTTCCTCGAACTCTTCGGAAATAAGGGTAAGTGTAGCACCGGCCCCCTTGCCGATACCCAGTGCAAGATGCCCGGAATGCCTGCCCATAGTGGTTATAAAATACCACCTGCCTGTAGTTTTAGCGTCTTTCATGATATTTTCGACTATTTCCACGCCCCAGTGCCGTGCTGTCTGGTAACCGAACGTCGAATTGCCGCCCGGAAGAGGGATATCGTTATCAATGGTCTTGGGGACATGGGCCACATTGATAGCGCCCCTGGCCTCCCGCTCTATCCAGTTTGCCATGAAAAGGGTGCCTTCACCGCCGATAGTAATAAGATATTTGATGCCGGTGCGCTTGAGGGTGGACATCAGGACCTTGAACTTCTCTTTTACCTTGTCGGGATAATCACGGGAGGTCCTCAGGATAGAACCTCCCTGCGTGTGGATCATCGAAACGTCATTTATGGTAAGGGGCACTATGCAATCCGTGCTCCCTTCAAAGAGGGCCTTGAATCCTCCCATAATGCCCACCACTGTCTTGCCTTCATTGACAGCTTCGATGGTTGCTGAGCTGATGACGCCGTTAATGCCCGGGGCAGGGCCGCCCCCGACGATAATGCCGACTATTTCGTTATTTTTCTTGCTCATTAGAGGTGTCTCTCTATCGGCGGCTTTGCCTCAACAAACTCGCAAACATACTTCCGGGGCTTTCTCCCGAAGCAGGTTCCGATGCTCTCGAAAAGGGCGATTTCGCTGATATCGACTTCTCTCCGCTTTATCGCTTCGGACGTGGGCATATAGGACACCTTTTTACCGTTTACATCGACTACGGTATTTCCGGATTTTCCCCCCGTCAAGAGGAGCACCGCTGCCGCGCCCACCCTGTAGCCGAAGTTGACGTCATACGCGGAGGTATGCCCTGAGCGCACGAGATGGCTGGGCATTATTTCCCTCACTTCGGGGATCTCGTAAACGCCGGGAGCGTACATGCCCACCTTTTTCATGAACTCCTTGACCGCAGGATCTGTCTTGAACCTTTTTTCGATCTGCTGTTTGACGAATTTTCCCGCCCCTGCCAGCTTCTTATGTCCGAAGGCATCGACCCCTGCGGTTTCATCATACAGCATTTCCCCGCTTACATTCTTGATCCCCTCGGCAACGACTATCATATACGTACCTGCCTTCACATCGCTTCTCTCTATCCTGGCGAAGTAGGTGGCCTTGATGTGTTCATAGACGACATCGAAATCAACCGGGATTTCAGGTATCAGGATACAATCGGCCTCTGCTCCTATGCCGCCGCGGAATGCCGTATGTCCGACGTACCTGCCGAACACCTCGACCACCATGATACGGTTATGGCTCATTCCTGTTGTTTTGAGATCTCTCACCATCTCGGCTATCCTGTTGATGGCGGAATCGCCCCCGACGCTGTATGTCTGGAGATCGAGGTCCATGGTTTTAGGGGCATGGACGCAGGGGATGCCCTGAGAGCCGAGGTCCACGACAACGCTGCCGGTATCGTCGCCGCCGCTTATGACCAGGGCGTCAATCCCGAATTTCTTGAGCCCGTCCTTTATCCTTTGATAGGTATCGGGATCGGCTATTTTGCTGATCTTCACCCGTGAATGGCCCGCCTCGGACCCGGCAAGGGATGCCTCTATACGGCTCACCCTTTCCGCGTTGAGCACAACGACATTATTCATTTCCACAAGGTTGTAAAGACCTGCATATCCATTGGGAATAACAACCGATTCTATTCCATGGGCATATGCTTCCCTCGCAACGCCCTTGATTACCGCGTTAAGTCCACCGGCATCACCGCCGCTTGTGATAATCCCGATCCTCTTAATATCAGCCATAAAAGTCTCCTCCCTGGTATAGTCTATTTCAAATGCGTGTTTGCAGTTTATCGTCTATTGTTTCCAGTTGCCGTGGAGCCGGACCCTCTGTTTTATCCTTGCGCAGCAACGCCTGAACCGGCTTAAGCCCATAGGGGCTCCCCTGCTCTATTGCGGTAAGCACAGCTCCGCCCCCGGTGAAAAAGTAATACTGTGTGTTATCGAGCACGGAGAGATAAAGGCCGGGGCAGAGATCTTTGAATTCCTGCAGGGTATCACCGCCGCCGTACATCTTGAGCGCGACCCTGTTATGGTCGATCTCACTGTCCAGTGCAGCAGACCCTGCGGCGAAATAAGGGGTAAATCCCATGACCGCATTGACGAATATCGTCCTGGCGCCCAGAATGTTTTCAGCTACAAGTCTGTCCACAAACGACGAGGGATCTATATCGAGCATATACTTGTACCTGTTCCCCTCCTTGAAATCCCTTATGCAAACCGTCCTGTACTTCCCTTCAAACTTGCCTTCCATGGTATCCGATTCAACAAGGCACGGCAGCTCCACGATCTTTCGGCCCGCTTTGTCCTTCTCGACAAGCTCCTGTGCCAGATCAACATCCTTGTCTGAAACCCCTTCTATGCTTACCCCGTATTTTGCGCAGAGGAACGCATTGTATATCACTCCGCCGAGTATCAGCTTGTCCACTTTATCATAAATTGCATAGAGGGGTTTTATCTTTGTATCGTACTTTGCGCCTGCAATAACGGCAAGAAACGGCCGTTCGGGATTGAGAACATAACCCAGGTTGGCGATTTCCTTCTGCATGAGAAAGCCTGCATAAGAAGGGAGATATTTTGTAACGTCATAGGTCGAGGCATGGGCCTGCCATGAGCCAAAGGCGTCGTTGATATAAATGTCGGCAAGCCCCGCGAGTTGGAGCGCAAAACTTTCCCGCGCCTCCCCTTCGGCTTCCTCCCCCTGAAACCAGCGTGTGTTGGGGAGGTAGATTCCTCCTGTTTTCCTCTCGCGGAGCTCCTTTATGGCAAGGTTGATCGATGTATCGATGCCGGTAATCCCGAGTTTCGGGTCTATGTGGAATTTCGGTATCCGGAACTTCGCATGCAGCTTGTGCTCGAGATATCCCACGATCGGCTCCACTGATTCGCCCGGCCTGCATTTGATCTCACCGGTCTTTTTATCCCCTGGCCTCCCGATATGGGTCATCAGGATCGGCCGCCCCCCCCGCTCCACTATGTTGTAAAGGGTTCCGAGGGTACTGTCTATCCTGTACGGGTCTTTTATCTCACCGTCTTTTACTACATTGTGATCGAATCTGACAAGGACAACCTTTCCGTCAAGGTCCGCGTTCTGTATCAAGGCAAGTCCCGGGTCCAGCGCATACATTTCCATAGTTCACCTCCGGAGGTGAAAGACCGTTCAAACCGTCCAAGCAGTTTAAACGGTCTGAACGGTTAAGCGGTTTGGGCGGCTCTTATATCCCCAGCAGGCCCGATTTAACCTCTTTCTTTACTGCTACAGGCTTAACAGTTTTCTTTACGATATCTACGGTGTTGCCGACCTTCAACTCGCTGAAGAGCAATCCGAACTTGTCTTCCAGTTCCTTCATTATAGGCCCTTTGACATCGGAAGGCAAATCCCACCATTGCTTCTTGATCGGTCCGAAGCCTTTCTTTCTTGTGCTGTAGATAAACTGCTCCTCGGTCTGATTCTCTTTCTTTTCCTTCGCATACTCTTTCTTTATGAAATCATACACTTCATTTCTGAAGCCCCGGGGCAGATGGCTGCTGTCATAGATGATGTTCTGGAACCCTGTGGCAAGGTGTACTTCAGATGTGCCGGTTTGCGGGAACATATGGAAGGCTTCGTCGGGAAGGGTTGATGCGCCGTGCTGTACGCAGCCGGAAAGCCCGTACTCCTTTCTCGCCATATCCGACAATACCCTCAGGGTATCGAAATCTATCTTGACCTTTGCCAGTGAGCCGTCGGGCAGGACAACTCCTCCGTGGCTTGTGCCTGTCTGGACGCTGAGCTTGCTCAGACCCTTTGTGCCTTTAAAAGTCTCGTTAAAACCGTCAAGGTACGCCTTCAATTCTTCAGGGTTGCTGTTTTTACTGCCTATCTCACCTATCTCACCGCCAATCGAAACATTTATTCCGGACGGCTGCACCTGCCTCACATGTGCGGCAAGTTCGGCGGTCTTCTCAAAGTTCGGCCCCTGCTGTTCTTTCACCGTCGGCTTATCGAGATCAACAAGGGTGGATGAATCGATATCTATATTATAGAACTCAGCTTCTATCGCCTCGGTGATAAGCCCCCGCACATAGTTCGTCTCGGCAGCGGGGTCGCCCAAATAGTTTTTTCTGACGAGCTGGAAGTGGTCACCCTGGATAAATACCGGCCCCTCATACCCCTCCTTAACGGCAGCGGCGAGGACAACGGTTGCATATTCGAGCGGCCGCTGCTTTGTATAGCCGATTTCAGACCGCGCAATCTCGAAGATCATGGCGCCGGCTTTCATTTCGAGCGCCTTTCTGAAAACAGCCTTTGCCGCATCGTAGGTGAGTCCCCTTATATTCATCGCGGGCACGGTAAATCCCGGATAGTTCCTCCCCATTTCCTCGTAAAGTCCCTGAATCGATGAGGGGACGGCTCCGCACGCCTTCGCAATCTCTTTTATAAGGATAAACAAAGCCTTTCTCTTCTCATCATCGGGCTCAAAAACCGCATTATAAATAAGACCGTCCATCATGGTGCGGACAGCGTTTTTGTCCTTTACCGTAACAAAACCGTCTTTCACTTCAACAGCATTCCTCAGCCCTTCTATCGCCATAAGACCCTCCTGTAAAATTTTTCTCATATTATAACAAATCACCGGGCATTTGACATTAAGACAGGTAAAAATAAATAATTAAGCATGTCAAGCAGATACAATGCCTTTGGCCCTTACCTCAAGAAGAGATTCGGCGCCATCGTATACAAGGTAAATGTCGATGCAGGATTCACCTGTCCCAACAGGGACGGAACCCTCGGGGTGACAGGATGCATTTACTGCAATAACGACAGTTTCCGGCCCTCGGAGTGCAGACCCGAAACTCCCATAACAGAACAGATAAAAAACGGAATAATCTATCTTACCCGGAGATATAAGGCCAAGAAGTTTCTCGTTTATTTCCAGCCCTTTACCAACACCTACGCCCCTGTAGCGGAACTGGAGCGCATTTACAGGGAAGCCCTCTCGGCTCCTTCTGTTATCGGCCTCGCAATAGGGACAAGACCTGACTGTATTGATGAAGAAAAGATAGAGCTTCTGAAAACGCTTGCAAAAGATTACTTCATCCTTATTGAATACGGACTGCAATCAATATACGACAGGTCGCTCCGGTTCATAGCCAGGGGACATGATTACCGGACATTCACTGATGCGGTAACAATGACAAAGGGGCGCGGCATACATATCGGCGCCCATATCATCGCCGGCTTTCCGACCGAAACCAGGGATGAAACGCTTGCGATGGCCGATGAGCTTTCACACCTTCCCGTGGAGTTCCTCAAAATACACCAGCTCCAGATAGTAAAGGATACGCCTCTTGCGGACATATATTCGAGAGAGCCGTTTTACACGTTTCACTATGGGGAATACCTGGACTTCCTTGTGGATTTCATCGAGCGCCTGTCGCCTGAAATAGTCTTGCAGAGACTCTTTGCAACCTCCCCGGACAGTATTCTTATAGCGCCTCATTGGGGAAAAATAACAGAACAGATAAAAAACGGAATAATCTATCTTACCCGGAGATATAAGGCCAAGAAGTTTCTCGTTTATTTCCAGCCCTTTACCAACACCTACGCCCCTGTAGCGGAACTGGAGCGCATTTACAGGGAAGCCCTCTCGGCTCCTTCTGTTATCGGCCTCGCAATAGGGACAAGACCTGACTGTATTGATGAAGAAAAGATAGAGCTTCTGAAAACGCTTGCAAAAGATTACTTCATCCTTATTGAATACGGACTGCAATCAATATACGACAGGTCGCTCCGGTTCATAGCCAGGGGACATGATTACCGGACATTCACTGATGCGGTAACAATGACAAAGGGGCGCGGCATACATATCGGCGCCCATATCATCGCCGGCTTTCCGACCGAAACCAGGGATGAAACGCTTGCGATGGCCGATGAGCTTTCACACCTTCCCGTGGAGTTCCTCAAAATACACCAGCTCCAGATAGTAAAGGATACGCCTCTTGCGGACATATATTCGAGAGAGCCGTTTTACACGTTTCACTATGGGGAATACCTGGACTTCCTTGTGGATTTCATCGAGCGCCTGTCGCCTGAAATAGTCTTGCAGAGACTCTTTGCAACCTCCCCGGACAGTATTCTTATAGCGCCTCATTGGGGAAAAACCAGACAGGAAATCATTCGTGATATAGAAGAGAGGTTTGCTGAAAGAAATGCTATCCAGGGCTCTCAGTGCATATGTTGTAGGCATTGATGCACATCTTATCGAAGTCGAAGTCGATATAACGTCGAAAGGGCTCCCCTATTTTTCCATGGTCGGGCTCCCCGATACCGCGGTAAAGGAGAGCAAGGACAGGATCAGGGCCGCCCTGAAAAACATCGGCTTCAACTTCCCTTTAAAGCAGATCACCGTCAACCTTGCGCCTGCAGACCTGAAAAAAGAAGGCTCATCCTTCGACCTGCCCATAGCAATAGGAATCATCGCAGCCGAAAATATAATACGACCGGACTCCCTCGCTGACTATATCCTTGCCGGCGAACTCTCCCTTGATGGAAAGATAAAGCCGATCAGGGGGGCGTTACCCATCGCCCTGGAGGCGAAAAGGGCCGGGATAAAAGGGGTCATTCTGCCGAACGGGAATGCGGCGGAAGCGGCTGTGGTAAGCGGGATAGAGGTGCTGTGCATGGAAAGCCTGCCCGAAGTTATCGAATTTTTGGGCGGCATATCGCAGAGAGCGCCTTTTACCGTGGACCTGCATGCTGCAATGGCCGAGAATTCCCAGTACGAAGATGATTTCTCGGATGTCAAGGGTCAGGAGCACGCGAAGCGGGCGCTGGAGGTAGCGGCTGCCGGCTCACATAATATTTTGATGATAGGCACACCGGGCAGCGGCAAGACAATGCTCGCCCGGCGGCTGCCGTCAATACTGCCTCCGATGACCTTCGAGGAGGCGCTCGATACTACAAAAATTCACAGTATTTCAGGGCTGCTGAAAAGCGGGCAGTCACTCCTTGCGACAAGGCCGTTCCGTTCTCCGCACCATACGATCTCGGATATCGCCCTGATCGGAGGCGGACAGACGCCGAGGCCGAGAATTCCCAGTACGAAGATGATTTCTCGGATGTCAAGGGTCAGGAGCACGCGAAGCGGGCGCTGGAGGTAGCGGCTGCCGGCTCACATAATATTTTGATGATAGGCACACCGGGCAGCGGCAAGACAATGCTCGCCCGGCGGCTGCCGTCAATACTGCCTCCGATGACCTTCGAGGAGGCGCTCGATACTACAAAAATTCACAGTATTTCAGGGCTGCTGAAAAGCGGGCAGTCACTCCTTGCGACAAGGCCGTTCCGTTCTCCGCACCATACGATCTCGGATATCGCCCTGATCGGAGGCGGACAGACGCCGAGGCCGGGGGAAGTGTCGTTGGCCCATCACGGGATACTGTTCCTGGATGAGCTCCCCGAATTCAAGAGAAATGCCCTTGAGGTTTTAAGACAGCCCCTGGAAAACGGCCAGGTAACTGTCTCAAGGGCAGCGGCAACTGTTGCATATCCCGCCCAATTCGTGCTCGTTGCGGCTATGAACCCCTGCCCCTGCGGCTATTTCGGAGACTCCCGCCACCAATGCACCTGCACTCCCGGCATGATAAACAGGTACAGGTCGAGAGTCTCAGGCCCGCTCATGGATCGTATCGATATACATCTGGATGTCCCTGCCGTGCCTTACAAGGACCTTTCAAACGATTATTCGGGGGAAAAATCATGGCTTATACGGCAAAGGGTCACTGAAGCACGGGAAAGGCAGCTCAGAAGATTCGAGGGCGATAAAATATTCGCCAACGGCCAGATGAAGACACGGCATATGAAAAAACATTGCACTCTTACGGAAGATGCGCGCACCCTCCTTGATGCCGCCATGCAGAAGCTCGGCTTAAGCGCACGGGCATACTCGAGGATATTGAAGGTATCGAGGACTATTGCCGACCTGGACCGTTCAGATGATATACACAATCACCATGTGGCGGAAGCAATACAATACAGAACTCTGGACAGAGGACAAATATGAGAGACAAACACTAAATTCTAAAATCTAAACCCTAAACCCTAAACACGAAGCTCTAAACACCTCTTTTTAGGATTTCGTGCTTCGGATTTGGAATTTGTTTTTTATTGTCTGACCCTAATTCTGTGAGCTTCTACCAAAAACAACTTCCCTTTGTAATGACCCATTTCAGGGTTAGCTGATAAGTAATTTTTGAATGTTTCCATAAGTTGAGGAACAATTTCAGGATGATTTTTAACCTGCAAAGAAATGATGCCTTTATATTGCTTAGGTGGGTATGCCACAATATCAGCGAAATCTCCATTTAAAGAAATTAGGATAGAATCTAGCTCTTGAGCTTTTGCTATTACAAACGAATCCGGCGAATCCTTTGGAAGAAAATCTCTTAAACGCAAAACTTCATGTCCTACATCATGAAGAGTCTTAATCACTGCATTTGAAATGCAGTGATCAGCAAAGAACCTCATGCCTTTGCTACTTCAAATTCTGACAATTCTCGGGCGTAATCCAGACAAGCAGATATCTGTTCCTTAGTGAGATCAGGGAACTCTCCTATTATTTCTTCAAAGGCACTGCCGTTTGCCAGATAACCGAGTATAAGGCTAACCGGAATTCTCGTTCCTTTTATGCGGGGCTTGCCGTGGATCACATCAGGGGTGCTCACTATATGCTCTCTCCAGTTTATTTGCATAGTGCCCTCCCATCAAATAATTGATATTACATTATACCAGATTTGCTCAACGTTCCATTATAAGCAGAACTTCGGGCATCTGACATCAGCTTCATGCCAGCCCAGGCAAGGGGAGCGCAAAGTATCGCTATCGCTCTGCTCATGCCAGAAGCAAGCCCAACGCCTTCGCTTCCTCAATGCTTGCCCTTCGCCTTGCAAGATGCGCACACTTCAGCAAGGTTCTGCCAAGCCCCAATAATGCTGAATACAAAATTTACCTTTATATCTTTCTTTATCATATCCAACGACCTGTAGTATAATTACTCACTGAACGTGAAATTTCGTTAATTTTCAATAGATAAGACAGCAACAATACTGTTAGTAACTATAGAATCGAGGCTGACTTGCATTTATGAAAGCATTGTTTCGGAAATAGTGCATATGTCGAAAAATAATCCCTTAGAGACAGTTAGCACACCCGCAGACTTCGGCGCTCCAATAGCGCGCATCATAGATGACCAGTTCAATATAACGCTTCCTAAATATTTTCGCGATGAAGGCTGGGCCAACGGTATAGGGCTTATACAGGAAGAGATTACCCGATGGGCTGCCCAGCGCGCATTGACCCCACGTAAAGTGATCTTTGACTTTAATTCATGCCGATGGATCGATCCGCTCCCTCTGATCTCGATTCTCTTAGAGATCGCGAATGCTCAAGCATTGGATTTGCTTGTTGACATTCGGCTTCCAATTCCGGATGCTGGTCCAGCTCCGTCAGAAATAGGGCCTTATCAACAATCTCCAAATCGTCTGCTGCGGTTCTTAGATCAAGAAGGGTTCCTTGATTGTTTGGAACAATTAAAGATCACGCGCTTTAATCAGCTTGATCAAAGTAGAGAAAATTATAGAAATTTACATGTCAAAGCATCATACGAAGATGCCAGATGTATTCCGATGAGCCTTTTTATTGTGCCTCAGGAAGAGGACAGTGAATTTGCAAAAAGATCGGTTGAAATACTGCTAAAGGGTGTGGACTCAAAACTCGCTTCCAAGATTGCGCCGCAGACAAGAGACCGTCTTATCTATAAACTTCGTGTTGCAGTGCAGGAAATGCTTCATAATGCACAGGAGCACGCCTATGAAGAAGAGACAGCTCCACGCGCACTAGGATTATATATACGATATAGAACCGGACGGTTGGGACTTGATTCTGCAGGCAGAGAAGTATATCGAAGGCATGTTAGCGAAGAGCGCATACGCTGTCCTCAGCTTGATGTTGACTGGCTTACTCCTCGTCCAGGGTGTATTGAAGTATTCATGCTTGATCGCGGCGTAGGTATGGTCTATCGGTTTGAACAAGCGAATGTTCAGTTGTCCGATAAATACAAGTTCAATCAAGTTATGCAAGAAGTATTTCTTGGCGGTCGCAGTACGAAACCTGAGCGACTTACTCGCTACGGTGGACTCCATCTGCTCTACAATTTACTTAATGAGACAGGCGACTACATTCGTGCGCTGGAGAATCATATTTGGTTTGGTTGTAGCGCCCCTATTGATCGACCGACAGCTGTAACTTATTCGCTCACTGAAAAGCGAAGTCGTAGGCAAGGTCTGGCCATACATCTGCGACTGGGATGGAAAGAAGAGACTGATTATGGTGATAGGTGGGCTAAGTTTGGAGAAGGTCAGCAAAGCGAAGTGTGGCCCGAATTATGCTTAGATGAAAGTGATTGTGCATCATCCTTCAAGTGGTTCGAAAGCAAAAAGGTTCTAGACGAGCGCTTTGGCCAGCTGAAGGTATATGGGGAGCAGAGTGACTGGATTCTATGGTTAGTCCGACCCCATCGTATGAAGTGGGACATTCTCAATTTTCTGGAATATAAAGTTGCTCCATATGCTACTGACGAAACGACACTAATCATCGCGGATATCCCAAGTTATGAAGCGGAAACCTATGCAGCTGCGCTCGATGAATTTAAGGCGCCCGGCAGTGCAGACTGGCCAAAAAAATTAGCGAGGATAATCTTATCTACAAATAGATGGCGCTTCGCTACTGTTAATTATCAGAAGCATGGGTCTAGACATGGGTTTTCAAGTCTTAAAGAAGATTTCAAGAAGGTGCAGATTAAACACCCTACCATTACACCAAAACCGCAAACGTTCAGACTTTCAGTTGTGCGTTGGCTAAAATGGCATGACTCACGCAGACTATGGGAAGAGGTTAACCACGGTAGATCTATGTTCATTCCTGAAAAGATTATCTGGGGGCATGACCAGACAGGCATTCCTGTCACTATAGGTGGCTATCTTGATTTCCCGCAAACAACTCGTAATAGCCTCTGCGCTGCAATTTATAGAATATCGTTGGCTCGGGTATTGGGCGTTCTGCCGCCACACGAAGTAGACTTTTATCCATTGGATCGGTTGACCCTTCCTGTGCTGCAGGAAATTCATGCTGTTGAGGTATATGAGCCTGCCACAACCTTCCCAGGTACTCGGCTGGCAATAGGTTCAGTTCTAGTGTCTGGCTCAACTTTGGCTGCCTCGGGCGCACTGTCACTTGATCTACATTTCTTTGTCCATAATAGCAGTCCGCTGCGGAAACACAAACCTTCTCTCCTATTTTGGTTGCCAAACCAGCAACTGAGCGAGTCGGCGCCTAGACTTTCCAGGATCGGCAAAACAGCTGCAGTAGCACCTGAGGGCTGGAAGAGTTTTGAAATACCTCGGTTTGATGAAAACGGAAAATGCATTGGGTTCCGAGATCCGCAAAAGACATATCAGGACTGGCAAAGCTCAAGCCCTGTCATTGTCAAGGCTGGTCATTGGTCATATGAAGGACATCATGATTTTCTTACCTTGAATATTGCCGCTGCTGTAGAAGCTGCTTTTCTGGAAAAGAATGATTTGGCACGTTTTCTCATCCTGACGATATTGCCATTCATCGGTATAGATAAAAGCCACATAGATAAAAATTGGCATCGCCTCCTTGACGATCACTTTGGAAAAAACTCTTCGCGTTCGAGTAATCAGGCCAAATATGGTCTTCTCGTCTATCGTTCTCATCCAACTAGCGAATTGGTTGTGCGCAAGTTATTGAATCTTCTTACACCACAGGGTCGTCAACTTGCAATGACTAGAATTTCCCCTATTCTTCCTATTCGGGTTCGCTGGAGTGGGTCCTCACTTTTAATTCCTCCTCTGATGCGTCAAGAGATCCGCTCAGCTCTAATTGTTGACAATCAAATGCGGCCTATCTTGTTATTTGATGATGCAGCAATTACGGGGCGGACCATCCAAGATCTCCGCGCTGCTCTAAGTGCTCTTGGCGCAACGCCTATCAAAACAATGGTTATTGTTAATCGCCTACGACAACCCGCGGACGGATATAAAGAAGAGCGGGTCGACTATTATTGGCGCCTCGACTTGCCAGTAATGGGCAGGGAAGGCAATTGTCCTCTTTGCCATGCGCTTAGTCTATCTGAATCTTTCTCCTGTTCACTATCTGCACCATATGCCAAAGAAGAGATCAGACATTGGGGCTATCGATGGGGTTCTGCCTCTCCATTAAATAATTGGAGCAGGGGGTTACGTCCGCTGCCATTGGTCAATCCTGAAATGGCGACAAGATATTGTTACCGTCAGAGTCCAGAAACATTGAACGAGGAAGCAAAGCATTTGGCGAAAATCGATCTCATCCGATCAACAGGTTTGGCCCTCCACGTGGCAGAACTACACGCGATGACGGGGAGGGACGACTACTGTCTAAAAAAGATCAGGGAGCACGGTGAACCCGAAATACGATGTGAACTGGCTGCTAGTCAACTGCTCCTTTTTGGGAATGAGTTTGATCTGGATGTGCGTGTTGAGCTTGTTAAAATTCTCATCCGCGAACTATCGCGATTAAAGGAGCATTCTCCCCATGCGCCATTGGCAGCTTTGGCAGCAATGTATGGGCTTGGTCTGCTTGACACGACTGCCAAACGCCAAGCCGCCAATGCAGTCATTGAGTATGAGAAAGAAAAATTAAACTATGTTACAAAAGTACTATTAGCTTACCTAACCTCAGAGGAGCTAATTAGTCAAGATTCAATCGCCTATAAAATAGGCAAAAGATTGCTTTCGACAGCCTCGTGGTCATTATCTCAGCGGTTAACTGCTTGGTTCCTTGAGCATCTTTCACCGCGGGGCAATGCTCACTCCGAGGCGATTCCCTTGCTCATTGACGATTTGGCTCAAGCATCCACTATTAATGATGTTCGAATTAAAGACGCTTTGGACAGTTTAGATCATTTGGCGGATATAGTTGATGGCCTTGAAAGCGTCTTAGTTCGCAAGGAAGCGTCGGATACCTTCGGAGATAAGACTGCTGCGATGAAGAAGAATGCTGAAATGGTCCGTGAATTAATTACTCGCAGTAGCTCCGATCGTTTGCAAGCTGGTTGGCGTGAGAACACAAAACACGCACTGGAAACGTATGTGGCATCAATGAAAGCTGTTGCTGATGCTTTCTTTCATCGAATCCCGCTGACAAAGGAATATTGGAGAGACCGCACTTTTGAGACCAAGGCACTTACTCAGATAATTAAGCGAATTGAGTGGAAGGGAGCTAGCGATGGAAAGGTTTGTAATGGTAATTTTGTCGAATCGCGTAAGCGTTCAATTAAGTTCAGCTTATCCGGTGCTCTCAATTTTGACAGCAGCTCCGGAGAAGTGTGGATCACTTGGCATCGTGGGATTGCCGGAATAGTCTTGGATCTTCTGAGAAATGCTGTCTATTCTACGTCTGTAATAATTGATCCTTGGGATCCTGGGCGGCAGGAGTACGCTGACCTATGGGTACGTGTCGATTATGAGACAAAAGCTGTCACAATGATTTTTACTAACGCATCGGCATGTAATTCCACAACTGTACTCCCTAAATTGAAAAAGCACAGATGGTCTCATTTAACTGCAATTGGTGGCAGTGTTGAGCCAATTGATCTGACAGATAAAATTCTTGGCATTCGTATAAGCATCCCTTATGCAGCTTATTTGGGTGCTTAAAAAGGAGGCAAAGTGGCTTACAGAATAATGATAATTGACGACGCACCGAGTCGCCGAAAAGAACAATACATGGAAGTTTTCTCTATCCCGGAATTTGAGCCGTTGTATATATGGACCCACAGGGATTTTGAAAAATATCGAAATACACCAGTTGATGGTTATGTCATTGATGTGTTTCTCGATGAAGGCGATTGGTCAAATATTAACGCGGCTGAACTATTAAAGTCATCTATACAAGAGGCACCCCGTGCTGCCCCGATTTTTCTCATTAGTCAGCTGTGGGGTGACGAAAGAGTTCTTGAAATCCTCAAGCAAGTCGGAGAGTCGTCAGCCAAAGTGGTCCAGTACCTTGCTTGGAGCGAGTTCATACAAGCCACAGGACAGGACGAGGCAGCTAAGGCCAGAATGGATGCGCTACGTAACAAGCTTTTATTTGAGCTTGACCATTGGCATGGGCGAAGCGGCTTTAGACCTAACCCTGACGATGCCATTCGTATCCTTCTTCTGGCAGACGTTCAGTTTGGTGATCCTGCGACAGATCCAAAAGCCACATTCGCTGAGCACTGGATTGTCCGTGCATTAAGACAAGAGGGTCTATTGCCGGACCTGATAGTTGTGGCGGGTGACTTAAGCCACAGTGGGAGGCCTGATCAGTTTCTGCTTGCCGAAGAGCGGCTTGCTCTCGATCTTATTGGTCCACTATGGGGCAACACTAACATTGAACGAATGCGTGATAGAATTGTTCTCGTGCCTGGAAATCACGACGTCAATTTACGGTTCTCCGCATGTGACAAGCGTAAATTTAACTTGGAAACTAAAGATTTTGAGACTGACAATGTCCCTGCATATGTGGCCGGTTCTACGCATTCTCCGCGACACCACGACTATGCGCTTGAACCTTTTCGTCGCTTTGCTCATCGTCTCACGAGCGATAGGAACTGGGCTATTTCATCAAGTTTGTCATGGGTCGATCGCCGTTTCCTACACTGCGGTATTCGTTTTTTTGTCATGAACAGTGTAGCTGAACTTGGCGCGGACACTCCAGATCATGCATCCTTTAGCGAATCTGCTCTGAGAGAAATAAATCGTAGTCTCGGAGACGACGATCCTGAAGCAGTATTTAGTATTGCTATATCCCATCATGGCCTTCGTTCAGAAGGTGCCTCCACAAAGGAGCGTCAGGTGGATAATTGGCTTACTGTAGGGCGTGATGTCTTCTCGATGCACAAGATTCGTCTTTGGCTTTATGGGCACTACCATGAATTTGATGCTCGTTCACTCAATAGCGAACCGTTCGACAAAGCACCACTTTGGCTTGTGCAAGCACCTACTTCAAGAATCGGCTTCTCAACCCGTGGATTTTGCGTTATAGAACTTATCAGGGAGAAAGGCAACGTCATTGATGCCCATGCTCACCATTATGTCCTTGAAAAAAGCACTACAACAAAGAAAAGTATACGGAAAGTCTTTGCTAAAGGGTAACAATTTATTGACGTATTTCTTAGATTAGATCTTCAAGAAACTTTTTAATTTGTAGTAGATTCCTTTCGCACGGCTTCACTCGTCCGCTCAACCAGTCCTCTAACTGCTCCGGGTCCCGGCCCATAAGCGGCCCCAGCCGTCTCAGTGAAAGGCCTGTGACCTTCTTGAAGTAAGCCAGTCTTCCCACAGGATCGTCAGGACACTCCCAGGGCACATATCCGAGAAAAGCGAGGACGGCCGGAATGTGGATCAACTCCGGCTCGGTCCCGTGCTCCCAATTCCACACGGTGGATTCGGTAACGCCGATCTCGACGGCAACTTCGATCTGCAGCAGGCCCAAGTCAAGGCGTCTCTTCCTGATGTGCTCTCCGAGGGACCGGGGTTCTAAAGGGTAGCCCTTGGGTGGTATAATACGGCGTGGCAACGTCATCCTATATTGCGGATACTTTGCAAAGGTGTCCAAACCCCTGCCCCTGCGGCTATTTCGGAGACTCACGCCACCAGTGCACCTGCACTCCCGGCATGATAAACAGGTACAGGTCGAGAGTCTCAGGCCCGCTCATGGATCGTATCGATATACATCTGGATGTCCCTGCCGTGCCTTACAAGGACCTTTCAAACGATTATTCGGGGGAAAAATCATGGCTTATACGGCAAAGGGTCACTGAAGCACGGGAAAGGCAGCTCAGAAGATTCGAGGGCGATAAAATATTCGCCAACGGCCAGATGAAGACACGGCATATGAAAAAACATTGCACTCTTACGGAAGATGCGCGCACCCTCCTTGATGCCGCCATGCAGAAGCTCGGCTTAAGCGCACGGGCATACTCGAGGATATTGAAGGTATCGAGGACTATTGCCGACCTGGACCGTTCAGATGATATACACAATCACCATGTGGCGGAAGCAATACAATACAGAACTCTGGACAGAGGACAAATATGAGAGACAAACACTAAATTCTAAAATCTAAACCCTAAACACGAAGCTCTAAACACCTCTTTTTAGGATTTCGTGCTTCGGATTTGGAATTTGTTTTTTATTGAGGAGGCAACGTGCCTGAACTTAGATTAAACCTTATAACACGGGAATGGGTTATGGTCGAAAAGAGCACCGCTGTCGATCCCGCGGATTTTCTTGAAAAGAACATACTGAGAAAGCTGCCGGAATATCTCGGGACCTGCCACTTCTGCCTGGGAAATGAAAAGATAATACCTGATGAGGTATATCGTATCCAGGATGAGAGCGGATGGAAGGTAAGGGTCGTGCGGAACAAGTTTTCAAAGCTTTCTGAAGAGGGACACCAGGTAAGGTGGAGTGACAAATTGCAAAGGTCGGCCAACGGGGTCGGCGTACATGAGATCATCATAGAAACGCCCTTTCACAACTTTACTACAGCAAACCTGCAGGCCGCTCAGTTGAAAGCAGTTATCGAAACATACAAGAAACGCCTTATCGAGATATACAACGATCCGCGGGTCGATTATGTAGTCATATTCAAAAACAGCGGAACCAGATCCGGCACGTCTTTCGAGCATTCGCTTACCCAGATGGTGGGCATACCGGTGATGCCTCTCCAGATAAGGGACAGGATCGAGGCATACATGAGATTTTTCGATGACACAGGGGAGTGCCTGATGTGCAAGATGCTCGGCGAGGAGCTGCAAAACGGCTCAAGGGTGCTTGTTGATTCCGAACATTTCGTATCCTTCGTCCCTTATGCAGCCCTGTCGCCTTTCCATGTCTGGATATTCCCGAAAAGGCACTCGGGTTCGATTGCGGACATCAGGAATGAGGAGATGTGGGACTTTGCATCAAACCTTAAGGCAACCATGTCAAGACTGTATCACGGCCTTGAGAACCCGGATTTCAATTATGCCATAAGGTCAGGTAGGCCCGATAATGCAAATTCGAAGTTTATCCACTGGTATCTCTCCATCGTGCCGCGGATAGGGTATACCTCCGGATTCGAGATCGCCAGCGGCATGTACATAAACCCGGTGCAGCCCGAAGCAAGCGCCCAATACCTGCGGGATGTGAAAATACCGGAAGAACATACATAAGGCGCTTTGCCCTAACTAATAACCATCCGAATTCATCAGGAGCTGGTTCTCTTTTGACCGTGCTTCGCCGATGCTCGTCACTTAGATCGCCGGCTGGCCCAGCACAGGGCACTTTGCCTCGCATATCCCGCAACCGATACAGAGCTCAAGATCAACCCTCGGCTGCTTCACCAGCACTTCCCTACCCTGCCTGCCTTTCACTATTACTTCATCGAACCATATGGCCTTCTTCGGGGTGGGGCAGACCTCCTCGCAGACGATACACGGTGTCGCATGGGCATGGGGCAGGCATCTTCCTTTATCGATCATTGCAGTGGCCGATCCTTACCTTCGCTTTTTCTTTCAGCTCGAGCTTCCTGATTGCGCCTGTAGGACAGACCTGCCCGCACAGGGTGCACCGGTACTCACAATACCCGATCCTCGGAATAAGTACGGGAGACCATATGCCCTCAAGACCGGCCTCGAGCAAAGCAGGCTGAAGCCCGTTGGTTATGCATACCTTCATACACTCGCCGCATTTAACACACCGTTTCAGAAATTCCTTCTCTTCGAGGGAGCCCGGCGGCCTGAGGAGTCTCGGATTGGGAACCCCTGTCTTCAAAAGCGGAGTCGTCTTCAATAAAGGGACGGCAACAACGCCGGCAAGCATTGAAGTGACAACACGCCGCCTTCCCAGATCCAGTGCCGCAGCAGATTTCTTTCCGGAGAACCCGAAACTGACGGCCTTCTTCGGGCATATATCATCGCAGTTCCGGCAGCAACAGCACTCAGCATCTTTCCATTCCTCTTTTTTGTCAGGGTCAGCGCCTCCCTGGCAGACCGAAGCGCACGCGCCGCACGAATTACACTCCTCGCTTACCGACCTCTTGAGCAGGGAGAATCTCGAAAACACGCCGAGCAGGGCGCCGAGCGGACAGTATCACATAGAAACCTCTTTAATGATATAATACACGGTAAATTGATGGCTGCTTTATGGAAATAAAAACAAACAGCGTGAGCATAGGCGATGGCAATCTCCCTGTAATCATTGCAGGGCCGTGCGTGATCGAGAGCGAAGATATAACTCTTTATACAGCCGAAAGATTGAAAGGAATATGTGCTGCCGTGGGACTTCCCCTCGTCTTTAAAAGCTCTTATGATAAGGCGAACCGCACTTCCGTTAATGCATACAGAGGCCCCGGTGTCGATAAAGGGCTGAGGATATTGGCCGGGATAAGGGACAGACTCAATATCCCAGTACTAGCGGATGTCCATTCCGTCGACGAGATCAGGGCCGCTTCGGAAGCGCTCGATATACTGCAACTCCCCGCATTCCTGTGCAGGCAGACAGACCTGATCCTTGCCGCCTCCGGCACCGGCAAGCCGGTGAATATTAAAAAAGGTCAGTTCCTCGCTCCCTGGGATGTAAAAAATATCATAGAGAAATTCACATCGACCGGAAACAAAAAGTTATTTCTCACAGAGAGGGGCACTTCATTCGGCTACAATAACCTCGTCGTCGATTTCAGGGGGCTGCCCATTATGCGCTCCTTCGGCTATCCGGTAATATTCGATGTAACCCACAGCCTTCAGCTTCCGGGCGGCCAGGGGAGTTCTTCAGGCGGCCAGAGGGAATTTGCCGGGCCCTTTGCACGGGCCGCGGTAGCTGTCGGAGTCGACGGCCTGTTCATGGAGGTCCATCCCGAGCCTGAGAAGGCCCTGTGCGACGGCCCCAATATGATACCTTTGGACAGCCTGGCACGGTTGCTGAGATCGGTAAAGGCTATTCACGACCTTATGGCAGAACAAAAATCCACGGGAGGAGGAGAATCTCATGCCGTCTAAGCTCACTAAAGCCTTATTGATAATCTTTTCCATCACCCTGCTTGTAATTCCCGTCTCAGGAGGCGCCGGACAAGGCAGCAGCCGGCCTCCACAGAAAGAGGAAATCCTTACAAATCAGGACATCGAGAAGTACAAGAAACCCTCTGATGGTGAGACCCAGTCCGTCATTAACAAAAAGGCAGAAAGTGATAACAAGACCCGGAAAGCCGAGGACCGGAAAGAACAGGAATACTGGTGCAAGAGGGCGACTTACTACAAGAAGAAAATAGAAAAGGCCCAGGACGAGGTTAAAAAGCAGGATGCGCGTCTCGCCGAGCTGAAAGAAGATGCGTCCAGAGAGCTGGGCAAGAAAAGAAAGGCCCTGGAGAAAGAAATCAAAAAGACCCGGACAAAGCTTAAAAGCGCTCAAAAGCAGTTGAAGGATAGAGAAAAAGACCTGGACAGGATCGAAAACGAGGCGCATAAGAAGGGAATTCCTCCGGGATGGTTGAGATGCCAGTTCACTTGGTGATCACAAAGGATGAAGGCGGCAAGCATGAAGGATGAACTAAAATGGACAACATTCTTGATATTGCAAAGAGGGTTTTAAAGATAGAGGCCGATGCGGTTTCCGCCCTGATTGAAAGGCTCGACAGCACCTTCGAAAAAGCCGTCGATATTATCTACAACAGCAAGGGCAGGATCGTTGTGACCGGCATGGGGAAATCAGGGCTCATCGGCAAGAAGATTGCCGCAACGCTGGCTTCCACAGGCACCCCGGCCTTTTTTTTGCACCCTGCCGAAGCCGGGCACGGAGACCTGGGGATGGTGACTTCGGGGGATACGATAGTAGCCATATCACACAGCGGCGAGACAGAAGAGCTCATAGGCCTGCTGCCCTTTCTGAAGAGGTTCGGCATAAGCCTGATTTCGATGACCGGAAACCCTGATTCAACGCTGTCCAAAGCGGCCGACGTAGTCCTCGATGTATCCATAGCCGAGGAGGCCTGCCCCCTCGGCATTGTGCCGACAGCTTCGACAACCGCCGCCATGGCGATGGGCGATGCTATTGCTGTCGCCCTTTTGACAAAAAGGGGATTCAAGAAAGAGGATTTCGCCTGCTTCCATCCGGGCGGCAATCTCGGGAAAAGATTGCTCATCAGGGTGAAAGACCTCATGCACACAGGAGCTGCCCTCCCGCTGGTATCACCGGAAACCCCTATGATAAAGGCTGTCATGGAAATATCATCCAAAAAACTCGGGGTCACTATAGTTGCAGATGCCGACAACAGGATCCTCGGCATTGTAACGGATGGGGACCTGAGGAGGGGCATAGAAAAATGGGACAAGGCGTTTTTCGATATGAAGGCAGGGGAAGTCATGACGAGGAACCCTAAGACCATATCCGAAGAAGAACTGGCGGCAAAGGCTTTGTCTATTATGGAAAACAAATCCATCACATCCCTTACCGTTCCTGACAGTGAGGGAAAGGCGAAAGGCATAATTCACCTGCATGATATATTACGGCAGGGGATTGCGTAAGGACTTTAATGAATGAGTGAAACTGTTAAAAAACTCAATTATTCAACTCTAATCTCTGATCTTGCCTCTCTCATTGAGCAAGGGCGCAGAACAGCAGTTCGCTATGTAAACACTGCTCTCGTGACCACCTACTGGCTTATCGGCAGAAGAATTGTCGAATATGAGCAAGGGGGAAAAAAGCGAGCCCAATACGGAGAAGCATTGCTGAAAAGATTGTCTTCTGATCTGACTTCACGATTTGGAAAAGGATTTACAGAAAGGAATATAGAGCATATGCGGCAATTCTATTTGAGCTATCCTGAGATTTCGCACACTGCGTGTGCGAAAATATCAAAGAAAGCAGATAGAAAATCGCACTCAGTGCGTGCTGAATTAGCACCCACTTCCCAATCAATGTCTGTATTTTCCGAGGCGTTCTTTAGAAGATTCTCTCTGTCCTGGTCCCACTATCGATTGCTTATGCGCCTTGATGAGGCTCACCAGCGAGAGTTCTACGAAGCAGAATGCAAAAGAGGAAACTGGTCGGTAAGACAACTCGACAGGCAGATTCAATCTATGCTTTACGAGCGCACCGCATTATCCAAGAGAAAGTCAGCAGTTATTGCAAAAGCTCACGAAAAACCCGTCGTCCTGAAGCCGGAGGACGAGATAAAAGACCCCTATGTACTGGAATTCCTTGG
Source organism: Nitrospirota bacterium (assembly GCA_023476565.1). Lineage (GTDB taxonomy): Bacteria > Nitrospirota > Thermodesulfovibrionia > Thermodesulfovibrionales > Dissulfurispiraceae > JAMCVZ01. The sequence continues at coordinate 26,391 of JAMCVZ010000049.1, forward strand.
ATTAAAAGACGAATACTCCGAATCACAACTAGAAGAGGTATTGATTCAATATCTTGAACGCTTTCTTCTCGAACTCGGCACAGGGTTCACCTTTGTCGCCCGCCAGAAAAGGATAACCCTTGAGGGAAGACATTATCATATCGATCTGTTACTCTACCATCGAATTCTAAGATGCCTGGTAGCGGTGGATTTAAAGATCGGCGAACTCACTCACGCAGATGCAGGACAAATGAACCTCTATATCAATTACCTGAAGGATCGGGAGAAGCTGCCCGAAGAGAATGAACCTATAGGAATCATCCTCTGCACTGATAAAAAGAGAACCATTGTCGAGTATGCATTGGGCGGAATAAGCAATAAGATATTTGCCTCAAAGTATCGGCTGCAATTGCCAGATCCTGCGGTCCTCAAGACCGAAATAGAGCATGAACGACGAAGGCTTGTCGAGATGAAAATAGTTGAGCAATAAAAAACAGTGAGCGCCTTTCTTGAAGAAAAAGGGGCGAAAATCCACGACAAGAACAAGGAGCAGATAGATCTAACGCCTGAAACCCTAAAGGGTGGTCCATCGAAAAAAAGGAGGCCTGTTCAGATAAACCTGATGTAAAAATGAAAAAAACAAAAAAACAGATAGAACAAATCGCCAAGGGAATTAAACTCCTCGCCCTTGATGTGGACGGGGTACTTACCGACGGCGGCATTACTTTGGACAATGACGGGAACGAGTTGAAAACATTTCATGTAAGGGACGGCCACGGAATAAAGATGCTCCAGAAGGCAGGGCTTCAGGTCGCCCTAATCACGGGGAGGGACTCAAAGGTTGTTGACAGGCGGGCACGCGAGCTGGGGATCAAAGAGGTCTACCAGAAGTGCCATGACAAGAGAATTGCCTACAAGCACCTTATCGAGAAGCTCGGAGTTTCTGATGAGGAGGTAGCATATATCGGAGATGATATCGTCGATATCCCCCTTTTCAGGAAGGTGGGCCTCGCAGTCGCTGTCGCAGATGCAACGGACGAGACGAAAGACGAGGCCATGCTTGTTACAAAGTCCCGCGGCGGAAGAGGCGCTGTCAGGGAAATTTGCGACCTTATCTTAAAAGCGAACGGCAAATGGAAAGTTCTGACAGATGAGTACTATAAGATTTAATCTCCCTACAATCCTTACTTTCAGCAGGATATTTCTCATACCTTTCTTTATTATCGTAACTCCCGGAAGCCCCTTTTTGGGAATCAGCATATTCCTGATCGCATCTTTGACCGACTTCCTTGACGGCTATCTTGCAAGGCGATCGGGACAGATTACGAAATTCGGGATTATTCTTGACCCGATAGCCGACAAATTCCTTATTATTTCCGCCCTGATATTGCTGGTTGATATGGTAAGGCTCCCGGCATGGATTGCCATAATAATCATTGTCAGGGAATTTGTCGTTACCGCGCTGAGGGTGGTCGCCCTTTCAAAAAATATCGTCATCCCGGCCGAGACAGGCGGAAAACTCAAAACCGCCGCGCAGATGGTATCGATCATACTCCTCCTCCTGCCCGGGGGGATAGGGGATCTGGATTTCTACGATGCCGGTCTGGTCCTCATGTATATCGCCCTTGTCCTTGCCTTAATTTCCGGGATTAAATATACCGTCTCTTTCTGGAAGCAGGTCCAATGACAACTGTCTTGATGATAGCCTCATTCCTGATCGGTTCGATACCGGTCGGGCAACTGCTCGCAAAGAGCAGGGGCATTGATTTAAGGAAGGTCGGCAGCGGCAATATCGGCGCAACCAATGTCATGAGGACAATGGGAAAAGAGGCCGCCCTCCTCACCCTTCTGGGTGACATGACAAAAGGGGCGGTAGCAGTAGGAATAGCAAAGGCCCTCGCGCTGGGACCGGTGTACGAAGGATTGCTCGGGCTCTCTTCGATTCTGGGACACAATTTTTCACCCTTCCTCAAATTTAAAGGCGGCAAGGGAGTTGCGACGAGTCTTGGTGTCTTAACCGTACTTTCACCCTACGTTGCGCTCTTTACCGTTATACTCTGGCTCCTGACAGCAAAATTTACGAAGTATTCTTCTTTGAGCGCACTGGTAGCTTTCGGATTCCTGCCGCTCAGTTTTTACATGATCGATTATTCCCGGAGGAAAATACTCATCGCAGTCGCCATTACTGTTTTGATTTTTATACGCCACCTTCCCAATATCAAGCGGCTCGTTCAGGGCGCCGAAAGCAAAATAGGCGAAAAGAAATAGATCGCTCAAGCCGGCACTGCCTGTCTATTGTTATAATAGAGGATTGCAGCAGAAGGGCATTTTGTTTGCCTGAGGAAAGAGGTTGAGATAGCACATGAGCAGAAAAGCGGTTATCCTCCTGAGCGGAGGAATTGATTCCTCGACATCAGCGGCCATAGCAAGGGCTGAGGGATACGAGGTCTACGCACTAAGTTTTGATTATGCCCAGAGGCACAGGGTCGAACTGGAATCAGCAAAGGCGGTAGCAAAGAGCCTCGGCATCAAGAGGCACCTCATAATGAAATTCGATATGAGGGATATAGGCGGCTCTGCCCTGACTTCGGATCTGGAAGTGCCGAAAGGCCGTAATGAGTTATCCGTAATGCGTAATGAGTCAAAAGAAAAAGACACATCACGCATCACGCATCACGCATCACTGATTCCCGTCACCTACGTTCCTGCCCGCAACACGATCTTCCTTTCTTTTGCCCTTTCATGGGCAGAGGTGCTTGAGGCCCCGGATATTTTCATCGGGGCGAATGCGGTGGATTACAGCGGGTATCCCGACTGCCGCCCTGAATATCTGGGGGCTTTTGAGGAAACGGCAAATCTCTCGACAAAGATATCCGTGGAGGGAAAGCTCAGATTTAAGATCAATGCGCCGCTCCTCTATCTGACAAAAGCGGAGATAGTAAGGAAGGGTACTGGATTGGGCCTGGACTATTCCCTGACATGGAGCTGCTATGATCCGCAGGAAGACCGTAACGCGTTATCCGTAATGCGTAATGAGTTAATGAAGGAAACAGATCACGCATCACGCATTACGCATCACGGCTTTGTTCCCTGCGGCAGGTGCGATAGCTGCCTTTTCAGGGCCAAGGGGTTCGAGGAGGCCGGGCTGAAAGATCCTCTCGACAATTACAGGTGAAGGGGCCGGCCGCAAAAAACAAGCTTGATTCTCAGGCCGCCCGATAGTAAACTTATGTATGCTTGAATCCCTCTTCAACCCGGTTTCAATTGCGGTCATCGGCGCCTCCAGGGATCCGAAAAAAGTCGGCCATGCTGTTCTCAACAACCTGATACAGTTTAAATACAGCGGCACGCTATACCCGATTAACCCTACTGCAGAAGACATTCTCGGGCTGAAGACCTATCCAAAGGTATCTGCAACCGGCAAAGACATAGACCTCGCGGTCATAGCAGTGCCTGCCCGCTTTGTTCCTGACTCTCTCGTTGATTGTGCTTCCGCAGGGATCAGGGCCGCGGTCATACTGAGCGCAGGGTTCAAGGAGGCGGGAGCCGAGGGTATCAGGCTTGAGAATGAGGTCAGGGAAATCAGCAGAAGGAATAATATCAGGATGCTCGGTCCCAACTGCCTCGGCATTATAAACACCTCGAACAATATGAACGCCACCTTTGCAGGGGGTATGCTCCCGGAGGGCAGGATATCGTTCTTTTCACAGTCCGGGGCCCTCGGCATTGCCATTCTGGATTGGGCCATCGGGAACAAGATGGGTTTCTCAAAATTCATCAGCCTCGGGAACAAGGCTGACCTTAACGAGATAGACTTCATAGAGTACTTCATGAACGATCCGGATACGGATGTCATCCTCGGGTATATAGAGGATGTGGTAGACGGGAGAAGGTTCATGAACGTTGCTAAAAATGCAACAAAGATAAAGCCTGTTATCCTTATGAAATCAGGCGGCACCGCAGCAGGCGCACGGGCGGCCTCCTCGCATACCGGCGCCCTGGCCGGGTCCGAAGTCGCATTCAACGCTGCTTTCAAGCAGACCGGGATTATAAGGGCGGAAGGGATTCAGGACCTCTTTGATACAGCCCTTGCGTTTTCAGGGAAAAAGCTGCCGTCCGGGGATAAACTGCTTATCATTACCAATGCCGGAGGCCCAGGGATCATCGCGGCCGATACATCCGAGCGGCTGGGCCTGAGGCTGCCCCAGATGTCGAAAGAGTCGATCGACTCCATTGCCGCCCTTCTGCCGCACAACGCGTCATTATACAACCCCGTGGATATCATCGGCGACGCGACTTCAGAGAGGTACGCCGTCGTGTTGAACAGGGCAATAGGTGACCCTAATGTGGATGGGATCATTGTAATACTTACGCCGCAGGCCATGACCGACGTCGAGAATATCGCTGATATAATCGTTGAGACCTCGAAACAAACAGAAAGGCCGGTCATAGCGTCCTTTATGGGAGAACTGCGGGTGCGGGAATCGATCCGGAAGCTCAAGGCCGGCGACATACCCAGTTTCTCCTACCCGGAAACAGCGGTAAAGGCGTTCAAGAAGATGTTCGAATACAATACCTGGAAGCACGCCCGGGAGAACGGCTCGCAGCCCCGTCAGACCGATAAGTCCGTGCTGCAGGTCATGATAGATGACTTGCTGGGGGCAGGCAGGTACGAGCTAGGCGAGGATATCGCAATGACGATCCTTGCACAGTACGGGTTCGTGTCTCCTGAACGGGCATTGGCCCGCTCTGCGATAGAAGCCGCCGTAGTCGCCGAGAGAATAGGATTCCCGGTAGTCATGAAGATATCGTCGCCCGATATATTGCACAAAACTGATGTTGGCGGCGTAAAACTCAATATAAACTCCGCAATAGCCGCGGAAGACGCTTTCACCGAGATAACAACGAACATAAAAAGACTTATGCCGGATGCCTTCATAAACGGGGTCATTGTTTCCGAGATGATCAAGGGCGGCAAGGAAGTGATACTCGGCGCCACCTATGACAGGACCTTCGGTCACATGATCATGTTCGGCCTGGGCGGGATCTATGTCGAGGTGTTGAAGGATGTATCGTTCAGGATAGCTCCTGTGTCGCACAGCGAGGCAGCTTCCATGATCAATGAAGTCAAAACCAGCGCACTCCTCAGGGGCGCGCGGGGCGAGAGACCGGTGGATATCGAAGCCGTAATCGAGGGAATCTTGAGCGTATCGGCCATTGTCACCGACTTTCCCATGATACGGGAGCTTGATATCAATCCCCTTATGGTCATGAACAGGGGCGCATTTGCAATCGATGCGAGGATCATATTTGAAAATCAAAAATAAAAAGTAAAAAATTGGACTCCTTAATTTTACATTTTTCATTTTAATTTTTTGAATTTACTTCAGGAGGAAACACATGGTTCCAATATTTATAATGTCCAGCAGGGATTATACCGGGAAGACCTTCCTGGCCATCGGCCTCGGCATAGAGCTGATGGAGCGGGGATATAAGGTGGGATATATAAAACCCATAGGCAAAAGGCCTGTAAAAAAAGGGAAGGGTATTTATGACGAAGATGCCGTATTCATGAAAGAGGCGTTATCCCTTGCCGACCCGCTGGATATTATTTCTCCTTTTGTGCTCAGTTATGAAATGCAGCAGCTGCTCCTGGAGGGGAGGATCAGGGACGCAAAACAGCGCATACTGGATGCGTTCGGTTCACTGGGAGACAAGGACTTCGTTATTGTCGGCGGCGCCGGCGACTTTTTCGAAGGCGCGGCCCTTGATATCAATGCACTCTCATTGATACACGAGATGAACGGCAATGCGCTGATAATCGAAGCATGGAGAGGGGACGTATCCCTGGATACCCTTCTGGGCAGCGCACGGCTTTTAGGCGAACGATACGCGGGCGGGGTTTTCAACAAAGTGCCTGCTAACTCTCTGGAGCACGTCAAGGGAAGCGTAAAACCCTTCCTTGAGAATAAAGCGATCAGGATATTCGGGGTTTTTCAGAAAGACAGCCTTCTCGAGTCAATGGCGGTAAGGCAATTGATCGAGATATTGAACGGCAAGGTCCTGTGCTGTGAAGACAGGCTGGATGAATTCGTTGAGAATTTCTCGATAGGCGCAATGGATGTCGACAACGCCCTGAAATATTTCAGGAGAACACCGAACAAGGCGGTCATAACAGGGGCCCATCGGTCCGATATACAACTCGTCGCAATGGAGACATCGACGAAATGCATCATCCTTACAGGAGGCATGTACACGAATGATGTCGTCCTCGGCAGGGCGCAGGCCAAGGGCATCCCCATAATATCGGTACCGGAGGATACCTTTACCGCCATCGACAGGATCGAATCAAACATCGGGAAGACAAGGATAAGAGAGGAAGGCAAGATAAACCGTGCAAAGAAGATGATCGGGGCGGAATTCGATATGGAAAGATTCTTGAAAACAGTAACGGGTAACAAGTGACGACAAAGGCAGTGACGAGTCTTCGGATTCTTTTTTATCCTTCAACTCGTTACTTATAACTCGTTACTGCCTTTAAGGTAGCCTTCTACAGCTTCCAGGAATTCCTTCATCGTTACAGGCTTCGCTATATAGCCGTCAAATCCCTTTTCCAGGAACATTTCCCTGTCTCCCTTCATGGCATATGCCGTAAGGGCTATGATTTTGGTATGTTTTGTCGAAGCATTCGACTTTAAGGTTTTAGCCACGGTCAGCCCGTCGATCCCCGGCAACTGGATATCGAGAAGGACAAGATCGAAGCTCTCTTTCCTGGAAATCTCAAGAGCCTCTTCGCCTTTTGATGTATTGACGTACTCGTATCCCCCCACATTGAGAAGATCCGCAAACAACTCAAGATTGACGGGATTATCCTCGACAACGAGTATTTTTGCCTTACTGCTCATTCTCACCCGAGCCCCTGCCTCCGCTTGCTTTAGCCATTCTCAAGATCTGGCGCGCTTTGAATATGAGTTCCTCGGGCGTGGCCGCATCTTTGGGGTAGCTTACTACAGCCATACTCGCTTTAACTTTCCCCTCGGGCATAACTTCCTCACCGTAGAAGGGATAGCTGCCGATATACGCGAGGAACCTCTTTGCAACGACTTCGGCCTGCTCCTTAAGCGTGCTTGAAAGTATAACTGCAAATTCGTCGATACCGTATCTCACAACGATATCCGAGCCCCGCAGACCCTTTCTGAGTATTTCCGCTATTTTCCTGATACAGATATTGGCCCTGTTTATTCCGTGCGCCTTTATGTATTCCGTAAAATTGTCAATATCGAGCATTATTATGGTGAAGGTTGTTTTGTATCTCGCCGCCCTGCTCACCTCCTGCGCAAGACGTATCTGGAAATAGCTGTGGTCAAAGAGGCCGCTTACCTCATCCAGCAGTCCCGCCCGTGCAGGATAGGTAACCTCAAGGTCCTTTATATACAAGAGGAGATCCTCTTTGGTGAAATGGCTTTTCTGTATAAAGCTCTCGATTTTACCTGCAAGCCTGAGCCTGTCATCCACAGTAAGGTCCTTGGCCGTGAGTATAAGGATCGGGATATCAAGAGTGGCGGGATTGCCTTTAAGGGTCTGCGCCACCTCAAAGCCATCGACTTCGGGCATCATGAGATCAAGAATAATGAGGTCGGGCTTATATGCCATGGCCTTTTCAATACCCTTGTGCCCGGAATTGGCCGCAATGACATGGTAGCCCGATGATTCGAGAATTGACGCCAGCAGCTCGAGCACATCGTCGTGGTCATCAATGCACAATATATTTATATGCTTCCTGGTTTTCTTGGTAGAGAAGCTCAATTGCTCGAGTTTCCTCAGGAGTGTTATTCTGTCTACCGGCTTTACAAGATAATCGGATGCGCCGAGCGCAAAACCCAATTCCCTGTTGTCGATAACGGACGATATGATTACCGGGATATCCTTCAATTCAGGATCCGATTTCAACTCCTGCAATATCTCCCATCCGTCCTTCCCGGGCAGCATCACATCCAGAAGCACCGAAAACGGCTTCAGTTCCCTTATCCTGTTGAGGGCCTCCTCACCGCTGTATGCATGGGCGACCCTGTATCCCCCCTGGGCAAGATAAAGGGTCAGAACTTCGGCGGTTGCAGGGTCGTCCTCAACGACAAGTATAAGGGGCGACTTGCCCCTCCTTCTCTTTGAGATATCCACATCATGCGTAAAATATTCTCTCTCTGCATCAGGGAGCAGTTTTGACGCCTTTTCGAAAGTATCTGCGTCAAACAGGGGAACGACTATAGTAAAGGTACTGCCTTCGTTCTCTTTGCTGTCGACAAATATCTCTCCGCCGTGCAGCTCCACAAGCCTTTTGGTAAGCGCAAGCCCGAGCCCCGTTCCCTCATATTTCCTGGAGAAGCTGCTGTCCCCCTGTTCAAACTCGGAGAAAATCCTTTCACGGTCTTCCTTTTTGATCCCGATTCCCGTATCGGTTACGGCGAGCTTTAAATAGTCACTCTGCCCAGAATACAGGTTGATCCCTTTTAATGAACGCAGCAGCTCAGAACCTTTGAGCGCCTGCGCTTCCAGGAGGACGTTCCCGTTTTCCGGGGTGAATTTAACCGCATTGGAAAGCAGGTTGTACAGGATCTGCTTGAATTTGACCCTGTCCGCCTTGAGAGGAGCCACAGTGCCGTTTATTTTTACGGACAGCGTTTGTTTCTTTTTGTCGGCAAGCGATTTTATAACCGTCTCCACGTCCGCTATCGCCTGCTGCACGGGGAACAGCTCATAATTAAGCTCTATCTTGCCCGACTCTATTTTGGCTATATCGAGTATATTATTGATGAGCTGCAGAAGGTGGCTTCCTGAATTGTATATATTGTGCACATGCCGTTTCTGCTTATCGGTAAGGGGGCCGTAAACTTCATCCACGAGCAGTTCCGAAAAGCCCAGAATCGAATTGAGCGGGGTCCTGAGCTCATGGCTCATGGTGGCGATAAACTGGCTTTTGAGCTTATTCGACCTTTCGAGCTCTCTGTTTGCCTTTTCAAGGTCTTTTGTCCTTTCAAAAACCTTTTCCTCCAGTTTTTCATTCATTTCCTGGAGCTCCAGGTTCCTTTCCTCAATCGCCCTCTCGAGCCTCTTTTTCTCCGTAATGTCCTTGCTGATACCGACTGTCCCGAGCAGGCCCCCGGCACCGTTCTTAAGATGCGACAGGGTCAGGCTGATATCGACGGCCCTCCCGTCTTTCGCCCTCAATTGTGTTTCATAATTGGATACGTAGCCCTCTTTCTCGAGCATCCCCAGTATCTCCTGCCTTTCCTGGGGCCTTACCCACAGGTCTTTTGCTTTTGTGCCGGCGACCTCATCCTTTGAGTATCCCAGCACCCTTGATGCGCCCTTGTTGAATTCGACGATCCTGGCATCGTTATCGGTGGTCATAATCACATCCGCGGAATTATCGAGGACATTCTGAAGATAGGTCCGCGTCTCTGAAATCGCTTCGATAAGCCGGAATTTCTCAATGGCATACGCGGCCTGAATTCCGAGGAGAGTCAGGAATTCCACCTCTCTCTGCGTCCATTCCCTGGGGTTGAAGTCGTCTATGTAGAGAATACCTATAACCTTTTCGTTGGCAAAAAGCGGGACAGCCACGATACTCTTGGTCCCCTCCTTGATAAGCCCTCTCATATCGACAAACGAGCATTTGTCCGTATCCGGTATGATCGTCGGGATCCTCTTGCTCAGAACGTGGTCCGTCATCCCGCCGCTGCGCCTCGTCCAATGGATAACCTGGGCGGATCTTGAAGAGAAGCCCCTTAACGCCTTGATTGTAAGGGAATCATCATACTCGCTATACAGGGCAATGCTTCCGGCAGGCGCATGAACAGAGCGGAGGGCCTCGGTAAGGAGTGTATCCAGGGCCTCTTCCAGCCTATCTGCGGATGTAAGGGAAATGCCGATGCGATACAACTCTTTGGTATCGCTGAGAAGGGTTTTGGCCTCTTCCTGGGATTGGCGGCGCTTTTCCAGCAGGGCGCAGACAAGCTTCGCGCTGTTGCCGTCTATGACTTCCGTACCCGGGGATTTCTTTTTCAGGACCTCAAGCGTAAGATCGCTATTGCCCGTCACATTGATAATGACATCGATCTTATTGTTCAGAAGCTCTTCGAAACCGCCGGCAATGGGTATATTATATTTCTTTGCGATATCAAGGCCCGGGGCATCCGGGTTAATATCGGCAACGCCGACTATATGCGCATCCTTTTCTTTCAAAAAGACCGACAGAAGAGCGCTTCCACCCTTCCCCGCCCCGATTATGGCTATGCTTCCCTTGAAATCATGCATAAACGCCCTCGCTTCTCGCCTTCCCTGTCTATTAGTCCTTTGCCATGCTCTTCCGGAGCTGCTTACAATACAATACGTTGCCCCCTGTTCGCTTATATCATACTAATTTTTACCCATTTAATATCAGGTACGGAGCGTACAACTGTCAAGATTTATTTTATAAAAAAAGCAACCGCTCTGAAATTGACATTAACATTTTTTTTCAAGTATCCTAAGTAGTGACTGTCGGTACATCTTTATTGGGCCAGTTGCTGCTTAAGGCCAAACTCATATCTGAAGAACAACTGAATGAGGCCCTTCGTGTCCAAAAACTAGACGGCAAAAGGCTCGGGTCCGTTCTCTTGAAAATGGGGCATATCACTGAAGAGAGCCTTATTACCTTTTTAAGCAGGCAGTATAACGCGCCCGCCATCAACCTTTCAGACCATAGAATCGATACAACACTGCTGAAGCTCGTCCCGTACGAGACAGCAAAAAAGTACCAGCTTCTGCCCATCTCAAAGGATGGGGCGGCCTTGAGAATCGCCGTTGTCGATCCCTCGAACAACTTTGCAATCGATGAGGTCAGGTTCCTCACCGGAATGAAGATCTCGGTGCATGTGGCTGCCGAAGCCGCGATCATGGAAACCATAGAAAAGAGCTATCCTAAAAAGGAAGCCGTCAGGCTGTCATCCAAGAATTCCAGGGGAGGCGATAAGGACCTGCTCGATGTTGAAGACCTGAACAAAGTGATTGGAAGCGCCCTCGAAGACATCACCCTTGTTGAGGAAAAAGATGACAAGGATTTCCCCAAGGAGGTGGATGCGCCTATCGTGAAGCTCGCCAACGGCATACTGATGAATGCCATAAGATCGCGCACCAGTGACATACATATAGAGCCCTCGGAGACCCTCCTGCGGGTAAGATACAGAACCGACGGCGTGCTTCAGCCGGTACTGAAGCTCCCCGTAAAAATCAAAAATGCGCTGACATCCAGGATCAAGATAATGTCCCACCTGGACATATCCGAGCGCAGGCTGCCCCAGGACGGAAGGATAAAGCTCAAATTCGGCGACGACAGGGAGATAGATTTCAGGGTCTCGACATTGCCGACCCTGTGGGGAGAGAAAATCGTCCTGAGACTGCTCGATAAATCAAATCTGCAATTGGACCTCACGAAATTGGGGTTTGACGAAAAGCCGATGCAGGATTTCATGGAGGCCATAGAAAAACCCTACGGCATGATACTGGTCACGGGCCCGACAGGCAGCGGCAAAACAACAACCCTCTACTCCGCCCTCTCACAACTGAACAAACCGGGGGTCAATATCATGACTGCGGAAGACCCCGTCGAATATAACTTTTTCGGCATTAACCAGGTGCAGATAAGGGAGGACATAGGACTTACCTTTGCCGCTGCGCTCAGGTCGTTCCTGCGCCAGGACCCTGATGTCATCATGGTCGGGGAGATAAGGGATTTCGAGACCGCTGAAATAGCTGTCAAGGCCGCGCTTACCGGGCATCTTGTTCTGAGCACGCTCCATACCAATGATGCCCCGAGCACCATAACGAGACTCATAAATATGGGGATAGAGCCGCTTATGGTATCGGCTTCGGTCATATTGGTTATAGCGCAAAGGCTTGCGCGGAAAATTTGCCTGAACTGCAAGGAAGAGCATAAAGTTTCTGAAACAGCCCTGATCAAGATAGGGTTCGACCCTGCTATCGTCAAAGACGTCACATGCTACATGGGACTGGGCTGCCCTGAATGCAATAATTCGGGATACAAGGGAAGAATAGCCTTATACGAGATAATGTCCATAAAGGACGAGCTTAAAGAGCTTATTCTTCAAGGCGCGTCAGCGGCTGATATAAAGAAGGAAGCCATAAGATTGGGGATGTCCACACTGCGCCGGAGCGGAATCAAGAAGGTCATAGATGGGGTAACTTCAATAGAAGAAATCCTCAGAGTGACCTTCGAGGATTAATTGCGTTCATAGCGTTATAGTGTTGAGCGCGTAAAGGAAAATAGATAATTAGCGCTATAACGCTTTATGCTATACGCACAACGCGATAAACGCTGTAACGGAGGGATAATGGCTACATTGTTTGAGCTCCTTAAGCTGATGATCGAGCGGAGCGCATCCGACCTGCACATAACTACAGGCAGCCCTCCGAAACTACGGATAGTGGACAAACTCGCGACGCTTGAGGATTGCCCTGCGCTCACCCCGGAAGACACGAAATCCTTCTGCTACAGCATCATGACCGAGCTGCAGAAACAAAAATTCGAGGAAAACAACGAGCTTGACCTTTCTTTCGGAGTAAAGGGACTGAGCCGGTTCAGGGCAAATATCTTTATGCAGAGGGGCGCGGTGGCAGGCGCATTCAGGGCAATACCCTTTGACATTCAATCACTCAGTGGATTGGGGCTGCCCGATACCGTCGAGGAGTTTGTCCGGAAGCCCCACGGGCTCATACTCGTCACAGGGCCGACAGGGAGCGGCAAATCGACAACGCTTGCTTCCATGATCGACAGGATCAACTCGGAAAGGGAAGCGCATATTGTGACGATCGAGGACCCTATCGAGTTCCTCCACAGTCATAAGAAATGCATCGTGAACCAGAGGGAGGTCAATTCCGACACCTCATCATTCAGATGCGCCCTCAGCAGCATACTGCGGCAGGACCCCGACATCGTATTCATAGGTGAAATGCATGATATCGAGACAATAGAAGCGGCAATAACCATTGCGGAGACAGGGCACCTGACCCTCGCAACACTGCATACGTGTTCGGCCATACAGACGATAAACCGCATAATAGACGTCTTCCCGCCGCACCAGCAGGAGCAGATACGTGTCCAACTGTCCCTCGTGCTCGAGGGGGTCATCTCGCAGCGTTTGCTCACAACACAGGACGGCAACGGCAGGACCCTTGCATTCGAAATCCTTGTGCCGACACCCGCCATAAGAAGTCTCATAAGAGAAAACAAACTGCAGCAGATATATTCCGTAATGCTGGCAGGACAGGGGCGCTCCGGCATGAAGACCATGAACCAGTCCCTCTACGAGCTTTATGCAAAGGGATTGATATCCTCCGATGACTCCATCAGCTATTCATCAATACCTGAAGAAATGGTGCAGATACTGTCCAAAGGATCGCTTCAGGACTCACGGACCAAAAACGGCGGCAAATAAACGCCTTAATCCACCCGTCCTGCTTGATTGATAAGAATAGAAGGAAAGGAATGGTATGCCCGGGGGCAGGAAATTCGAGGCGTCATGCCCGCATTGCGGGACTGCCCTCCCGACGCGGCAAAGAGTGCGGAGGGCAGTTGAGCGGGTTCCCCGCTGGAACGTAAATATGCATAATACACCAATTGGCCCAACAGGTGCGGCAATTGAGAAGCCAATGAGAAGACCCTTAAGAGAGAAATTGATACCCATCTCTCCTCTTGTTTAGCCTAATCACTTCTCTTTCCTCCAAATAATACAAGTACCTCGCCAGCAAGTACAACTCCTAATCCCACTGCAATAACCGGATTAACATATGCATGACTGGTTGCCAGGGCTGGACGCACCCTGCTTAAGAAGAAACTCACCTCTCCCCCCATCTTTACTTTTTCAGGTACTTCATCTGGATGTTCGCCTTTATGAGCCAATCACCTTCGGCCCTCTGTGGTACGATCTTTTTAATTTCCGATGCAATATGTTCAACATCGTTCGATTGGGTGGCAAGTTCCCGGGCCTTTTCATCAAAGGTAATAAGATAGTTCCTCATGTCCTCCACATCTTTTTTGCCCGAAACCGGCCCGTGTCCAGGGATAATGACGGCTGGATCCAACGCCGCGATAGAATCGAGCACTTCTGTCCAACTCTCGATCTCACCGTCTCCCATGTACGGATGATAGCCTGTAAACAGGACATCACCGGCGAACAGTATCTTTTTATCCGGCAGGTAGACCAGGATGCTGTCGTCCGTATGCGAAGGCCCGGCATAAATCAATTCCACTTTCTGATTGCCGAGATCTACTTCCATTCTCTCGCTGAAAGTCAGAACAGGGTATACAATCTTTGTTCCTTCCATATCCTTTTCCGTAAGGCCATATGCCTTTGCGTTTTTCAAGGCATTTTCGCTGTTGCTTTCCATGTTCTTTTTACAGTTCTCGTGGGAGATGATTACCGCCCCCAGTCTCCTGAAGTCGGCATTTCCGAAGGTATGGTCAAGGTGAGAGTGCGTATTGACCACATATCTGATCGGTTTATCCGAGATCGCCCGGATGTCTTTGATAAACCGCTTCGCCTCTTTCGAGGAAACAAGCGTATCGACAACAAGGATGCCGTTTTTCCCTATAATGATTCCCGCGTTTGCGCCGAAGCTGTTCTGCGGAGAGCTGCCTTTAACATTGACATACGAGTAAACATTATCGGCTATCTTCGTCAATCCGCTCTGGGCAGGCGCAGCCCGGCCCATTGTTACGGAGCCAACAAGTACGAACACTAAAACGAAAAGCATGGTTCTCAATGATTCCTTTCTCATCTCATCCTCCTCATGAATTTTCATCAATGAATGCCGCCCTTTATACTATACCGAATCGAGCCGGCAATTCTTTTATTTAACTCCGCAGTCAGGATATTCTTTTTGCTGAAGTCTTCCCGCACCAGTTCAACAGTAAGTTTTCCCGTGCCACAGCCGATATCGAGGATTGAATCGGATTCGCATATCTTCGCCAGATCGATCAGTTCTCTTCCTGCATCAACCTGCGGAGCTTTAGCTGCATCGTACTTTTCGGCATCCTGTATGGAGGTATTTTTACCGATTGCACTGCTGTTCCGCATAAATTCCGCTACTCTCATGTCATCCTCCTTTTCAGCAACAGTAACAAAAAAAGGCCACGGTGTTTGTTCCGTGGCCTTCGGGTTTTTCTGGTTATCTGACTAACAGCTAATAGAATCCCCCTCCAGCCACGGCATTGACATGCCATGCTGCTTTAAGGAGTATCTTCGCTATCAGCAGATTTGTATAAAGCATGTTTAGAATATACGCAGAATTCCTGGGAATGTCAAGAAATTTTTGCTCACGTCTTATCCCTGTTCAAAATCAAATCCACCATGGTCGTTTTCGGCTGATTGAAAAGGATTTTTACCCGCTCCCTGTATTCATCGGGGTGAATATGCTCCTGATGGGTGCCTATGACAATTTTAATATCCGGATATGCCTTCTCCAACTCTGCCTTGTACTTCTCTTTAAACGGGCACAAAGCTTTCATGCAATAGGTGAAGTGAATTGCGTTCACCTTAAATTCGGTGAGGGCCCTGATCCGCTGGAGCAGTTTATCAGCACCGGTGAGCGTGGGGCACCCCGGGCAGTTGATAATCCCTATCAGGTCCAAAGGTTCGTTTGCGGGATAATCGGCAAACGCCCCCCTTCTTTTACGGAGATCCGACAGGCAGCCTGCTGATGAACATCCCAAATCCTGTGTTGCATTTGAGCAGGTAAGTATCCCGATACGGGCCATTTGACTACCTCCGTTTTGTCTTCCTCCCGAAAGGGCATACTTTTATGCATACGCCGCATATCAGTGCGCCTACATCAGGTATTCTCTTAAACTCGCACAACCTGCGATAACATTTATCCAAATGAATTGCCTCACCCCTGTTTTCATAACGGCTGTCTGTCGAAACATTCTTAATTGCAGAAGCAGGGCATGCCTCCGTGCATTCCCTGCATGTTCCGCACCTGTTTTTTATCGGGCGGTCAGCAGCAAGCGGCATATCAGTGAGCACGGTGGCCAGTCTGATCCTCGGCCCGTATTCCGGGCTTACGATGAGGAGGCTCTTCCCCTGCCATCCGATCCCCGCCATCCGCGCAACCGCTTTATGGGAGATGGATCCGAGGAGATTGGTTTCATCAATAATATGAGAAGCCGGAACGGCTGAGGCAGTGAATCCTCTTTCGCCTATCCACCTGACGACCCCGGCAGTAAGGGCATCCAGGGATGCATTAACTTTTCTGTAATGTTGCGCATATTCGGATGTTGGTCCACCGGAGATACCAATGATTACGGCATCGTCAAGTCTGATTGCAACTGAGATTGCACGGCTGTAAGTATCCAAAAGGTCTTGCGGGATAACGGTCCAGCCTTTCTTAAACGGCTCCAGGTCGGCGATGCCGCAAAGATCTGCGCCGCTGATTTTACAGAAGTTTTTCAGGTCTGATGTTATGTCCATAGATAACCTTAATTCAAAAAATCTTTCTGAAAAGAGCAGAAATATCCCGGCCAGGGACGAATTGCCTCTGCCTTTATATCTTACCGGGATAGATATGAATGGCCAACACTTGTATATGTTATAATTTTCACAAAGGCATAGCAAGTACAATTATGGCTCCAACTCAAAAAAGCGTCGCCGGCCCCTTTACCTCTTTTCTCTCCACCTCCTCAAATATCTTTATCTTCCCGAATTCACCGTCAAACCCCGGCGCAATATACACATTCCCGGAACGCATTCTCGATATGGCCTCCCTGATGAGCGGAGAGCCGGCTTTTTCAATATCATTCAGCGGAACATCCATGAGGATTTTAAATTCATTGCCGAGTTTTTCCAAAAGGCCGAGATATTCGTTGTTTACCTTTTTGCTGCTAACGCCGACTTTCAGGGCTTCCGCAAGTATCCCGGGCAGGGGAATTATCGAATGAAACGGCGGACGGCTTTTCGGCTTGAAACCTTCCCCCCTGTCCGCAAGCTTTCCAACCCTGTGCATGACTCCTACCGTCAACCGCTTTCCGCATACAGGGCAGAGATAATTATGCCTCACCGTTTCTTGCGGGGAAAAGCTTACGCCGCACAATCTGTGGCCGTCGTAATGATATTTTCCTTCTTCGGGAAAGAATTCTATGGTCCCGCTAAAGCCTTTTTTTGTTTTAATCGCATCTATAATTCCCTTATAGGAGATTCCCGTATCAAAGATATTCGCTTCGCGCCCGATCTTGGCCGGCGAATGGGCATCTGAATTGGAGATAAGGGTTATTCTGTCGAGGTCCGAGAGTCGCCAGTTCATCGCCGGGTCTGACGAAAGCCCGGTCTCTATGGCGTGAATATGCGGGGCCAGCTCCTCAAAACATTCCTCAAGTGAATCGAAACCCGACTCCGCGCCGAAGACCGAGAAATGCGGTGTCCACGCGTGGGCGGGGACAAGCAGTGCGTCGGGGCATGCATCGAGCATGACCTTCAGGAGATCCTTTGCATCCATGCCCAGTATCGGCCTGCCGTCGGCGTTGAGGTTCCCGATCCTTGCGAGGGCCGTGTTCAGGCGTGCGGCGGCGGCGAAATCGGTGACGAAGATGAGGGAATGTATCTTCCGCGTCCTTCCATTCTTACTGTAGATACAGCTTATCTCGACCGAGAGGAGAGAAAATACTTCGGCCCTGCATGAGCCGGGGATGCCCTCGATCCGGTATTCCTTTTTGAGGCGAAACAAGCCGTTCCCCGAGGATTCGAGCTTTTCGTTCAGTTCCTTGAACCACTTCGGATGTGTAAAGTCGCCCGTCCCGATCACCGTAATTCCCTTGAGCTGGGCCCATTTCCAGATGCTTTCAGGCGACATATCCCTGCTGGTGGCCCTTGAATATCTCGAATGGATGTGGAGGTCGGCAATAAAACGCATCAGGAATTATAGCACGGGGACATCCTTTTCGGCTGGAATGCAAGAGCCCCGGTACAAGCCGGGGCCCGGTAGGCTGAAGATATGCTTCTTCTATCTCTGCATCCTTTCGTCCTTGTTCTGTATGCGTTCGCCCTGGCGCTGCATCCGCTCTCCGCGGCGCTCCCTTTTTTCGCCTCTCTTTCCTCCTGCATTTTTTCAAAAACTTGGCACTACTATATGCGAGTAACGCCACAATTTCAAGGGGTGACCTGCCTGCCGTAAGAATAGTATTGACAAAACCAACGACCTCTGATAAAAAATCACTGGGAGGGTGCTTCCGGCATGCAAATCCTGAAGGATTGTTTGAATGTAGGTCTGGTTCTCCTTTCATCCGATTTTTGTGTTATCGGCATGAACAAGCTTGCCAGCCAGATGCTGGGCCCGGCCATGGAAGAGCTGGGAAAATCCGTTTTCCACTACCATCCCCGCAAGAGCCATTCGAAGATTAAATGCCTGTTGAGTGAATCACGGGTCCATCCGAATATCCCGACAACCATGGTCATTGACGTATTGAACAAGGCGCTCATTATCAATGTCTCCGAGGTCGCCCTGAAAAAGCCCTGGAAGCCCCTATTCGCAATGACATTCGTGGATATCACCGACCAGGTCGGCGCCGAAACGAATCCTGATACCGGCATGATGGAATTGAAGAAGTTCCCCATATGCAGCAAGGGCTCGCTGCGGTTTCTGGACATGCAGTCAATATATTTCATCCGGTCGGATGCCAATTATTGCAGGATATTCACCGAGACCGGCTCCTATCACCTCCAGTTTACCCTGAAGAATATCCTTAAACGGTACGCGGGATTGAAATTCTTCCGCGTGCATAAAAGTTTCATCGTCAACATCGACCATATCCGGAGGGTCGAACGTGACCCCCGGGGGCATACCGCAATTATCTTCGACAGGGAAACGATTCCCCATGTGCCGGTAGCCCGCCGGAAGCTGCACGAGCTTAAAAATATCTTAGAGCCTCTAACAAAATGAGCTTTTGTGCATTAAAATCCCTCCTAACCTCCCTTTGCCGAAGGGAGGAATTCCCCTCGTGAGGGGAGATTTTCATTTTGTTATGGATTCTTAGGCATTATCTAAGAGCTCACCGTAAAAAGCTGCAATTGCTCACCCTTCGTTGTAAAAAACCATAAACTATGAGCCCTGGGTTATAAGCGATTCTGCCGATTATCATACCAAATCGACCGTTCGTCATTTTTTTCTTCATATGCGCTGCGAATTAATTTATCTTAGAGGTAAGAGATAGAGAGGTGAAAGGAGGCGCTCATTATGAAAAAGGTTTTTGTCGACGTTGCCATTGAAAGGTGCACAGCCTGCAAGTCCTGTGAGATTGCCTGTGCAGTGGAACATTCTTCTTCCAGAAATCTCTTTGCCGCCATCTTTGAGACACCCGCGCCCAAAAAGAGGATTCATGTGGAAAAGGCTCTTTCTTTCTCATATCCAGCGAAATGTATGCACTGCGTTGATGCGCCGTGCATCATGGCATGTCCCACTGGAGCGATGTGTAGGGATCCGGAAGTCGGCAGCGTTATGGTCAACGAAGACAGGTGCATGGGGTGCTGGATGTGTGCCATGGGCTGCCCTTTTGGTGCAATATCCACAGATTCGGAAAAAGGGATAGCGGTGAAATGCGACTTTTGCAAATCACGGCTAAAAGAAGGAAAAGATCCTGCATGTGTGGAGGTATGTCCGACTCATGCTCTCTCTTGTGGGGAGCCGGAGGAACTTTCAAAAGAGAAGAGGCTGCATACCGCGCAAAGGGTTGCCGTGGCAGTGTGTATGGAAAAAGAGGAAAGGTCGAAAACGACACCGCTGGACATTTTAAGAGAATTCTGGGGCCTCAAAAAGCTGAGGTATAGTTAGGGGAGGTATCTGATGGCAATGAAAACACTGGATAGGGCTTCACAGATTTTGATAAATAAGGCAGGGGAACTGGGTATAGAAACAGGGTTTGACAGACTTGAAAGCCAGTTGCCCCAGTGCGGATTTGGACAGCTTGGGACATGCTGCCGGATGTGTTATATGGGGCCATGCCGCATAGATCCTTTTGGAGAGGGTGCTGTGAAAGGGGTGTGTGGTGCTTCTGCCGACACTATTGTATGTAGAAACCTTTTAAGGGAGGAGGTGGGAGGAGCCGCCTCGCATGTGGGGCATGCCCGACATGTAGCACTTGCTTTTAAAAAGGGGTCTTCGCGTAATCGAGTGGGTGATTTTGAGCAATTTTTATACCTCCGGCAACATACAGGTTAACACTTTCAGTCGGAGATACTCCTCATCACGTAGCCCATATGCTCTTCTCTGTATCACCCTG
>JAMCVZ010000016.1 GCA_023476565.1 Nitrospirota bacterium
CCTTCAGGTTGATATGGTTTGGAATGGATAAGAACAATGCCCAGTGAGGCGCAGGTATGTTCAAGATGATGACTCCTGAAAGCTGAACCATTATCAACGTACAGTTTCCTGGGAATGCCGCGCATAAGCAGTGCTTTTTTGAAGCTGTCCAGAAAACATTCCAGCTTTTCATGCAGGTAGAACTCTGCATGGCAGATCAGCCTGCTCATGTCGTCCAGAAAACACAGCAGGTACGCCTTTCTCTGTTTATCTTCGACTGTCACATAAGGGCCATGCATAATGTCACTCTGCCAAAGGTCATTCGGATTCTCTGCCTCGAATCTCCGGCGATCCTGTGGATCACCCTCACCGGGAACCTTTTGCAAAAGCCCTTCGGCCAATAACAGCCGGTACAGCGCCGAATATGTCACTTTCATTCCCGGCAAGATGATTTTCCGCTGTTGTGCCTCCTTCAAAAGGGTCGGCAGCAAGACCCCCGGCATCTCTTTCCTTAACGCAATAAGCCCCTGCGCCACTTCCGGCTCAATCGCTCGTGTTTTGCCCCTGTCACTACGCTCCTGGGGGTATAATGATTCAAGTTTATTCCCCCCGAGTTTGTACCGGGCTATCCATTCCTTGATCGTTGACTCTCCGCGTCCGCGTCCGCATACTGCCAGGTATCAGCCACCGCTTGGCGCACTTCTCCCGTATCAGCCGCTCAGTCTCCCCCCTCTCCAACTGCCTGCTGTCCCGTCTAACATTACAGTGATACGCTGACCTATCTTTTTCTTATAATCATCTGCATTAATAGAGGAAAATCTCAGGATCAAATAAACCAAAAAGAAAGGGCAGTCCGGGACACATTCTGCCTGGCGACAGATTCCGGGCCGCCCTTCCAAAAAGCATACTATTGTTACTTTATTGTGCCGTTGATGTAAAGGCTCTCCATATACAGTGCAAAGGAGGCAGTCACCATGGACGAAGAGGCAAAAAAGAGGGTAGCGGAGTTTCGATTTGGGGTCATTCATGACCTTACGGGAGACCGTAAGCTAAACAGGGGGGAGCGCAAACGGCTACTGAGGGAGAAGTCTGCCGTTGAGTGGGAAATACCGCATACGGGAAGAAGTCGTATCAGTCCCTGTTCCGATACTCAGTTGGGTACGGAAGTATGAGCAGGGGGGCAGACGGCTGGAGAGCCTGTATCCGGAAGGTCGAAGTGATCGAGGCAGACCGAGGGTGCTTGGGGAGGAGACACAGTTGTCCCTCTGTGAGTTAAAGAAGAAGTTGCGGGGGGCATCTCTTGAGGCGGTGATCAGGGAGGCGCGCACCAAAAAGATTATAGATGGAGAGTGCAAGGTCTCCCGTGCAACTCTCTACCGTTTGTTCAAGCAAAGGGGACTGATGATTCGGTCTCATCTGCTCAGTCATGCCACGGCATCACTGGGAATAGCCCTTATCCATTGCCAAACCCTATCAACCCCAGGGAAGGGGAAAGATCGAGCGATTCTTCGGCGACAGTGCGCATGCAGTTTCTCGGCGTATGTCCCGAGGGCATGAGTCTTGAGGAGCAGCAACAATGCCCTTGCTGAAGTGGCTGGACGAACAGTACCAGGTCACTGTTTATAGCAGCACAAAGCAGGCTCCCCTGAACCGGTATCTTAAGCATGCCCACCTCTTGAGGGAAGCTCCCAAAGACCTCGATGACCACTTCAGGGTCAGGGTGCAGCGGAAAGTCGACAGAGACAGTACCCCGTGTCCTTGAACGGCAGAATCTATGAGGCGCCGGTGCATCTGATTGGCAAAGTGGTCGGCCTTCTGTACCACGAAAACGATCCTGCACGGGTAGAAGTACTCTCTGAGGGGCTGTCCTACGGAATGCTTCAGCCCCTGGATCTTCAGGTCAACTGCCGTATTCGGCGCAGACAGCAGATAGTGGAACTGTTGCCGCCGCAGACGCAACAAACAGAACCGCAGATGCAAAGACGGTACGAAGGGGGCAGACTCTTTGAGGCACAGGAGGACGACCATGGGGTATAGGACCTTCTTTGGACTACAGAAAGAACCCTTTGCCCAGGACATCCGGGTGGAGGACCTCTACCCTCTGCCGGGGCTTCGGGCAGCTATGGAGCGGTTCATGTATGCTGCTGAAACTCGGGGCCATTTGCCTGATCACCGGGGATGTGGGCAGCGGCAAATCCACTGCCCTGCCGTTATGCCGCCAGCAAACTGCCATCCCTCTCAGTACAAGGTCGTCTCCCTTGTGGGCTCCACCGTATCGATCATCGATCTTCTCCGGCAGCAGCGGCCGTACCGGCTTTGACGTGGAGGGCAACAGCAACTCCCCGGCTAAGCTTATCCGTATACTACGGGCAGCGATTACAGCAGCTTGCTCAAAGAAAGCAGACCCCGGTACTGATTATCGACGAAGCTTCCCTTCTCAGGCTGGAGATACTGGCTCAACTGCATGCCGTAAGCCAGTTCGACATGGATTCAAAGCCCCTGATGCCGATCGTTCTGGCTGGACAAAATAATCTCCTCGACATTTTTTATGTACCACACCTCCCGGCCCCTTGCCTCACGGGTGATCGGCAGAAGTCATCTTGACGGTCTGAAACACAAGGACATGACAGGCTACATCAAGCACCACCTTGAGATAGCGGGCGTCAAAGAGAATCTGTTTGCGGCAAGAAGCCGTCCTTGCAATCCATCAGGGCTCAGGGGGATTGCTCAGAAGGGCAAACTTCCTCGCCAAAGGAGGACTGCTCGCGGCAGCTCATGAACAGTGCCGGGTGGTGTCGGCCGAACACGTTCGCATTGCCTCTACCGAGGTCATCTGAAAAACAACTGACCGGAAGCCATGGCAGCTTCCGGTCAGTCGTTTCTGATAAGTGCAGACGTTCGTAAGAAATTGGAATCAGAATAATGTGAGACGTGACAGCTCCTTTCTCCGCTCCTGTCTCCTGCACCGCTTCGTAAAACTCCCTTTTTGAAAATAACTGTAGAATCTGCCCGAAAATACTGCTAAACTTATTCACCGGAAGCCTCCTGAACAGATAGTTTTGTTTTTTCGACAACTACATTCTACCTGTTTGGGGCTTCCGTCCTAAATTTTATTTTGGACAAGTCTGTTTCTCTACCTTAATGCTGCCATCCGAACCTATAGTTGCTTTATTCCCTGCATCAACGAATAATGTCTTATTTTTTTCTGGGATGTTAACATTCACTATCCCCTCCAACACCGTAACTTCCATAGTATTGTTATCTTTGATTTCACTTGTAAATTTTGTGCCTCTTACTGCGCATACAGCGGTAACGCAATAATTTTTCACATTTTTACAATTGCTCATCTCAAGAAAAAGTGGCCTTTTTCTTGCTTCTTTAATGATGTAATTTTTAAGGTCATTAATATCTTCTTCATTTAACTGTTTGATTGTTTGAAGGTCTTCTTTGTATTGTTCAATTTTTTCCTTCATCTTTTTCGCATATTCGTCTATTTTATCCACTGCCATATAAACCTTGCCTTTGACCAGTTCAACAACCTGCTCTTGTGGCGTATCTTTTTTCATCACGAACTCTGATTCTGGTCCAAGTTTGGCAGCGGCTCTGCCATCCAGCATTTGTATCTCAGCGCTGCTCTCGCCATATGTCCAGACCTCATCCCCGGGCTCAAGGAAACCATTTTCAGGAGATGCCTTGTCGCCGTTTGCTTTAAAGATATCCACCCTCCCTGCGTAATCTGTTACAAACCCTCTAATCCGCTTGTTGGAGCCATAATTGTGAGAAAGCATATTTTGGATTGTTGCGTAAGATCTGTCGGCTCTCATTTTGTTGAGTTCCCATTCTTTTTTGGTCTCTTCATTCTGCCTCTTTGCATCTTTAGCTTTCATCAAGGCATCTCTTGCGACCATTTCCGCTTTTGCATTTCCTCTTTGCTGGGCAAGGTTTATTATCTTTTCTGATTTTTGTATAGTATCTTCGTTCTTCGCAATCTCCATATCAATTTTTCTGATCTCCGTTATTGCCTTGTCTCTCAGTTCCTGAGCCTTAAACAATACCCCCAGCAGGAAGTTGTTATCGTATCTCATCTCCTCAAATGCAAAAGCAAACTGTGGGGTAAAAACAAAGAGACAAGCAAACATAATTAATAACGATTCCTTAAGCATTTTATTTCCCTCCCTTTTCCATCAAAAATTCCCACTTGTAAATATTATCCTTTACTGCACGGGCATCGGGTGCGTCAGGAGAAAGGTCAAGATAGATTTTCAAATTATTTATTGCCTGCCGATACTCTTTTAGCTCTGCATAATTTAAAGCAATGGCTTTATATAGAGCAGGGAAGTAAGGCGCGACCTTTATAGCTTCTTTGTATTCCTTTACCGCATCCTCAAACTTGCCCTCTTTTGTTGACGCCTCTGCCCTTATTGCATACCTTCTTCCCTCTTCGGGAAGTTCCGCAAGATAAGGATTTTTCTTAATCAAGCCCGCAATATTATTTCTTATCTCCTTTGCATCATTGTCATCAGCAATCTTTAAAGCTTCCGCATACTCTTTAAGGGCTTCTTTATATTGCCCCTTTGCCGCAAGAGATTTTGCGGAGTCTTTTTTGGCATCGGCATAAGGTGTTAGAGCTTCTAAAATGGCCCCCTTGTATCTTTGACGAAGGGCATTTGTTGAAATAAGATAATCTTCTGGAATTGAGCTGTAAATCTGTACTGCCTTTTTGTATCCGCTTGTTTTTGCATATGCTGTTGCTTCCAGAATACGGGCAAAATAATTGTCTTTTGAGGTATTAGAAAGTATTTTGATTGTATCGTCATATTTCCCTTTATCAAGATAGATCGCGCCGAGTGCCCCCTTAGCACCGTCATTATTGGGGTCAAGTGAGTACGCCTTTTCAGCGTCTTTTTCGGCGTCTTCAGTATTGCCTCTCGTCCTATAGGCAAGACTTCTTAATCCAAAAATTGGAGCGGCTGACTTTTCAATAATAGTTTCTCTTGTGACCGTTTTTTCTATCAGATTATCAAGATTTTTCCTTTCGATTGCAAGAACAACCTGAGTGCCTTCAGCTCCTTTTACAGCTTGAGAAACCTTGTTTATGGCCCATCCTTTTGTTGATTGACCGTTAATCTTGATTATCTTATCCCCAACCTCCATTCCCGCCTTTTTTGCAGGTCCTTCCATAACGCTTTTCACTACTGGGTAATTTCCTTCAATCGCAATTTGTATCCCGACTCCGGTCATTGTTCTTAATGATATAGCCTTATTCAACGAACTTATGGCCTCGTCAAATTTCCCCATGCGCATATAAAAGGATCCAATCGCAAACGGGATATCGGCATTGTCAGGAGCCAGTTCCTGAGCCCTTTCAGTGATGGCTATTGCGCTGACATAATCTTCTTTTGCGACATAACAATTTGACAGTTCAAAATAATTAGAAATATTCTTTGGATCAAGCTCTATAGCCTTTTTATAGGCGGCAATTGCATCGTCGTATTGTTTTTTCGCTGTATATATCGTGGCTAATGTTTTATAGGCAAAATCATTGGGTTTGATTTCTATCGATCTTTTGACCGCTGCTATAGCATCATCATACTGTTTTTTCCCCTTGTAGGCCACCCCAAGATTGACAAAAGCAACATAATTATTAGGGCGCACCTCTATTTCCCTTTTTGCGGCGACAATTGCATCATCGTATCTCCCCAATTCGTTGCTGTAATAAGATAGTTGAATATTGAAGCCATCAGGACCGACTATCCATTGCTGCAATGAAACACTCCAAGAAGCCGCATGGAGATTGTGTCCCTTTATTGAATTAATGACATTTTCTTTTAAGCCGAGCTTCCATGCTGTATCCCAACATGATTCAGGTTCGTTGATCGGTAGTATATTAAGCGCTTTTTTGCAGGCTTCGTAAGCGTCAGCAGGCTGACCATTTTTATAATAAGCTTCACATAAACAGCACTGACAACTACCTAATCTCTCGGAGCACCAGTCGTCTTCTATAATTGCGTTTTTATAACACTCAATCGCCCTGCTGTAATTGCCTTTGTTCATCTCTTTATGGCCTACAGCTAACCAACTCTCAGTCGCACATCCGGAGAGCACTGCCACAATCGCAATCAATAATAAAATTGATATAAATTTTGATTCTGTCATGGTATCCTCCATATCTCATTTTATATCTATTTTGGTGGCCATTGTATGACCAGCTCATATTTCAGTTGTCCATTCTCAACTTTGATTTCATATAACCATAGACCTACCTTTTTCCCCTCTGGTTCTTCTGGAATTGCTTTTGTAATTGGCGGCAGTTTAGGAATTACTTCACCAATGGCCTTAATGATATCAGATGTCTTTGCATCAGCGTCAAGGTTTAGACCGACAAGCTTCCAGCCGTCAATAAATGTTACATTTGTTTTTACTGTTCCAGTTCGTGATTGAATTTCTAAACCATACTTTTGAGTCAAATCAGGCAAATAAATAATTTGAAAGGAATAAGAATCCTTTACTTTAGTATCTGTTGTTACAGGTTCTACCGAATGTTCAATAGCTGTTATGTTGCCTTTATCATCTTTCTTTTCTGTAGTTTTTTCTACAAGCGGGGTGAGGTTCTTTGTGATTAAAAGATACGGTTTCGGCAAATAGTAAGGAATTCCGGTCTCTCCTCCAGACTTTGCGGTTATGGTGGAAGCACATCCAGTAATAAATACAAAAATAGAAATAGGCATTAAAACCTGCATTGCAAACCTTATATTTTTACCTCTCATTATTGACCTCCCCCTGCTTGCATTTTATCTTTTATTGAATTTAATTCATCTTCTATGTTTTGCTTCTCCTTGGTTAGTTTTTCCTCTGATTGAACTGCCTCCTGCTGCTGTTTTTCCGCATCTGATTTCAGCGCCATTGCCTGCGCCAGAAGGTCATCTTCCTGCGCCTTCTTTTCGGGAGTGTCGGCAGTCTGGCTCCGTGCCTTTATTCCATTTATCTGTTTGTCCAGTTCGGTTATCTTTTGCTCTGCATCTTCTTTTTTCTTTTTTACTTCGTCAAGTTTAACTTCTATTTCTTGAAGGTTATCTATCTTCAGCATTATCTCTTTGTAGATAGTTGCCATCTTGGTATATTTTTGATTGAGTTCGCCTAATTTTTTCATATCTGCAGTTGATGACAAATCCTTTGGCGGTTTACATTCAATTGCTGTTGGAAAGCCTTGCATAACATTATCCATCTGAGAACCGTAAAAACGGGCGCCCTCCAAATCTCCGCTATTTGCCGCATTCTCTGCCATCTTTGAAAAATAGGCAGAACATAGAAGCCTTTCCATCTCTGTAAACTTTTCTGTTTTGTATTGCCACGACGGAGCTGGTTCAAGGGTCATTGGCGTATCCCATGAAAATGGAGTGAGTTTTCCTCCTCCTATGGATTCCATCTTCAGCTCTCCACCGCCAATACTACTCTGTGCAAGAATTGCTTCTCCCTTTCTTTTTCTTTCTGCCTCCTCTTTTAATCTATTTGCCTCTGCCTCTGCCTGTAAATTCAACCACTGCTCTATAGCCTGTTTCTTCATTTCCTGTTGTTTCAATAGTTCTTTTGCCTCCTGTTCTCGCAAGGCATCCTGACGGGATGTGTCAGGCGGAGCAAATAAATCGCTAAAGTCGAAGAGGGAATTAAAAAAGGGCTGCAATATCCCGACAGCCATCTGCTGTGAAGGGCTTAGCCTGCCTGACGGGACAAAAGGTGTTGAACCACTGCTCTTTGGGGTGCAACTTCCACAGGGTTCGCACTCGTATGTCACTCCATTTTTGATTGGGTAATAAGGTGGTCCCCCTTTTTTGTAAAATACGCCGTTATATTGAGTTCCTTCACATTCCATTCCAGAGAAAGCAGGATTAATGAAAACAATTCCTATAAAAAGAAACAAACCACAAAAATATATAAGTTTTTTACCCATAATGGTGCCCTCCTCTTGGGTTATTTATGCCTCGTCATATGCCGTTATTATTTTTACGTGTAACATTCTCTTTTAAGTTTCTGAGGTACAATAAAAAAGTGTGTAAATAGAAGACAGGCGGTGTATCCTTTTACATTAGGTTGAACTCGAAATCAACAAAAGAAAAGGAGACACCACCCATGGGAAAGAGTATCATTGAGGCGGCGAGGCCGTCAAGCAGGACGTATGATATGTTGGAAGACATGGTTCGGCTCAAAGCTCAGGAATATATCCAGGACATTTTGGAGGAAGAAGTTGAGGCATTTTTGGGAAGGAAGAAATCTGAGAGGGTAAAGTTAGTCGATGGCACCGAGGGACACAAAATCGGTTGGCAAGAGACTGATGAGCCTTGTAGCAAGTGAGTATGGTTATAAGAACAAAGAGATAGCAGAATTCATAAGAAAAGATCCGGTAGTAGTAACAAGGCATCTTAAAGAGAGAGCGCAATCGGAAGAGGAAATTGAGAAAGTGATTAGATTGTTAAAGGGGGAAAGGGCAAATGTCAATAGTTAAGTCTGACCCCACTCCCTACCACTCCCTAATAAATACCACTCCCTAATACCACATGATAGTTTCATAATAAGGCGATGGGACAGGGATAGTTATATAGCCCCTCCACGGACACCTTTCAACTTCCTCGCCGTCCCGCATTATCTCAATGGAGAGATTGATTTCATCGTTTTCCCGCGCCTTGAGCATGGCGAAGGGGATTTCTATTTCGAAAATATCTTTTGCGGCAATTCCCTCTATCGTTGTGACTTCGGCCCAGTTTTCAAGTATCTTCTCATAAACGGTTGCCTTCTGCGGCAGCTCATGGATATTGAAAACAATCCTGAAAGTATACGGCTGGACTATGTTTATATGCATGATGATCTGTTCCTGTATCCCGGTAAACGGTGTAACGGGGTCGGCCCGCAGATAGAGGTTGTCCTTATCGAAACCGTAATGGACACTCGAAATGAAACTTTCCGATCTGTGCATGCTGCCGCCCGATCTTTTTACATCGATAAAGGCCCCCTGATGCCATTCAAAATAGCTTGTTACATAGCCGTCGATTTTCGGCTTGATAAATCCGCGGGCCTGCACGACAGGTGAAACGCTCCTATCGTTAAGCAGTATCGGAATATAAAGGTTCGGTGGTACCTCTTTCCCTATCGTCTTGTATACTTTTATAAGGTAGCTCCTGAAGAGCTCGTCGAAATCCTCCTGGGTCTCGGTCGTATGGTCGTCCCCGTACCACCAGTTCCAGTCGCTGCCCTCCGCCGCATAAAGCGCGTTCCATGCCCCGGTAAGATCCCCGCCGGGATTGGCTTTTTCAAAAGCAGCAAGATCATCCCTCGTTTGCCCGAGATAATCCCACGCGAGGTTATCCTCATCGTGGCCTATCCAGATGCCGAAGTTTGCGTTGATCCATGAGCCTGCATGAAGCCGGGGGAGGGGGTCTCCAGCCCCGTGTTCCTTGATAAACTCAGAGATGGTAACGGTCCTGAACCTGTCGTCGTTGCTGAGCGCCCGGTATAAACCTTCCAGGAAGTCATGGCCGTCATTAATGAAATACTCCCACGCGTTCTCGCCGTCGAGGATTACAGGCACTACGTATGGCCTGTCTTTCGGCAGGGAGTTTCTGATCTGCACCAGCTTTGACATGAAATCATCTACTGCTTTCTGGGGTGACCAGCCGGAATAGGTGAAGCCTATCAGGTCGGAAATCTTATGGTCCCTGAAGAGCATGGATACCCCGCTGTATTGATGAGGTCTGTAGAGGGTCGTGGCCTCGAGAAGATGTCCTTCAGGGCTTCTGAAGGGCCTCTCCAGAGATTTTGAAAGCACCTCTTCATCGGTCGCTATCCATTTGATTCCCTCGGCGCTGATCGCCCTGACCACATCCTCGCTTACCGAGCCTTCGGAAGGCCACATCCCCGGCGGCCTGTATCCGAAGATTTTCTCGAAATACTCGATGGCCATCCTTATCTGCTTTACGGCGTCTTCCGGGTGCGAGAACCTTTTTTTAGGCAGGTTGACGTAGGGCATCGCGTCTCTCGCACAATCGGTGTCCCAGACAAGGGGAAGTATGGGGTGGTAGAACGGGGTCACCGAGAGTTCGATATTGCCGGACCGGCTCATCTTTTTGTATTCAGGAACGATTCCTCTTAATATGTCGAGCTGGCTCTTTATGACGAGGTGTTTTTCCTCCTCGGTGAAGTCTCTTCCCTTCTGTATAAGGTCTTTGAGAAAAGGATCTCTGTTCCTGAACATCGGGTCTATCCAGCTCAGGTTGAAGAGGACCTGAAGGTCCCTGATATCGCTTTCGGTAAAATAACGGGATGCCCTTGCAACATCCCCCTTGGTGATGCGCATTCCCCTCTTTAAAAGGAGCTCGTAATATCTCGGGAACGGCTTTATCATATTGTCCCAGTTGGCGAGGAAGAAATTCTCTATGATGAACAGCTTCTCCGCCTCTGAGATGTCCGAAGGATTCCTGAGCGTCAGTTCAAGATGCCTGTCCGTCGCATTGTTATCGGTATAATCGATCAGTTGCTCCATAAGTGAGGGGACAAGGTTGAAGTTCTGCCGAATGTTCGGGAACCCTTCGAGGATTTTTACCATATCGAGGTAATCTTTTGCTCCGTGCAGTCTGACCCACGGGAGCCTGTAAACACCGGTGAACGGGTCTTTGTAGTACGGTTGATGCATATGCCAGAGAAAGGCGATGTAAAGCGGACTATTTGTCATTATCTTTAAACTGGAAGATGTACTCGTCGGGTCTGGCTAACCCGTATTCCTCTCGGGCGTGTTTTTCTATATAGAAATTGTCCCCTTTCAGCGCATTGACACGCGCTTTGAGAACCCTGTTTTCTTTTTCCATACTGCCTATTTCCGCTTCCATCCTGCTCTTGGTCTTTTTGAGCGTCGAGTATTTTAAAAAACCCATATCTCCAAAGAGCAGGGTGGCGCCTATATAGAAAAAGAAAAGGACAATTATTGTGAAGAATATAATGTCCCGTCTCTTTCTTTCAACAACAACCTGCTGCCTCAGATTCCGCGGCTGTATTCTTCCCCTCATGGCGTTTTATTATAAATACATGAGGCCGGAAATGACAAGTAAGCCCTATTTCTTGCTTCTTATATTGTAAAAGGCGTCTTTCCCTTTTAAAACGGCGGATTCCCCCAGTTCTTCCTCTATCCTCAGGAGCCTGTTGTATTTTGCGACCCTCTCACTGCGGGAGAGGGAGCCTGTTTTGATAAAGCCGGTGTTGCACGCAACCGCAAGGTCGGCGATCGTTGTGTCCTCGGTCTCTCCAGACCTGTGGGAAATGACGGCGGTGTAGCGTGCGCGCTTTGCCATTTCGATGGCGTCCAGCGTCTCGGTAACGGTGCCTATCTGGTTCAGCTTTATCAGGATGGAATTGGCAATCCCTTTCTCTATCCCCTGTTTCAGGATTTTTGTACTGGTAACGAAAATATCATCTCCGATAAGCTGTATCCTGCCGCCGAGTTTTTCGGTAAGGAGCATCCAGCCGTCCCAGTCGCTTTCCGCCATTCCGTCCTCAATCGACATGATGGGGTATTTGTCCGCCAGCTTTTCATAGTAGCCGACCATGGCGGATGAAGTAATCTTTTTGCCCTCAAAGGTGTATTTCCCTTTATCGAAGAACTCCGACGAGGCCGCATCGAGCGCCAGGAGTACATCCCTTCCGGGTGCGTAGCCGCTGTCTTTGATCGCCTGGATAATGATGGAGAGCGCCTCTTCATTGGTGCTGAGGTTCGGCGCGAACCCTCCCTCATCGCCCACGGTGGTGTTCAGCCCCTTCTTTTTCAGGATGGATTTCAAGCTCTGGAATATCTCGGCGCCCGCCCTCAACGCCGATGAGAAGTTTTTAAATCCGGCGGGCATGATCATGAATTCCTGGATATCGAGATTGTTGTCCGCATGCGCCCCGCCGTTCATGATGTTCATCATGGGAACGGGGAGCTCTCTTGCATTGCACCCGCCGATGTACCGGTAAAGCGGCAGCCCGTATTCATTTGCGGTTGCATGGCACACCGCCATGGATACGCCGAGAATGGCGTTTGCGCCGAGTTTGCTCTTGTTCTCCGTGCCGTCCAGCGCTATCATGGTCCTGTCGATGAGGGCCTGGTCTTCCGAGTCCATGCCGATCAGCCGTGGAGCTATTTTTTCGAGGACGTTTTTAACTGCGGTTAAAACCCCTTTGCCGTGGAATCTCTTCTTGTTGCCGTCCCTCAGTTCCAATGCCTCTCTTGTTCCCGTTGACGCCCCTGAAGGTACGATGGCGCTGCCGGTGGCGCCGCTGTCCAGCAAAACATCAACCTCTATCGTCGGATTGCCCCGTGAATCAAGAACCTCCATTGCGTATATGTCCAGAATTTCACCCATAGCTCCTCCTACAATGTAATGTATTGCGTGCGCTGGGGACAGTCCCTATTCTGATATGTATTTAACCTGTCAAGTCCCTCTCTCAACGCGTCCAACTCCGATATATTAATACCATTTGTCTGCCGGACCGGAGAGACCTTCAAAATATCTCGGAGGTCCGGCAGACTCC
>JAMCVZ010000002.1 GCA_023476565.1 Nitrospirota bacterium
TGATATAATTATTATACCTTTTTTATACCTAATGTCAAATGTTTTGAATTTTAATGGAAGTCGTAAAATGACTGAAAGATCATGTTAATCAACTCGAATGTGAAGAGTGTGCTGACTCCATTCAAAGGTCCCTCAACCGACATTCTCCTCAAACCATACACCTCCTCAAAGCGATTTGAACCTATAGCAGAACAGACCGGCGGATATCTACTTTTGTACTTGAGGGCAGCGTGCACGTCACCTGATCGAATTTCGACTGTCTTTTGTCCATTTCGCCTCGCGGGGTCAACATAGGTTGTCTTGAAATACTCCCTTCCCTCATCTGCCAGACTCATTATCGAAGAGATGCTCAAGCCCGCCCCGCCTCAATGAGCGAGAGCTCCCTTTCCACCTTCACCATATCCTCATCAGCATAGACCTGTGTAAACCCGCTCGTGCGCGCGAGATGCAGCATCCTTGCATTGTTTCTCAGTATCTCCATCCAGAGCGTTTTTATGCCTATTCCCTCCGCGATCCTGATACAATAATCCAGGAGCATGGTGCCGATGCCGTGGCCCTGCCACTCATCTGCGACCAGGATCGCCAGTTCGGCGGTCTCGATGTCCGGCTGCCTGATTACCCTTACATCCGCAATGATCCTGTCCTGCCCTGAACCCTCCCCGAGGACCGCGATAAACGCCAGCTCCCTGTCGTAATCTATCTGGCAATACCGCACCAGCCTCTCATGCGGCATATCGGTAAGAACCTGGCCGAATCTGAATTTGATGGTCTCATCAGACAGGCCCTTGAAAAGATCGTAGATGAGCGGTTCGTCTTCCGGGCGGATGGGCCTCACTACGGCATCCATTCCGTCCACAGCGATTTCCCTTACATACTTGAACGGATAGGGGCAGATAGAAAGATGGGACGGGCAGAGCTCCTCCCTGGTGCTCTCAAAGGTCTGCACCATGCCCCTGTCGAGCACAATACCCGCATCCAGGGCAAACCCCTCTTTTTCAGTAACCAGGAAGGGGTTGATATCGATCTCCCTGATGCAGGAGAAATCGCTTATCAACTGGGAGAACCTCACCAGCATCTCCTCCAGCAGCCTCAGGGTGTTTGCATAGGATTTCCGGGAATGGAGGTACTTATAAATCCTAGTCTCTTCCATCATGCGCCGCGCCAGCGTCTGGTTGAGCGGCGGCAATCCTACTGCATAATCTCCAAGGGCCTCGAGGAGCTCCCCTCCGGCGCCGAAGACGATCACCGACCCGAAAGTAGGATCTTTCTTTGCTCCGATAGCCAGCTCCAGGCCGTGCTTTACGATCATCGGCTGTATCAGGACATGCGCTTCGGGGTCTCCGTGTGAAACGGCTATTTCCTTAAGTCTCCTGAAGGCCCCCCTGACCGCATCCTGACCGCTGATATTGAGGAGCACTCCCCCTGCCCTTAATTTATGAAAAATCTTTTGCGAATCGATCTTCAGGGCCACCGGATAACCAATCTCACCGGACATGCGCACGGCTTCATCCTCGCTCCGGGTTTTGCGTGTTGTGATGACCGGAATGCCGTAGGCCTGGAGCATCTCTTTGACTTCGTTCAGATTCAGCACCAGCCTGCCTTCTTCCGCAGCCTTTGTGCATATCTCCCATGCACTCCTCATGTCGGGTGCGAAGTCTTTAAGAATAGCCTCCGGGGTCTCCCGCAGGAGTTGCAAATTGTAATCATAACTATGCAGGTAGAGGAAACTCCTCACCGCCTGCTCCGGCGTAACGAATGTAGGTATTCCCTTTTCATTTAAGAAATCCCTGGCTGACACTACCTGTCCGCCGCCCATCCAGACGGTAAATACCGGAACAAGGGAATTGCTCTTTGCTGCGGAGACCACTGCTTCGGCGGTCTCTCCGGGCCGCGTGCCGAAAAAGGGGATATGCATGACAAGGAGCCCGTCCACACCCTTGTCCTGTAAGCAAGTCCTGGCGGCTATTTCATAATCGGCAGGGGAGGCATTGGTAAGAAGATTGACCGGGTTCTGTATCTGTCTTATCGAAGGGAAGCGTTGACGAAGACTTGCCAGGGTCTCCTGCCCCAAGCTTGCCAGCTCACCATCCAGTTTCAGGAGGGCATCGACCGCCAGTATGGAAGGGGCGCCCGCATTGGTGACAATGGCAAGCCGCTTGCCTCTGGGGCGCCTTTGTTTGGCAAGGGTTTCGGCCATGTAAAAGAGATCGAGTATTTCATCTATCCTGACCGCGCCGGCCCTCTTGAAAGCCGCATCATAAACTTTGTCCTCGCCGGCGAGGAATCCGGAATGGGTAAGCGCCACCCGCGCCGAGATATCGAATTTGCCCGATTTTACCACGACTATGGGCTTGCTGCTCGCAAAGCTGCGGACCGCGGTTACGAACTTTCTCCCCCGCTTGATGTGCTCAATATAGAGAATTATGGCCTTTGTCTCAGGATCGACACCGAGGTAATCGATGAGATCTGAAAACCCGAGATCAAGCTTCGCTCCTAATGAAACTATGTAGCTGAACCCGACATTCTTTTCTATGGCCCTGTCCAGAAGGGCTGTAGAGAGCGTAGCGCTCTTTGAGATGAAAGCGATGCTGCCTGGTGCGGGCATTTCCGGAAAGAGGCTGGCATTGAGGTTCGCTCCGGGCCTTATAAAGCCCGCGGAATTCGGCCCGAGGACCCTGAACCCGTACTTTGACGAAAGCTGCCTGATCCGGTCCTCCAGGAGCTGATAGTCCTTTACGCGGTTCTCGAAATCAGGGTAGAGGATAGTTACCCCTTTAACGCGCTTGTGCCCGCACTCCTCAAGCGCAGCAACCATGTGTTCGCCGGGCACAGCCAGTATGGCCAGCTCAATATCATGCGGAATGGCGGATATGCTCCTGAACGCCTCTACCCCCTGAATGGCTTCGGCTGAAGGGTGGACAGGGTGCACGACGCCCCTGAAGCCCTTGCCGATCATGTTCCTGAATATAAAATACCCTATGGAATTGGGGTCTTCGCTGGCGCCTATGACGGCTATTCTCCGGGGATTGAAAAACGCCCCGATGTTTTTAATCGGCATGACGGCCCCCTCAAGAAATTGATGATTGCAGTTTTATGATTGAATTTGAACTTCAATGCTTTTCGTAAGCGATGAAATCTCTCTCTTTAAATTGTAGCAGAGGTGAGGATTTTAAAAAACTCGGCCAGCATATCGCTTCTGAGGTCCATGACTTCCTCGAAGCGTTTGACAAACGCCCGGTACGGCTTTGCAGGGCCTTCTTCTATATGTTTAAGCAGGGCATTGCAGAAGTGCCAGTTGCACCGGAAAGGTCTTACTGACCGCTCTATGGTGCAGCCGCGCCCGGATATGAACTGGCAGGGGTCGGTATCAAGCACGCCCTCTTTGTAGCGCGGCGGCCCGGCGCCGAGACTGAATATATATATCAGGTCCTCGTAATCATAATAGCCGTGCTTGTTGATGCAGCATACGTTCTCGCAGTACGGGCATACTACTGCCGTATTCCGCTGGAAGAACATATCGACTTCATCAATGCCGTACTTTACTATCCGCGCCTTATCTTTAACCGGAGCGAGGTCCTCCCGGTGCTCCTCGAAGAACCGCCCCATAAGGCATATGGCCGCATTCCACCTCTCCCTGTCGTGCCATGAGAGATCGTAATTCAGCAAATTTAACAGCATCATGTAAGTATGTTATATTAAAGCATTCTGTTTCGCCAATATCCTGAAGAACGGGACCTGCTCATGAAATGCAAGGTTTGTAAGGGAGAGATCAAGCTGATCGTCGGTTGAAAGTCGGTAACGCTGTGCTGCAAGGAATGCGGCAGGAATTTCAGGCTTTCCGATTACCTCGACGACATCGATAACGATATGTGGAACCAGATATCGCAAAGGCCCAGTAATCGCGTGTAATCAGCCCTCTATGCAGGGCGGGAGAAAAGATGGACAGGCATTTACAAAGGATAGGGGAGATATTCAGGGCGATTGACAGCATGTACACTGCTGCCCTGAATCATTACAGCTTCAGTTGCGAAGGGTGTTCCGATAATTGCTGCGTGACAAGATTCCAACACCATACGATCATAGAGGAATTATATCTTGCCGAAGGCGTCAAGAGACTTGATGAGGATAAAAAGAAAGCCGTTGCAGGCCGTGCAGAGGAAGTGGTGAAAATCCATAATTCATCCCCTGACGATATGCGGGTGATGTGCCCGCTTAATGAGGATGGATTGTGTATTCTCTATGAACACCGCCCCATGATATGCAGAATCCACGGCGTGCCGTACGAACTGCATAAAAGGGACATGTCCATCGAATACGGCGTCGGGTGCCACCGGTTCATGGCCGAGAAGGTGACTGAGGGATTGAAATATTTCCCTCTGAACAGGACCATGTTCTACATTGAGCTGGCGAAGCTTGAAAAAGAGGTCAGGGGGCATCTGAATTTTACGGGAGCCTACGGCAAGACCACCGCTGAGATGGTTCTGAGTATCTTGAGGAAAGATCAAGGTACGCTTGAAAGAGCTTGCCGTAAAGGGCGAATAATTTAAAGTGAAGCGCTATGCTTTCAGGAGGCGGCCATTTCCCATATCATAATCGACGGGTATAATGTCATCGGAATACACCACCGGGACATGGAAAAAACGCGGGACGAATTTACAAGCCTCCTGGTGAGCTATAAAAAGATAAAGGCCCACGATATAACCGTTGTCTTTGACGGCCACAAAAACGGCACGGGAACGGAGAATACAGAGGTGCGCGGCGGGATAAAGGTCATCTACTCACGTCTCGGGGAATGCGCCGACGAGGTCATCAAGAGGATCATTTCAAAAGAAAGAAGGGAATGGATCGTGGTGAGCTCGGACAGGCATATCGTCAACCATGCATGGGCCGTAAGCTCGATCCCGGTCCCATCCGGCAGATTTTTTGAAGCCGTTTCAAAGCAGGTACGGACAGGGGCGCATCCGGAAAACCCTGAACCGGCAGGAGAAGACGATAAAGATGCTTGTGATGCCGATGCTTTCAAAAGCCACCGGAAAGGGACCCCCCGCCAGCTCTCCAAAAAAGAGCGGGCCGTCAGAAAGGCTTTGAGCAAGCTTTAAGCATTAAATTTTTATTTATCAATTGGGTATGTATATTTTTCTATAAATTCTTTATAATTTAAGGAGTAACAATTCGTAAAGATGAGCCGTTATGGAAGTTATTACCGCTGAGGCTGAAGATTTTATGGATTTTATTATCAATGATTATAAGGAGCGGACTGCACTTGAGAAAAGAGTTTAAAGTCAGGCTCATCAAGCATTTAACTTTCCTGGAAAGTGAAAATACTGTTTAGACCCGCAGACACTCTTACCATCGCCTTCAGCCTTTTTCTTTTTGCCCTCACCCTGTTTTTTTCAGGAAAGATCCCGCACGCGGGCATGCTTCTGCTCATCTATGCGTCAGTGGTCCTCTTCCAGTCGATGCTTGTTCCTTTAAGCAGGATGAACTCCTTCCTCAGCCTGACGCGCGACATCATCTTTCCGGTTATCAGTGTCCTCGTGATCTTCGACAGCCTCGGACCGGTCGTACACAGCGTAAATCCGCAGGATATGGACTATCTCCTCATAAGGCTTGATTACCTGATCTTCGGGGGTTACCCCACCATCTTTATGGAAAAGGTGATGCACCCGCTGCTGACTGATATCCTGCAACTCGCGTATTCAACCTACTACTTTCTGCCTGTCGCCCTGGG
Organism: Nitrospirota bacterium; assembly: GCA_023476565.1. Classification (GTDB taxonomy): domain Bacteria; phylum Nitrospirota; class Thermodesulfovibrionia; order Thermodesulfovibrionales; family Dissulfurispiraceae; genus JAMCVZ01. Next base: position 5,732 of record JAMCVZ010000002.1, read on the forward strand.
GATCGTTTTAAAGTTCGGCGATAAAAAGGCGGATTTTGAAAAAGCGCTGTTCCTTATACTCCTCTGCTTTTATCTCTCCTATGTCGGATACATCCTTGTGCCCGCCCTCGGTCCGAGGTACGCGATGGAGCATCTCCAGGAAAAAGAGCTGGGGGGCTTCCTGGTGTCAAAACCGGTGCAGGACCTGCTGAACCTGCTCGAAGGCGTCAAAAGGGACGCATTTCCGAGCGGGCATACGGGCATTGCCCTTACGGTGCTGTTTCTATCTTACCGGTACGCCCGAAATCTTTTCCGGTGGATAGCGATACCGGTGCTCTTATTGATTGTCGCAACCGTTTATTGCAGGTACCATTATGCTGTCGATGTCATCGGAGGGGTTCTTCTGACAGTTGTAACAATAGCTTCGGGTGAGTTATATTATAAGTTCCGGGAGAGAAAAAATGGACATCCCTTATTCCAGGGCAAAGGATGGTATAATTATCGAAGTTAAAGTCATCCCCCGCTCATCGAAAAGAGAGATCGCCGGAGTTGTTGATAATATTGTAAAAGTCAAGCTCACGGCGCCCCCGGTGGAAGGCGCCGCCAATGAACAGCTTATAGAGCTCCTGGCTGAAAAGTTCGGCGTAAAGAAGAGCAGCGTCGTTATCATAAAAGGCGGGTCGTCCAAATTGAAAACCATAAAAATCACAGGAGTTGAACTTTGATACAGAGCATGACAGGGTATGGGGCATCAGAGGTGGACGGACTCAAGGTCGAAGTGCGTTCTTTGAACCATAAGTATATTGATATTTCGGTCAGGATGCCGTCCGTACTGATGGAGCACGAAATACCCATCAGGAATATAGTTAAAGAAAAGTTTGCACGGGGGAAATTGGATGTCACCGTGTCCCTGTCCGAAAAGCGGCAGTTGAAAGTCCGTGTAAACAAGGAGCTCGCTCAAGGGATTTACGATACGCTCGCGGACCTCCAGAAGGAACTGTCCCTGCCCGGCTCGCTGGACATCGACTTTTTCTCGCAGTACCGGGAGCTTATAATGACCGAAGAGCCGGAATACAGCGCCGAGGCCCTATACAACGCCCTCAGGGACGCCGTCTCCCGCGTTGAGACGATGAGGAAGAGCGAGGGGGAAATCCTCATGAAAGAGCTGAAGCTCCACGCCGCAAAGCTGGAGGAGCTGCGTGCAGAGGTAGAGCGCTTGTCAAAAGGCATGGCCCAGCAGTATAAAGAGGCGCTTTCCCGGAAAGTGGCCGAACTTATCTCGGATGCCCTTTTTGACGAGACCCGGCTTGCGCAGGAAGTGGCGCTGCTGGCCCAGAGAAGCGATATCACTGAAGAGCTGGCAAGACTCGGAAGCCACATTCAGCAGCTCTATTCCTTCCTGTCGGACGGTAATGCTATCGGGAGAAAGCTCGATTTTCTTATGCAGGAGCTGCACAGAGAGGCAAACACGATAACGTCAAAAGTGGATGATGTAAAGATTATAAACCTGGCAATCGGGATGAAGACCGAGATAGAAAAGCTCAGGGAGCAGGTCCAGAATATCCAGTAAAAACCGATTAACCGGCAGCAGGAGGTCAGCGGGAACAGCAATGAAAGGATCCCTTATACACATAGGATTCGGCAATGTTATTTACGCCCCCCGGGTAGTGGCCATAGTCAACCCCGGGTCATCTCCGATCAAGAAATTAAAGGATGAGGCCAAAGAGAACGGCAAGCTCATCGACGCTACCGAGGGGAGAAAAACCCGTTCGATAATAATAACCGACAGCGACCACGTTATCCTGTCCGCCATCCAGGTGGAAACCATAGCGCAGAGGGTTGCCGGGTTAAAAGAGAGCGGGGATCTCGCGCATGAGGCGGAATAGGGGCAACCTGTTTGTAATATCAGCCCCGTCGGGCGCCGGAAAGACCACCCTCTGCGCTATGCTCTGCGAGACGTTCCCGAATGTCAGGCACTCTGTATCGTATACGACCAGGGCGCCGAGGCCGGGAGAAACAAACGACGTGCACTACACCTTTGTATACGCGGATGAATTCCGCACAATGATCGGCAAGGGCGAATTCATCGAGTGGGCCGAGGTGCACGGCAATTTCTACGGGACCTCGCGGAAGCGCATCGAGGAAATGATGCATGCGGGACTGGATGTTATCCTGGATATCGATGTCCAGGGCGCGAAACAGATGAGGGAAAAGGTCCCCGACAGCACATTCGTCTTTATCCTGCCCCCTTCTATGGATGTACTCAGGGAAAGGCTTACCGGCAGGATGAGCGACTCCGATGAGGTGATACGGAGAAGGCTGAAAAACGCCGGGGACGAGATCAGGGAGTATAAAAATTACAATTATGTTATAGTAAACGATACCCTTGAAGCTGCCCTGAAAGAACTCATATCGATAATCATTGCCGAAAGGGTCAAAATTTCAAAAGTAGACCGGGATTGGATAGAGAGAAACTTTTTAAAGGAGGAATAAAATCATGGATATAATATCGCTTCCCATCGAGTATGACAAAAAGAAGATAGATAGCAGATACAGGCTTGTTGTCATAGCTTCACAGAGGGCCAGGGAGCTTTCCCTGGGAACCAGCCCGAAGATCCAGACAAAGGCGAAAAAGGTGACCACCACCTCGCTCCTGGAAACCATCACCGACAAAATAGAGTTTCTCACCGGCGCTGATGCGCTCGTCGCAAAAGAGAAATCCGAGAGGATCGATTACAAGAAACTGATCGAGGAAAAGAGGAGACCTATCGAAGACCTGTCGGAACTGGAGAAGGACCTCAAGGTATACCTCCATGAAAAGGGAGCTCCTGAGAAGGCTCTGGAGGAGCTGTTCAGCGAGAGCGAGGAAACCGAAGAAAGCGAAGAGTAATCGCCATGTCCTCTATTCTTTCCAAATGGGGGGCCCCGGAAAATTTCTCAAAGAAAATTTCTCCGGGAATATAACGGTGCTTAAAGGCAAGTCGATACTTTTAGGTATAACAGGAAGTGTAGCCGCTTACAAATCCATCGAGCTTATAAAGAGATTACGAGAAGAAGAGGCCTCGGTCAGGGTTATTATGACCGGGGCCTCAAAGCGTTTTATTACGCCCCTTTCCATAGAACTGGCGGCGGGTGACAGGGTTTATTCCGATATGTTCGAAACCCCCCTTTCCCACATAAGCCTGCCGGCGGATTCCGACCTTTTTGTTATCGCACCCGCAACAGCGAATATCATAGGCAAATACGCTAACGGCATTGCCGACGACCTCCTCAGCACAGCGTTGCTGGCGTACAACGGCACGGTCATTATCGCACCTGCCATGAACTGGCGGATGTACGAGAACCGCGCGTTCCAGAAGGGCCTGAACTACCTTTCGTCCATCGGGGTAAAGACGGTCGGCCCTGAACAGGGGAACCTCGCCTGCGGCGAGGAGGGAGTGGGCAGAATGGCCGATGTCGAAAGGATTATGGAGTCGATAATAACCGCCCTTACAAAACAGGACCTTGCCGGAGAGCAGGTCCTCGTTACCGCGGGCCCGACGAGGGAATACATAGACCCCATACGCTACCTATCCAACCGGTCGTCAGGCAAGATGGGCTGCGCCCTCGCAAAAATAGCCGGGCGCAGGGGAGCGGAAGTAACGCTTATCTGCGGTCCCCTGTCTGTTGCGCCTCCCGATAACATCGATAATGTCATAACCGTAGAGACCGCCGACAGTATGTATGCGGCGGTGATGGAAAACCTTCCGATGTCTTCCATATTCATAATGTCCGCCGCGGTTGCGGATTTCATGCCTGTCGAAACAAAAGAGAGCAAGATCGAAAAAAAGGATAAACTGCAACTGAACCTTGTAAAGACCAGGGATATCCTTGAGTCGGTCGGCAGGCTTAAGAACAAGCCCTTTACCGTGGGGTTTGCCGCTGAAACGGGCTACAGGCCCGACAGGGCGCGAAAAAAGCTCCTCGGCAAGGATATAGATATGATTGTCTTTAACGATGTGTCCCAAAAAGACGCGGGCTTCGATACGGACACCAATGAGGTCGTCATTATAGACAGGGACAGGGAAAAAAAGCTCCCCCTGATGTCGAAAAAAGATGTTTCCATGGCTATATTTGACAGGATCCTCGAATTAAAAGACAATAGATAATAGATTCTCAGTCCGGGGATTTCGGGGAAAAGAGATACTAATGAGCATGGATGACGGCACTTATATAAAAAGGCTTAAAGAGAGAATAAGGCAGAAGCCTGATTCACGGGTCTTTTTGTCCCTTGCAGAGGAACTCAGGAAGCATGACAGGATCGACGATGCCATCGCTATTCTCATTGACGGCATCAAGAAAAACCCTGAGTATACGGCCGCCCGCCTCACACTCGGAAGATGGTATCTTGCAAACTCCATGTTCATGGAAGCGGAAAAGGAATTTTTGGAGATAATCGCAAAGACCCCCGGTAATATCTTTGCCCGTAAAGGGCTCGCAGAGGCATATAGAAATCTGGGGCTTCCTGACAGCGCCGCTGAAGAATACGGAAGGGTCCTGGAGATCGACCCTCTTGACGATGATGCCGTATCTTATCTTGAGTCGATGCCGGAGGTGGAGAGCCTCGAGCCGGATACAGGAGAAACCGTTCCGGACGAAAGCGCCCGGGAGCTCTTGTCACCTCCGTCCGGAGAGGTATCCGAAATAATGATCCCGGAAATGGAGAGCATGGAAGAGGAACCTAGTGCGGAAGAACGGAAAGAAGGGCCTTCCGGTCTTTCGGCCTTCCGGGCTTCAGAACTTCCGCACTTCCGCGATAGTAAGGCTTCCGACCTTTTGGCTGAAGCCGAAAGTTTTATAGCAGGCGGGCATTATGGAAAAGCGCTGGACATCTACAACACCATCCTGTCAAACAGGCAGAATGACATGAAGGTGCTGCAGATGAAGAAGGAACTGATAGCGCTTATCGAACTCACCGGACAGGACAAGGAGATCATTATCTCCCGCTTGAACAGATTCTCGCATCTCCTAAGGGACAGGTTTGCAGCCAGACGCGAGGACAACAAGAAAGCCGCTGTAGACCGCCTGTGCAGGCTTTTGGATACAATAAAACAAAAGTATACACATGGTCTTCCTGAAAATTTTTGAATAAAAACTTTCCGGAAGACCATGCTTAATTTTTTATGACGGGACCCTTATGATACATTTCGGTATGCGAGTAAAAAGCGTTCAAAAAATCATCGGATCAAGGAAGTTAGACGCCATCTATATCGCCGCTGACAGGAATGTGCGCTACCTGACCGGATTTACCGGCTCCTCGGGCTTTGTCCTGATTACAAAAGATTCCTGTCTGTTTTCTACCGATTTCCGCTATAAAGAACAGGCCGGGCATGAGGTCAGGGGATGCGAGATCGTCATAGAGAAAGGGAAGCGGATAGAGGTCCTGCGCACCCTCGCAAAAAAACGGGGAATCAAAAAGCTCGGATTTGAAACAACCGTTCCGTACGGGTTTTATGAGCTTCTGAGAGGGCTTCCGGTAACTTTGTCTCCTCAATCGGATATCGTCGAAAACTTAAGGAAGGTCAAGGATAAAGGGGAGATCGCCAACATAAAAGAGGCTGCAGAGCGGGCGGAAAAGGCATTTTTAACCATCAAACCGAAAATACGGGTCGGTGCGCGTGAACGGGAGATTGCGCTGAGGCTGGAGGAGCAGTTGAAAAAGGGAGGATGTAAAAGCATCCCATTTGATATAATAGTAGCTTCTGGGAAAAATTCGGCCATGCCCCATGCGCAACCAACTGAAAGGAAGATAGAAAAAGGAGATTTTGTTATAATTGACTGGGGCGGGGAGGCGAACGGATATTATTCCGACATGACAAGAACTCTCCTTATGGCCGGTCGAGATCTTTCAGAAAAAATAAAAATATATAAAGTGGTTAATAACGCCCGGAAGCTGGCGATAGATGCTGCGGGGAAAGGGACAGGGACCCGGGAGATCGACCGTACGGCAAGGGACACGATCAGCAAAGCCGGATACGGAGACTTTTTCGGCCACGGCACAGGGCATGGGGTGGGCCTCGACGTTCACGAGAACCCGCGCGTATCATGGATGAAAAATGAACGGGTCCGCAGCGGCATGGTCTTTACCATCGAGCCGGGAATATACATTCCCGACCTGGGCGGAGTAAGAATAGAAGATATGGTAGCCGTCAACGAGAACGGAACGGTTCTCCTAACGACTCTCAGCAGAGAGCTCGAGATAATCAAGGCGTGAAGCGTTGTAGCGGATAGCGTTACAGCGTGAGAGAAATATCAACTATAACTCAATAACGCTTTACGCTATAACGTTAATACAGGAGGTATGCAATTGATTGCAACGAGTGATTTCAGAAAAGGAGCAAAGATAGAATACAAGGGAGAGCCTTGTGAGATTGTCGATTTCCAGCACGTTAAGATGGGAAGGGGCGGCGCTGTTATCAGGACGAAGTTGAAAAGCCTCAAGACAGGCAATGTCCTCGAAGATACCTTCCGGTCAGGGGAAAAGTTTGAATCTCCCCAGCTTGAGGAAAAAGATATGCAGTATCTCTATGCCGAAGGCGATTTCCATTATTTTATGGATACGGAAACATATGAGCAGATCCCGCTGACAGCCGCTCAGCTCGGTGATGCGAAAAAGGTCATCAAAGAGAATATGGTCGTAAAAATCCTTTATTATAGAGGGGACCCCATGGCTGTTGCGCCGCCCATGTTCGTTGAGCTCGCGGTGGCTGATACAGAGCCCGCATTCAGGGGTGATACGGCGTCCGGAAGCACCAAGCCGGCAAAACTGGAAACAGGGATAACGGTAAAAGTACCCTTCCACATAAGCATTGGGGATGTGCTGAAGATCGATACGAGGACGCTGGAATATATTGAGAAAGTAAAATAGTGACGGGTGACGGGCAAAAAATTATTGGATTTATTCTCTTTCAACTCGCTACTTGTTACTGGTAACTCGTTACTATATTTATGGAGGCCATGATGGAACTTGAAGATTTGAAAGAATTGATAGGTCTTTTAAAAGACACGGATATTACCGAGGTGCAGATAGAGAAAGACGGGATCAAGGTCAAGGTTAAACGGGATAAGTTTTTCGGCCATCTCGAGGTCCAGCAACATGCCCTCCCGGAAAAGAAGGATTTAAGGAAAGAGGAGGAGATCGAGACAGAAGGGAGACTTCTGACCGTCACCTCACCCATTGTAGGGACCTTTTACAGGTCGCCGTCGCCTGATGCGGAGCCCTTTGTGGAAATAGGCGCACGGGTAAAAAAGGGACAGGTCCTCTGCATAATAGAAGCCATGAAATTGATGAACGAGATAGAGAGCGAGATTGACGGAGTGATTGTAAGGATACTTGTGGAAAACGGCCATCCCGTCGAATACGGGGAGCCGCTTTTCATGATAGACCCGATATGAAGACAGTGACAAGTAACGGGTTAAAGAGTAAAAAAGAATCCTAAGACTTGTCACTCGTCACTCATAACTCGTTACTTTTATCAGAAGGTGGATAATGAAACTTTTCAAGAAAATACTTGTAGCAAACCGCGGCGAGATAGCCATAAGGGTAATCCGTGCATGCAAAGAGCTCGGCATCAAAACAGTTGCCATATTTTCCGATATAGAGAGGGAGGCGCTCCACGTGAGGCTTGCCGATGAATCGGTGTGTATCGGCCCTGCGAGCGCGGCCCAAAGCTACCTGAACATCCCTGCGATACTGAGCGCCGCGGAGCTTACCGATTCGGAGGCGATCCATCCGGGTTACGGCTTTCTGTCCGAAAACCCGCAATTTGCCGAGGCGTGCGCCACATCGGGCATTACCTTCATAGGTCCTACCCCTGATAATTTGAGGATGGGCGGAGATAAGGCAAAAGCCCGGCAGGTATTGAAAAGACGGGGCATTCCCGTTGTTCCTGGCAGTGATGGACCTGTGGCCTCGGAAGAAATAGCGATGAAAACGGCAAGGAAGATCGGCTTCCCCGTGATAATAAAAGCCTCAGCCGGAGGAGGCGGCCGCGGTATGAGAATAGTCAGGGAGGAAGAGGAGCTCTCCCCGGCTTTCCACATGGCCCAGAGAGAGTCCCTTGCAGCTTTCGGCAGCAGCGAGTTATACATGGAAAGATACCTGCCGTCCATAAGGCACATCGAGGTGCAGATAATTGCCGACGGCAAGGGAAACGTTATACACCTCGGAGAGCGTGACTGCTCCGTGCAGCGGAGGCATCAGAAACTTATAGAGGAAGCGCCGTCCCCTATCGCGACAGAGAAGTTCCGCAAAAAAATAGGTGAGTTCGCCGTCCGGGCAGCCAAGGCCATGAAATACAAAAACGTCGGGACCATAGAATTCATCGTCGATCAGGACCAGAATATCTATTTTATGGAGATAAACACCAGGGTACAGGTGGAGCATCCAGTTACCGAAGAACTGACGGGCGTGGATATAATAAAAGAGCAGATAAAAATAGCCGCCGGGTTTCCCTTGTCCTACAAGCAAAACCAGATAAAGCCTTCAGGACACGCTATAGAATGCAGAATAAATGCTGAAGACCCTGAAAGATTTATCCCGTCCCCGGGCAAGATCACGTTTCTCCTTCCTCCGGGGGGACCGGGCGTAAGGGTCGACTCCGCCGCATATACGGGATGGGTCGTGCCGCCGCAGTATGATTCCCTGATAGCGAAGCTCATAGTTCACGGCAAGAACAGGGAGGACGCTGTTGCGCGGATGAAAAGGGCCCTGGACGAATTTATAATCGAAGGGATCAAGACAACAATCCCCTTCCATAAAAAAGTGTTCAACCACCCTGAGTTTCTCAAAGGCAATTTCAATACCGATTTCATCGAAAAAATGGCCGAGTCAGGGAATAACGGGAACAAAACAACAGAGGCCGCAAGCAATCAGGATGAATAAGGCGCACCACCGGTTCAGCCCGATATGTTTTATAACAGGAGCATCCCCTGCCTGCAATCTTGAGAGCGCCGTCTCCATACTTTTGGAATCGGGCATTCGGTGGATCCAGTACCGCGAGAAAAATAAAACAAAGAGAGATCTGTTTTATGAGGCGCTCAAGCTCAGGGAAATTACCAGAAAATACAATGCCTGTTTTATCGTGAACGACCATGCCGATATCGCCCTTGCCGTCGATGCCGACGGGGTCCATCTGGGACAGGACGATCTCCCCCTGGCTGAAGCGCGGAAGATCATGGGCGACAGAATCGTGGGCATATCAACTCACGCTTTGCAAGAGGCCCTGAGCGCTGAAACAGGGGGCGCCGATTATATAGGATTCGGTCCCGTCTTCCATACGGCAACAAAGGACGCCGGTGAACCAAAAGGGGTAGATATCCTCAAACACATAAGGGCTTCCGTAAAAATTCCCGTGATAGCGATAGGCGGGATAAAGGCGGATACTATACAATCTGTCCTTGGCGCCGGGGGTAGCGGCGTTGCTGTATCATCAGGGCTTTTGCAGGGGGATATGAAAGAGAATGCACAGAGGTTTTTATCGATGGCGGCATCGGTACTACCATAAGAATTAAGGGAGGTCCAGGGATGAGGCGGTTGACTGTTTTGTTAATGGCAACTTTTTGTGCGGCGGTCCTTGCATCGGGCTGCACAAAAAAGGAAAATGTGATTAAAGTAGCTGTTGTAGCCCAGATGACCGGGGCTGAAGCGAAGATGGGCAATGATTTCAAAAACGGCGTCAGCATTGCGGTTGATGAGTGGAACAGCAAGGGCGGCGTCCTCGGGAAAAAAATAGAGGTCCTCACCGGAGACGACCAGGCTGATCCGAAGCAGGCGGTTTCGGTTGCCAATAAAATGGTGAACGAAGGCGCTGCCGGGATAATCGGGCACTTCAATTCCAGTTGCTCGATACCGGCATCCGATGTCTATACCCGGGCCAACATTCCCATGATTACGCCCGCTTCGACAAATCCCCTGCTTACCGAGCGCGGCTACAAGGGCGTATTCAGGGTATGCGGGACGGACGATCAGCAGGGCAAGGTTGCCGCTGACTTTGCAAAAAGCAAACTCAATGTAAAGAAAGTTGCTATCCTCCATGATAAGACCACCTACGGACAGGGCTTCGCCGATCTGTTCAAAAAACACCTCGGTGCCGCGGTCGAGGTCGTGTACTACGGCGGCATCACCAAGGGCGACAAGGATTTCAAGCCCGTGCTGACTTCCATAAAGGAAAAGAAGCCCGACCTGATCTTTTTCGGGGGCATTTATCCTGAGACCGGGTTGCTGGTGAAACAGGCACGCGAGGTAAACATAACAGCCCCGTTCCTCAGCGGGGATGGCAGCATTGATCCCAAATTTGTAGAGATCGCCGGTGACAAGGCAGCGGAGGGCACCTATCTGACCTTCAGCCCTGATCCCGACAACATCCCCGCTGCAAAAGATTTCATTGGGAAATACCGTTCAAAGTTCGGCGAACTGGGACCGTATTCCATTTATGCATATGATGCGGTGAATATCCTTCTTGCCGCCATAAAAGAGGCGGGGACGACCGACGGCAAGACCGTTGCAGAAAAGCTGCATTCGATGGAATTTTCAGGGGCGCTCGGCAAAATGAGATTTACGGAAAAGGGAGACGTCTCCCAATCACCGTACGTTGTCTGGGTCACCAGGAACGGCAAGTTTGAGGAGTACTGGAAACCTTAGATACTGACTGCCGAGCCTGACCACGACATATGCATCATCAAACGGTATCGAGCGAGGCGGCCATGATCAACGAAGAGGCTTTGAGAGTCTATCTTAAAAAAGAGTTCAGCGATGTGACGGATATCGACATCAGAAAGCTCGGTTCCGGTGTCCAGGGATCGGGATTCCTTGTTGAGCTGAAAACCGCTGAGGGGATCAAATCTTATGTTATCAAGACCCTCCTGCCCACAGGACTCGGGCACGATTATCCCTCCGACAGGGCTGCCGTATTTCTCCTGGACCTCGACGAGTATGAAAAACTGCCAGGACATGTAAAAGCAATCGATGTCCTCGCAGAGAAAGAGGACGGATCAATAAAATCCGTCGGCGGGGGGAAAGAATATTATTTGCTGATGGAAAGAGGGAGCGGTACGGATTACTTTCACGATCTGGAGGAGTTTTCCAGGAAACCGCGGCTCGATCCGACGGACATCACAAAAATCAAGGCGATGGCCGCGTATCTTGCGGATATTCATTCGGTGAAAACCGAGTCCCGTGCCCTTTACTGGAGAAAGGTAAGGGACACCATAGGGCATGGAGAATGCCTGATGGGAGTTTTTGATACCTATCCCGACGGCACCCTGAGCTACGGGGAAATGGCCGGGATAGAGAAGATGTGCGTTGACTGGAGGGCGCGGCTGAAGCCGAAGACCCACCGGCTGGCGCAGATCCACGGAGATTTCCATCCCGGCAACATATGGTTCAAAAATAGTGTGGACTTTATCCTCCTCGACAGGAGCCGCGGTCCCTGGGGCGATCCCGCAGATGATGTAACGGCGCTCGCTATCAATTACATCTTTTTTTCCGTAAAGCACCATGGATCGGTTACCGGGCCATATCTCGAGGGGCTGAATCTCTTTTTCGAAGAATACATCAAATTATCCGGAGACCGGGAATTGCCTGAAGTGCTTGCGCCGTTTTTTGCATTCAGGGGGGCAGTCGTCGCCAACCCGGTCTTTTATCCCGATTTAAGTACCGATGCGCGAAATAAAATATTTACCTTCGTGAGAAACGTCCTTTCAGCAGAAAGGTTTGAGCCCGGCAAAGCCAATGAATATTTAGAGGACCGCCATGGAAAAAATGCTCCGCAAGATATCACTCGATGATATAGAGATCCCGAACATCCCCGATATCGCCGTGAGGGTACTGGCCCTCCTTGAGGATGAGTACTGCCCTTTGAAAAGGCTGGAGGAATTTATCCTTGAGGACCAGGCATTGACAGCCTACATCTTAAGGATAGCGAACGCGCCGTTTTACAAGTCAGGCAAATCCATAAATACTCTGACAGACGCGATTATGACCATCGGAATGCACAATATAGTGGCGCTTGTCTCCGTCATCTCCCTGATAAGCCAGGCCGCCACCGAGGGCCAGGATACCGATCTGATGCGCCACGCCATAGCTGTTTCGACGGCATCTGCGCTGCTTGCGCGACATGCAAAGGTTGTAACCGAAGATGAGGCCCTTATTGCCGGCTTGCTCCACGATATAGGCAAACTCGTTCTCTTTGCAAACGCCCCGTCGCACTATAAGGCAGCAAAAGAGAAGGTAAAAAAAGAAAAAAGACCTTTTGCAGAGATCGAAAACGAGCTGTTCGGTTTTGACCACTGCGACATTGGGTGCATGGTGGCCCGGAAATGGAGGCTGCCCGGGCTTTACGAGAACACCATAAGACATCACCACGATGAGGAGATTAAAAATTTTACAGACTCTCAAACGATAGGGTATGATGACCTCCTCTGCTCCATCGTCCGCCTTGCAGATAAAGTGGTGCTGGATGCCGGGGCCGGCAGCGGGAAGTCCACGGAAAAGAATCCCCAAGCGCTCCTGGATCTGTTGAAAATCGGTGAATCGGTTTATATAGAGATCGCCAAAAAGATAGGCGGCTAAAAATGAATTGCCGGCAGCGTTTTATGACTGCATTATTTCGAAAACTTTATGTGGCTCTCCCAGATCAGAAACAATTCCCTGGTCGCCCGCAGGTCGCCCGCACAGTACCGCGCAATATCGACATGTCGCTTTGCGCGGAAGAGGTCCCCTACTTCGTAACCGGTAATGCCGTCAGCTTTCGGGCTTTTTATGTTGAAGGTTTTGCACCACATATCAAGGCTGAAACGCCTCTTCGTGGCGCCGTAGAACGTCAGCTGGTCCAGAATATCTATATGTGCGCCGTTGTACCTGTTGGGCATCAGGTCCCTCGTTGACTTTACCTTGTTTACCGCGGACCGGATTATGATGAACGGGCAATCAAAACTCCTTCCGTTAAAGGTGATAAAACTGTCATACGCCTTTATGGTGTTCCAGAATTTTTCGAGCACCTCTTTCTCTGTGCCGCATTCGAATCTGATCCCGTCTTCCTCAAAAGGCAGGAGCGGATCGCCCGGAGCCTGAAAGTAAACGGCGCCCTTGTTGGTATCGGGATTCAGCATGCCGATGGAAATAATTTCGCCGGTGAGCGGATAAAAGGAGAGGCTCTCTTTGACCTTTTGTTCATCCTCATCGGTCTCAGCCCATTTGAGGAGATATTCCTGAGTGGAAGGATCAAGAGAGTCGAAATCCTTTCCTACGGTCTCTATATCGAATATGACGCGACTCATAAAATACCGTGATGCGTAATCCGTAACGCGTAATGAGTAAAAGAAACCATCGGATAAGACCGTAAAACGCAACGAGTTCTTCTGTTTTTGCCGTTACTCATCACGCATTACGCATCACGGATTACAGTCGTTTACGCTGCCTTGTTCAGCATCTTCTCAAAGACTTTCCATGTCTTAAGAGTATCGACAGCCCTCTGCAACTGCATATCATCTTTTTCCTCTACTTCTATGGGTGCTGTCTCTTTTGCCTCGGGATCCTCTTTCAACTGATCATCTATTTTCTCGTTCTTGAGATGCCTTTCGAGGTCTTTTTCCCTTACGACAGGATGGCTGCTTTTGCCGTCCTTTGTTTCAAGCTTAACCACTATATCAGGAGAGATCCCGACGCTCTGTATGCTTGTCCCTTTCGGTGTGTAGTACTTCGCGGTGGTAAGGCGCAGCCCTGATCCGTCACTGAGCGGGATGAGGCTCTGCACCGAGCCTTTGCCGAAAGTCTGCATGCCGATTATTATCGCCCTGTTCCAATCCTTCAGTGCGCCGGCGACTATCTCGGAGGCGCTTGCGCTGCCCTGGTTTACAAGGACAACCATCGGGATATCCGTATAGGACGGCTTTCCCCCTTCGGTCATGTATTCAATTTTCTCGCCGCTTCTGCCTTTTATATAGACCACCAGTTTTTTGGACGGGATGAACTGGTCTGTAACCTCAACAGCGCTGTTGAGCAGACCGCCCGGGTTGTTCCTGAGGTCAAGGATCAGGGACGCCATCCCCTCTTTTTTAAGGGCCTTCAATGCATTCGCCAGATCAGAGGCGGACGACTCCTGGAACTGGGTGAGCTTTATATACCCGATACTGCCGTCGATTATTTTGGATTTAACGCTCTTTATTTTTATAATATCCCTGACGATTGTAAAATCCTTGGGCTCTTTGAGGCCGTCTCTGAAAATGGTCAATGTAATGGGTGAGCCTTTGGGTCCCCTCATCTTTGCGACCGCATCGGTTATGCTCATGTTTTTTGTGACCTCACCCGCAATCTTGATGATCCTGTCGCCGGCCTTGACTCCGGCCCTGAATGCAGGGGTATCTTCAATGGGAGCGATTACCGTAAGCAGCCCGTCCTTAACCCCTATCTGAATGCCGAGGCCCCCGAACTCGCCTTTTGTCTCAACCTGAAGCTCCTTGAACGCATCCACAGTCATAAATCCTGAATGGGGATCGAGGGACGCCACCATACCTTTTATAGCTCCGAGTATGAGATCCTTTGTCTTGACGTCATCGACATAATTTTTCTTTATTATGGTCAGGACCTCGGTAAATGTTTTCAATTCCTCATAACTGTTTTCCGCGCTTACCGTTGTAACAGTCCATCTGCCGACCAGAACACCCATAATGGCGATTGCCAAAATTATGGGCGTCAGTAAAAACCTTTTCCTTTGAAACATTTCTTATCCTCCGTATTTCGCGTTTATCGCGTACAGCGTTAAGCGTTATAGAGGAATTGTGACTCTATAACACCATAACGCCACAACGCTGTACCGCTACCTTCTCGTCAGCCATTGCTGGGGATCGAGGGGTTTGCCTTTATACCTGATCTCAAAATACAGGCCGCTTGTTCCCAAAGTACTGGATTCCCCGACCTCCCCGATGGTTTGATTCTCCTTTATTATAGCTCCATTTTTTGAAAAAATCTTTGCCAGGTTTCCGTAAAGCGTATGGTACCCGCTTCCGTGACTTACGATTACCAACTGCCCGTATCCCTTAAAATCATCGGCAAAAACAACCTTGCCGCTGTACACCGCCTTCACGGCAGACCCGTTTTCCGTCTTGATGTGGATACCGCTTCTGAAGACGGGCAGGTTGAACAGGGGATCGACCTGGGTCCCATACTGTATGGCTACGTTCCCGTTTACAGGCCAGCGGAGCCTTCCTTTCAGGCGCAGGAAATCGCTGTCCTCCTGCGGTTCTTCCTTTGTCCCGGGCTTCGTTTTCGCGCTCCTTTTCTTCCTCAATGCCTTCTCGCGCTTTTCGGACTCCCGTATTATGCTCAGCAGCCTGTTGGACGCATCTTTCAGTTCCTTTATCATGCCCTCGTATACGCTCTTTTCCTTCCTGACATTGGCGAGAAGCACTTCCCGCTCCTGCTTCTTTTCCTTGAGGTCTGCTTCCAGTTTCGCGAGCTTTTTCTCTTCAGTCTTGAGCTCTCCGTGCAGTTTCCTGAGCCCTGACTCCTTTTCCGCCAGAACCCGCAGGTCCTCCTTGTATCGCTTTATGAGCTCGTAATCGTGGGCCGAGATATCCCTGAGATAGCGCACTGCCCTCAGGGACTGGGAGATGTCATCCCCGCTCAGGAGTATCATGACGGCATCCTTCTCAACATTGAACATCAGGAGCGCCCGCAGCCGCTTTCTCAAACTGCCTTTATGCGTCTGCAGCGCCGCGCTGTCGGACTTTATCTCTTCCTGCAGGGAGGCTATGTTCTGCTGCATTCTTTTTATTCTTTCCCTTTGCCGGGATAGCTGCTTTTCAATAGTGTTCAGTTCGGCTGTTGTTTTTCTCAGGTCCCCAAGCACGGACCGCTCTACCTTTTTAACCGATTCGAGCTTCTTTTTGTGTGACTTCAGAGTTTTCTGTATGCGGCTGTATTCGTCCCGCGGCTTTTCGGCAAAGACATGGGAAAACGCAAAAGGTAAAATGCACAGTGCAAAAAGCAGACTGAAAAGCGGGAGAGGGGCGGCGGGAGCTTTAAATTTCTCTAAGTTCACATTTTGATTTTTGCATTTTGATTTTTGCATCGTATCAAAGTCTCAGCCTCCCTATGGCGATAGCGGAGCCTATGATGCCGAGTATTATTCCGATTACCGGCAGCGCTATGAGAATTTCCAGAGGGAATACCAGAGTTTTCAGTACGGGAATGACCATGCTCAGCCTGTAGGTAACGGCAATATAGAAAATAAAGGCGCCTACTATTCCCAGCGCCCCGCCCATAAGCCCTATAATGCCGCCTTCTATAAGGAAGGGCATTCTTATAAAGCTGCCGGTGGCGCCGAGGAGCTTCAGTATCTCTATCTCCTCATTTTTCCTGTAAAACAGTATCTTGACGGTGCTGTACGTGACAAAGATGACCCCGAGAGAGATTGTCAGGAAGATGATAAGGCTGATGTTCTCCACCGAGCGCTTCAGCAGGTGTATCGCCTCGGCTATCTTTTCTCCATAAAAAACGCTGTCGATTCCCGGTATCTTCTTGACCTCCTCGGCAATCCTCGCCGCTGTGGCCCCGGTAACAAAATCTTTTTTCAATCTCAATTCAATGGAAGACGCAAGGGGGTTGTCGTCCAGCCCTTCAAGAATGTAATTCGTATCCTTGAGCGTCTGCTTCAGTTCTTTCAGGGCATCGCTTTTGGATATGTATCTCACTTTGGAAACATCCGCCCTCTTCTGGAGCATGTTGATTACATTTTGCGTATCCTCCCGGGGGAGGTTGTCCTTGAGATAGATCATCATCGAAAACCGCTCCGGAAGATGGCTGGTAACAAGCTCGACATTGTACAGGAAAAATACGGTAAGCGTTACTATCAGAAGGCTTGAGGCAACGGTGAATATGGAAAGTATGTTGATCCATTTTTCCCTGCACAGGCTCTGGAGCGCGGATTTGAAGGAATACGGCATGGCCATCAGCCCACCTCCTCGCCTGACAGTGTGCCGCCGTCCAGTTTAAAAACCCTCTTCCCCGTACCCCTGAACAATTCCCTGTTGTGGGTTGCGATAAGAACCGTTGTGCCCTGGAGGTTCAGGTCCCGGAACAATTTTATGATGTCCAGTGCGGTACCCGGGTCGAGGTTGCCGGTCGGCTCATCGGCGAGGATGACGAGCGGGTCCGCAACGATGGCGCGCGCGATCGCTACCCTCTGCTGCTCTCCACCCGAAAGGCTCTGGGGATAGCTGTCGGCGAGATGGCGCAGGTTGACCTTTTTCAAAGCCTCGGAAGTGAGATTCCGGGCCTCCCGCTCAACCACGCCCCTTATCCTCAACGCCAGAGCGACGTTATTAAAGACATTCAGGTTCTTTATCAGTTTGAAGTCCTGGAATACAACGCCTATGCTCCGCCTGAGGAAGGGAATCCGGGACATCTTCAGGGACGCGAGGTCCAGGTCCTCGATAATGATATTCCCTTCATCGGCGAGCTCGGCCATATACATGAGTCTAAGGAGGGTGGATTTTCCGGCGCCGCTGGGGCCGGTCAAAAAAGCCATCTCACCTTTCTGTATGGTGATATTTATATTCCTGAGGACTGTATGGAGATCGTAGTATTTTGAAACGTTTTGGAATGCTATCATTGTGATGCAAAATTCTTGTAAGCAAGGCTTTCAGTGCGTTCCTGAAAGAAACCTTTTACCGCTTTTGTAATATCTTCTGCGGTAAGCCCGAAGAGTTTTAATAATTCACCGGGCGCCCCCGAGCATCCGAAGACATCCTCTGTCCCTATCCTTCTTACGGGGACAGGGTGGGCCTCTGACAGGAATTCGGCGATTGCGCCGCCGAGCCCGCCGATTATTGAATGCTCTTCAGCGGTGATGATGAGCTTTGCCTTCCGGGCTGCTTCGAGCACTGCATCCGTATCAAGAGGTTTTATCGTTGCCATATTGATCACCCCTGCGTCTATTCCCTCCCTGAGCAGGATGTCCCGTGCCTTCAATGCCTCGGAAACCATTACGCCCGTTGCGATGATGTTCACATCAATGCCGAGATTGAAGGTATGCGCCTTGCCGATCTGAAATTTATAGTCAGGCGGCATGACCGCCGGGACCTTTGCCCTTCCGAGCCTTACATAAACGGGATGCCCGTAGTCAGCTACCTTATCGATAACCTGCTGCGTCTCAAACCCGTCTGCGGGCACGATTACCGTCATGTTGGGGATGACCCGCATGAGTGCGATATCCTCAAGCGCCTGATGGGACGCGCCGTCCTCTCCTACGGTAATGCCTGCGTGGGTGGCGACCAGTTTCACATTGAGATCAGAGTAACACAGCGTCTGCCTTACCTGCTCCCATGCCCTCCCTGTTTCGAATACCGCGAAGGTCGATGCAAACGGTATCTTGCCGGTCAGGGCCAGCCCGCCTGCAGTACCGACGAGGTCCTGTTCAGCTATCCCCATATTAAAAAATCTCTTGGGGAACGCCTTTGCAAATTTCGCGGTTTTTGTCGAGCCGGACAGGTCTGCGTCAAGTACGACTACCCGCTCGTTTCTCCTGCCCAGTTCGAGAAGCGCGGTTCCGTAAGCGTCTCTTGTTGCAACAGCCTGCCCTGAAAAATCAGTGCCCCGGGATTTGTTATCCGTGTTTTGCTCTCTACTCCCCATGGACTCCCAGCTCCTCAAGCGCTTTTTCGAGCTCATCCTTCGTGGGAGTAATTCCGTGGTATTCCGCTTTCCCCTCGAAGAACGATACCCCTTTGCTCTTAACCGTTTTTGCGAGTATAAGCGACGGTTTCCCCTTCAGCTTTTCAGCCTCGTCAAGGACATTTACTATCTCTTCCATATTATGCCCGTCTATCTCGAACACATGCCAGTTGAACGCCTTCCATTTCCCGGCAATCGGCTCTATCTTCATGACATCGGCGCACCTGCCGTCAATCTGGAGCTCGTTGGCATCGACAATGGCGCATAAATTATCGAGCATATAATGCCCGGCCGACATTGCGGCCTCCCAGACCTGCCCCTCCTGGGTTTCCCCGTCGCCCAACAGGCAGTATACCCGTGCGGGATTCTTGTCGAGCTTCAGTCCCAGCGCAATGCCATTCGCAATGGAAAGTCCCTGACCGAGGGAGCCGGTGGATACCTCTACGCCCTGCAGCAGTTTTGATGAAGGGTGTCCCTGCAAGGGGCATCCTATCTTTCTCAAGCCGGTGAGCAGTGACTCGTTGAAATATCCTGTCAGCGCGAGGATTGTATAAAGGAGAGGGGCCGCATGGCCCTTTGATAAGATAAATCTGTCCCTTTCAGGCCATTCCGGTTCCCGGGGTCTGTGTTTCATCTTGTAGAAATAGAGCGCGGTGGCAATGTCAACTGCTGAAAGCGAGCCCCCTGTGTGGCCTGAGCCCGCCTCAGTAAGCATTTTTAAAATCTCTACTCTTACTCTTTTCGCCTGCTGGGTTAAGAAATCAATGCTACGGGATTGCGTTACTGCAGCCATCTTGTTTTCCTTTGCCAAATAAAAGTATGACTATTATATAACAAGTCGAATAAAAAATGTAATCGCATCATTTTATGCTTTAGGGTATCCGACCGGATACGGGGATCTTGTCCCCTCAACACGCCAGATAGTTTATATCATACCCGTGCTTCTGGAAGGTGAGGCGCAAATCCCTCCTCTGTTCCGGTTTAAGGGAAACATAAATCTCCTTCACTTTATCTTTTGAGCGTTCTGATAGAACACAATTGTATTTGTAAAGATTGTCCTTGATGTCCGGGGGCAACTGAGTATCATTGAGTATTTTGAGCAAATCTCCTGATTCGCACATCATTTTGTACAGGCCTTCGGATTTGCTCCCGAAAAAGTACCCCCTGCCGTCTTTGGTCACGACAAAGGTTGAGGCGCAGCCGGCTATGATCACCGGAATGCATAAAGCAAGCGCTGTAATCAGCAGCGCGCTGCTCCGCGTTTCTTTTTTAGAGCGCCTCATGGTTTACCTCCCAAAAGCCTGAGTATTTTCTCTTTCATCTGCGGCGAATCCCATACATTCTCGCCCATGATCTTTTCAACGATACCCCCGCTTTTATCAATGATAAAGGTTGTCGGGAGCCCCACGACGGCATAGCTGTCGAAATAGATTTCCTTATTCTTGTCCATCAGTACAGGCAGGGCCAGTTTTTTTTCTGATATAAAAGATTTCACAGGTTTTTCAGATGTGTCTACAGAAATCGCCAGGACAACCAGACCTTTGTCTTTAAGGGCGAGATAAAGACTATTGAGCGAGGGCATCTCCGCTTTACAGGGGCCGCACCACGTTGCCCAGAAATTGAGGAGCACCACCCTGCCCCTGAACTCGGAAAGAGCCACCTTTTTGCCGTTTACATCATTGAGCGTAAAATCAGGCGCGGGGGAACCCTGCGCCGCTGCGCATGTATAAGCTGTATTGCCAAAGATGACCGACAGAAGGATAAAAATTGTAAAACAAAATCGAAATCGCCTCATGTTTCCTCTCCTTATTGTGCACAAGGGTGTAAGAGTATCAGAGCCTCCAGGAGTTTTTCAGCCGGTACGCTGCCGGAATGCCTTGTTGTCGCAATTTTTTGAGGTGGTTGTAGAGGATACAATGCATCCGGTTCAGCAAGGGAAAAAATCAGGCATGACCGACAAAACAACATCACCACCAAGCATGCGCCCATGCCGGGCGCACAGAAAACGGGAAGGGGCAAAAGCCCCTTCCCGAGGAGGGTTAAAATAATACATCAAATGTCAAATAGATATCGTTTGCCTTCTTGAGTGGTGCAAACATTTGTGGCGTAGCAAAAGAAGTTGACAAATCCGATATTTTATAAGGAGCGCCTATCCAGTTGTTGCTGCCGGTGTATTTGAAGTCATAGTACTGGTAGCCGAGCCTGAAGAAGGCATTTCCCCTCTTTGCAATGGGCTTCTTGTTCAGCTCCTGGATTACATATGCCTCGTACACATTGCCTCTTGTCCCGAGCTTGCCGGTCCAGAGGTCATCCGCTGCCGGGGCAAAAGTGATCCAGTTCTTTGAGCCGTGATTGTACTCCAAGCCGAGCTTTGTCCCGGTCTTCTTGACATCATACCTTCCGCCGAGATAGAGTGCATAGCCTGTGCGGGACTTCTTCGCTGTCCCGGGATCCCAGAGCAGGCCATAATTACCCGGCATCAGGGCCATAGCATTATTGTTAGGATGGGTTTTGCTCCAGCCGGGGGAAAGGAAGAGATTCAGATCACCTATCCCAAGGTTGTTAATCTTGCCTGAGATTACAACGCCAAGCTGGTCTATGTCGCCTACATTTGTGTTATTGACTCCACTAAAGACATTGCTTTCAGGGAACGCGAATATATCCAGCGCCCTGCTATATTGAATTTCTGTATGGAAGTTATCGGTATCATAAGGAGTTACATTGAACCCTGCGAACCAAACATCATTCAATTTAGAGTTCGTACCGCTATTGTTGGAGCCTAATCTGAACCCGCTGTCAAAGCCCTTTCCGAAACAGAATTTTGCATACGAGCCGGGGAGGGCATCGATATCTGGAGCAAACCCGATCGTGCCGCCGTCGAAAGCATAGTCGATCAGCAGGCCTGGTGTTCCGGCAGTGCCAACTTTTTCAGTATTCTGCCTGATATTGGTCGGAACACCGCCGGTAGACGGTCTTCTGCCAACAGAAAACCATAGAGGCACGCCGCCTATATTGCTCCATGTGGCATAGGCCTGATCAACCCTTAAGGCGTTGTCCTTTGGTATGTGGCCGATATTGCCGTCAAAATTAAAAAACCTGTCAGCAAAGAATGCATTTCCGCCGGCATTACTGCCGGCAGCAACAGGCGCTTCGCTCTCATGGCCCCAGATCTTATACATCAGGAGTCTTGCCTTAACGGTAACATCTTCAGTTGCTTTTGCCTGGAGGTTCAGACCGAATCTGTTGGTCAACAGAGTATCATTTGCAACATCCTTCCCTCGCGGATCAATTCCAAACATCACCTTGCCGGCGCCTATATCCACTGATTTGGCATGCAGGGAATCAAACCTCGTCCTGAAATCTCCACCGATTGTCAGCCATGAAGGCTCTGCGGCCGCCTCCGCCTTTTTCTCAACTGTTGTAATTCTCTGCTCCTTTACATCATCCTTTTTCTGCATCTCCTGCATCTGCTGCTTCAGATGATCAAGCTCTTTCGAAAGAGCATCGATCTTCTGAAGAAGGTCTCCCCGGTCAGCTGCGAATGCATTGAGAGGAAGGAGAAAGGAAAGAGTAAGGAGTACTGCTGTAAACTTCCTCATAAAACACCCCCTGATAAATTTTCGATTACATTATAATAGAGGGAATAAAGAAGTCAAGAACTTTTTTAGTTTATACATTTCGAAACTGTTTGCTGCCCGGTTTTGACTTTTCACCTGATAATGGTATAATGGACAAATGGAACTTTACAGGGAAATAAGAGCTTTCTTCGTAAAACTGCCGTATTCGTATAAGGAAATTAACCAGGAAATCGTCGACAGCCTCTGGAACCTTTCAAGGGATATCTCGATCAGCGCTATCGACATAAACAAAAACGGTGAGGTCCTGATACATTCGGAAATAGAATTCTCACTGGAGAGCTGGGATGACGTCATAAGTTATGTGCGTTCCGTAATCTCCCTCCTGCACGTAAAAAACGGTTTCATCGCGATAAGAAAAGTAATCGCTTCGCCTAATGCCGTAAAAACGGAGATAGAGGGATATAAAGTCACCAAAAGAGGGGTGTACAATTCGGAACTGCCCGAGGCCCCTGATTTTATCGAGGACATTATAAAACTCTCCGGCAGGAACAAAAGACTGCAGCAGTTGAGCTCGATGGAAAAGCTTTTCAGGTTCATCGAGGAGCAGGAAAAAGACAATAACGAAGACGAAGGGCTTTAATCCCCGGTCCCCGATATAATCCCTGCCTGCCGGCATGCATGGGCTTGAAGTCTTTATCATAATAAACTGTTTAAAAATTGTATCCCCCCCGGTCATCTTATGAATAAACAGACTGAACTCTCAAAAATAGCCGAAGAGATCGAACGGTGCGAGTTATGTAAAACATGGGGGATCGGAAAAGCGGTCCCCGGCGAAGGCAACCCTGATGCAGAGATCATGTTCATAGGGGAAGCACCCGGAAAGGATGAGGCCAAGACAGGCCGACCCTTTATCGGGAGGTCGGGGAAATTTCTGAGGGCCGTGATAAGGGAGATATGCCTGAACGAAGAGGATGTCTATATAACCAGCCCGGTCAAGTATCTTCCCCAAAAGGGCACGCCAATACGGGAGAATATTGTCCACAGCCGCATCCACCTCTCCAAACAGCTTTCGGTTATTGATCCTAAGATTCTTGTCCTTTTGGGAAGCGTCGCCTGTATTGCCGTGCTTGACCAGGCGTTCCCCATTACAAAAGAGCATGGAAAAGTCATAAACAGAGATGGGAAAATATATCTCATCACCTACCACCCGGCCGCCGGGCTCCGCTTCCCTGAAACAAAAGAGAGATTCATCGATGATTTCAAAAAGCTGAAAAAACTGATCCGGTCGCAATCGGCCGCTTCCCGATGAATTTTTCCGCTGAGGTACAGACAAAAGGCTTCCCCACGGCTTTTCAAGATATCGCTCATTGTTGTTATAATAGCTCATGTCTTTGCCGAACTGGTCGCGTTTTATAGTAGTACCCCTCCTTGCAATGTGCGTCGGGGCTCTCGGAGGACTTCTTTACTGGAGCCTTTCCGATCTCCCCGAAGTCAATTCCCTCGAAAGCTATACACCCCTGGAATCCTCGTTCGTTTATTCATCGGATGGCCAGGTCCTTGCAGAGCTCTATCTGGAAAGAAGGAATTTCATACACCATTACAATATCCCCGACCACATCAAGAAAGCTTTCATCGCCATCGAGGACCAGCGGTTTTATTCCCACCCCGGAGTGGACCTTATAGGAATACTGCGGGCGCTTTACAAAGATATCATAGCCCAAAGCATCGTGGAGGGCGGGAGCACCATCACACAGCAGTTGACCAAGATGCTCTTCCTCAAGCCCGAAAAAAGCGTTTCCCGGAAGATAAAAGAGGCCGTTATTTCCGTGCAGATAGAAAAGAAATATACGAAAGATGAGATACTGGGCATGTATCTGAACAAGGCGTATTTCGGTGCGCGGGCGTACGGTATCGAGGCGGCGGCCCAGACATATTTCGGAAAGTCCGTAAATGAATTGACCCTGGCCGAGGCTGCCATGCTTGCAGGGCTGCAAAAAGCCCCCACCATGTATTCACCGTTCAAGAACGCGGACAAGACCTGGATACGGAGGCAAGTGGTCCTCAAGAAGATGCTTGCAAACGGCTTCATATCGGAAGGAGATTATGAAAGGGCAAATGCAGAGCCCTTGCCTGCCGCCCCGCATAACAGAAAGTACGAGGCCCCTTATTTCATTGAGTTCCTGAGACAGCAGCTTGAATCCCAGTACGGCGACAAGATATACACCTCGGGTTTCAAAATATATTCCACGATTGACTACACAATGCAAAAGATCGCCGAAAAAGCCATACAGAATGGAATAAAAGCGATTGAGAAACGTGTAAAACCCGGGGTCCAGGCTGCATTGATCGCGATGGACCCGAGGACCGGGCATATTAAGGCGCTGGTCGGCGGAAACGACTTCTGGGAAACGCAGTTCAACAGGGCAACCCAGGCCCTGAGGCAGCCAGGCTCAGCATTCAAGCCGTTCGTTTATGCCACCGCACTCGAAAGCGGGATGACCGCTGATGATGAAATACTCGATGAGCCCATATCCTTTCCAGGATCAAGGCCCGGTCTTATGTGGTCTCCTAAAAATTACGACGGCAAATACCGCGGGCTTGTCTCTCTTAAAACAGCTCTTGCCCTTTCTATAAATACCGCCACTGTCCGTCTGGCCCATGATGTAGGGCTTCAGGATATAATTGAACTTACTAAAAAGTGCGGAATAAAGAGTACCCTCCAGCCCTACCTGCCGCTTGCCCTCGGCGCTTCGGATGTCACCTTGCTGGAGCTGACGACAGCATACGGGGCGTTCGCTGTCGGCAGGAGGGTCGAGCCGCTAACCTATGAGAGAATTCTCAACAGAGAGGGCATTCCTATCGAGGAAACCCTGTCAAAATCAGAAGAGGTGCTGTCGCAGGAGACTGTGGATAAAATGAAAGAGCTTTTGAGGGCCGTTGTCGAGTCGGGCACTGCCCAGAGGGCCAGGGAAATAACCAGCAGGCTTGTCTACGGCAAGACAGGTACGACGAACATTTTTTCAGATGCATGGTTTATGGGGTTCGACGACAGGCTGGTTGTGGGCGTATGGGTCGGGCGGGATAATCACAAGCCCATAGGGCCGAAAGAGGCGGGTGCACAGGCGGCGCTGCCTATCTGGATAGAATTTATGAAGAATATACCTTGAGAAAAATGATAGAATAAGAACTCTATGGGCAAGACGATAGTTATAGCCAACCAGAAGGGTGGGGTTGGGAAGACAACGACAACGGTAAACCTTTCGGCCTCTCTGGCTCTTGCTGAAAAAGATATTCTCGTTATAGATACGGACCCCCAGGGCAATCTCACCAGCGGCCTCGGTATAGACAGGGACAGCGTCCTCAAAAGCCTCTACGATGTCTATACAGGCAGACACCCGATCGAAGAGGTGATCCTCGAGACAGCGGTCCCCCACCTCTATATCGTACCTTCGACTATCGACCTCCTCGGTGTCGAGGTGGAACTGGTGCAGAGGGATGGCAGGGAAAAAATCCTGCTGAACGAAACAGCAAAAATAAAAGATAAATACCGTTATATATTCATCGACTGTCCGCCATCACTCGGGCTGCTCACCCTGAACGGCCTTGTTGCCGCTGATTCCGTGATCGTTCCGGTCCAGTGCGAGTATTACTCCCTGGAAGGGCTCGGGCTTTTATCGAGGACCCTTAAACTCGTCAGGGGCTCTTTTAACCCGACCCTGGACATCGAGGGAATACTGCTGACCATGTTTGATGCCAGAAACACGCTCGCGCGGCAGGTCGTGGAGGAGGTCAAGAAGTTCTTCAAGGAAAAGGTTTACCAGACCATGATACCGAGAAACGTATCCCTGGGGGAGGCCCCCAGCCACGGCAAGCCCGCGATCCTCTATGATGCCCGCTCAAAAGGCGCCCAGAGTTATTTATCCCTTGCAAAGGAGATTTTGAATGAAAACGGCATTAGGCAAAGGGCTTGAGGCCCTGCTCCCCGAAAGAGGGGATGAGGTCATTAAAATCGATATCGGGAAAGTCCTTCCCAACGAGCATCAGCCAAGAAAAATCTTTAATGATGAGGCGCTCAAGGACCTTGCCGATTCCATAAAAGAAAAAGGTGTACTCCAGCCGATAATCGTATCGCGGGTCGGGGACGGCACCTTCAGGCTTATTGCCGGCGAGCGGCGCTGGAGGGCATCTCATATCGCGGGCCTGACAAAGATACCCGCTCTTATCAAGGATGTCTCCTCCCAGGATGCTATCGAAATAGCGCTTATAGAAAATATCCAGCGGGAAGAGCTCAACCCGATAGAAACCGCCGAGGCCCTGAACAGACTGCTTAAAGAGTTCAATCTCACACAGGAGGCCCTGTCACAGCGGGTAAGCAAGGACAGGGCGACCATAGCAAATTATCTGCGCGTACTTAAGCTGCCTGACGAAATCAAATCCCTCATCAACACCAGCAGCCTGTCGATGGGGCATGCAAAGGCCCTGCTTTCGATTGAATCCAGGCAGAAACAGATAGAGGCGGCAAAAGAGATCATCAGGAGGGGGCTCAGCGTGCGCGAGGCAGAGGCCCTGAGCAAGAGATTCTCCGCGTCTCCCCAGGCCAAGGTCAAAAAGAAAAAAGAGAAGCTTCCGGAAGTGGCAGACCTCGAAGACAAGCTCACGCGCTCTCTGGGGACAAGGGTCAAAATTCAGCACAAAGACAAAAAAGGGAAGATCGAGATCGAATACTACTCCCTCGATGAGTTGGACCGGCTGCTGGAGATTTTAATGCAGGAGTAACCTTTTCTCGCCTTTCTCATTGTTTTTCGTTCGCAGGCGAACAGACGGTTATGGAAGAAATGCAACCGTTGTCCCCTTCTCTATAGATATCTTTCGTTCTCTTCTGGTGATTTAGGCACCTCCCGAAACTCCCTCGTGAACTTCCCTTTCGGAATCCTCTCTACAGCCATTTGAACACCTCCGTATCGGTCTATAGTTTACCCTAACTTTGGTGTCCGGTTTTTCCATCTTACCTCACTTCATTTTTTATGATATTATTGAGCAAAAGTATATTCGTTTATTTTGGTAAATTTTATATTCGCCTGCGGGCTTGATTTTATGCATTTAGAGGAAAGACGGTCAGGTTTATTTTCTTAGCATACAGCCGTTGTAGGAGAACAACGTTGCTGGCGGTTTTTGATGAATCGGTATTTATGATATGATAGGAACATAACAGTTAAGAGGAGCGCGTAGCTTATGGGAAAGGCTCACATCGAACTGCCAAAAGACAAATTAGATGTTTTCTGCCAAAAATGGAAAGTAAGAGAACTTTCTTTATTTGGTTCGGTTCTTCGCGGTGACTTCAATGCCGAAAGCGATATTGACGTGCTGGTAACATTCAGTAATGATGCCGATCGTACATTGTTTGACCTTGTCCGCATGGAGAACGAACTTAAAGAGATTTTTGGCCGGCCAGTGGACCTGGTAAGCCGCAGAGGCATCGAAATGAGCAGGAATTATATCCGCAGGAAAGCTATTTTGGGTTCTGCAGAGACCGTATATGCAGCGTGATAGAGAATACCTGCTCGATATTCTTACCTCCGCTAAGCTTGCCGTCCAATATATAGCCGGTAAAACAGAACATAAATTTATGGAGGATACACAAAGCCAGGATGCTGTAATCAGAAGATTCGAGGTAATCGGAGAGGCATCACGCCGCATCTCCGATGAAACACAGTCACGTTATCCCGACCTGCCGTGGATGGAAATGATCGGTATGCGCAATATCATGATCCACGAGAATGATGATATTGACTTGCATATTGTCTGGAACACGGTGAGAAATCATCTTCCTAATCAAGGTGTTGCCAGGCAAATAGAGTGCCCTATGAATACGATGTTTTTCATTGCTTTCTGTCCCCCTACTCTACACAAAGTTGCATCGTTTTTTTAAAGATGTATAATTAAATTAAGCATGCATTTCACAACATCTTCTAATCATACTATATACTACTCCCGGAGCATATAATGGCTAATTTTCAATACCGCATTGTCCGCGCCGCACAACTAAAGGCTGATGTCTATGAGGAGGTCGAGGCCGATAAAGGGGCCATGGGCCAGGCCGTGCTGGTGGTCATCCTTTCGAGCGTGGCCGCCGGCATCGGCAGTTTTGGACGCGGGGGGATTTCCGGTATCCTGGCGGGGACCATCATATCCCTTGCCGGCTGGGTTGTCTGGGCATATCTCACGTTTCTCATCGGCACAAAACTGCTTCCTCAGCCGCAGACTAATTCAAACATGGGCGAACTCATGCGGACCATCGGCTTTTCGAGCTCGCCCGGACTTATCCGGGTGCTGGGCATCATCCCCGGATTAACAGGATTGGTCTTCTTCATTGCTTCGGTCTGGATGTTCGCAGCCATGATAATCGGAGTCAGACAGGCCCTTGATTACACAAGCACCCTGCGTGCTGTAGGGGTCTGCTTTATAGGCTGGCTCATCCAGGTGGTGCTTATAGCGCTGTTCTTCTCCATCATGGGCGGAACTCCCCCAAAAATTATCTGATCCAATACCTGATACAATACCGGCCATGAATATCCTTATCATAAGCACCAATCGCACTACGCTCCCAGCGCCGGCCTCTCCGCCCACGCCTATCTGCTGCGGAAAAAATAATTACTGAGGGGACACCTCTTCTTGGTGACGGCCATCACAATATGTTTAATTGTTTAGAAATCTATTGACAATGATACTCCTGCTATGCAAAAATGTCATAAAAGGTTCCAATGATCTGAAAGGCGCCAAACCCGGCTGCTAAGTAGGATTAGTACCCTCCTCCCCAAAGCCCTGTGGCCCCCCCGCAGGGCGTTTTTTATATTAAAGATCAAAAGGAAAAATTAAAAAATGTGGAATATCCCTTAATTTCAAATTTTTCTCTTTTATCTTTTATTTTGAGCTTACGGGAAAAGCGATCTCTTCTCTTTGATAGACGCCTCTATAAACCCTTTGAACAGGGGATGCGGCTCTATCGGCTTTGACTGGAATTCGGGATGGAACTGGCAGCCTACAAACCAGGGGTGGTCTTGCAGCTCCACGATTTCAACCAGTTCGCCGTCAGGCGAAGTCCCGCTGACTATCAGACCGTTATTGCAGAGTATTTCCTTGTACTTGTTGTTGAACTCGTACCGGTGCCTGTGCCTCTCGGAGATCTCTATTTTCCCATATGCCTTATGTGCATGGGTCCCCTCTTTGATAACACAGGGATACGCGCCGAGCCTCATGGTGCCGCCCATCTGCGAATTGATGGAGCGTTCCTCTATTTTTCCCGTCCTGTGGTTATACCATTTCTCCATAAGATAAATGACCGGGTCTTTTATCCCGGCATCGAATTCAGTGCTGTTAGCAGAGAGCTTGCAGACAGTGCGGCCGAATTCTATGACGGCGGTCTGCATGCCAAGGCAAATGCCGAAGTAAGGGATTTTCTTCTCACGCGCATAGCGTATGGCCTGTATTTTCCCTTCGATTCCCCTTGAGCCGAATCCGCCGGGTACGAGGATCCCGTCAATTTCCGACAGGAAATTTTCCGCACCTTTTGCTTCTATCTCTTCGGAGTCGACCCACTGAAAGTTCACCCGGGCATTGTTTGCAATGCCTCCGTGTATCAGCGCCTCCATAAGGCTCTTGTAAGCATCCTTCAATCCCACGTATTTACCGACAATCGCGATGGTGGCTTCGAATTTCGGCTCCTTTATCCTTTTCGCTACTTCTCTCCAGGTTGAGATGTCCGGTTCAGGCAGGTGCCCAAGATTAAGCTTCCTGTCGAGAAGCCTGTCGAGGCCTTCTGATTTAAAACAGAGCGGGACCTCATACACCGTATCGACATCCACCGCTGCGATGACCGCGTCCAGATCAAGGTTACAGTGGAGGGCTATCTTCCTTTTCACATCCGCTGACAGAGCCCTGTCTGCCCTGCAGAAGAGCACGTCCGGCTGGATACCGATCGCCCTGAGCTCCTTGACACTGTGCTGCGTGGGCTTGCTTTTCAGCTCTCCCGCAGCCGAGATATAAGGCACCAGCGTCAGGTGGGCATAGAGGACATTCTCTCTGCCGACATCGTACCTGAATTGCCTGATGGCCTCCAGAAAAGGCAGGCTCTCGATATCGCCCACCGTACCGCCGATCTCAACGATTGCTACATCGTATTCATCCGTTGCCGCGGCCCGTATCGCGTTTTTTATCTCATCCGTAATATGGGGGACTACCTGCACCGTATCCCCGAGGTAATCACCCCTTCTCTCTTTTGTAATAACATTGTTGTATATTTTGCCGGTCGTAAAATTATTGAAGACTGATGTCCTTACATGGGTAAACCTTTCATAATGCCCGAGGTCCAGGTCAGTTTCACACCCGTCATCCGTAACGTAAACCTCCCCGTGCTCAAAAGGACTGAGCGTCCCGGGATCTACGTTGATATAGGGGTCCAGCTTCTGCATGGTGACCCTGAGCCCTTTTGCCTCAAGAAGGGCTCCCATTGCGGCGGCAGCGATGCCTTTTCCCAATGCCGATACAACTCCACCTGTTACGAAGATAAACTTAGGCATTTTTCAACCCTCTCTAAATCTAACGGCGTATCCACACCGATGGTATCGAATACTGTTTTACTTACTTTTATCGCAAAGCCGTTCTCAAGCGCTCTCAACTGCTCAAGCTTCTCTGTCCTTTCCAACTTCGTTGGAGGTAATTGCGAAAACTTCAACAATACCTCTTTCCTGTAAGCATATATGCCTATATGCTTGAAATAGTCACGGGTAACTTTATTAAGTAACGAGTTTTCGGAATTATTACCTTTCAACTCGTTATTCGTTGCCGGCAACTTGTTACTGTCCCTGTGGTACGGTATCGGCGCGCGTGAAAAATAAAGAGCAAAGCCTTCTGCGTTAAAAACAACCTTGACTACGTCAGGGTCGGCTATTTCCGCTGCATCCTCTATCCTCCGCGCGAGAGTCCCGATGGAGGCCTTTTTATCCTCCATCAGCCGTATAACCCCGTCCACCATTTCAGGCATGATCATCGGCTCATCACCCTGAACATTGACCACCGTATCGCCCTCCTGTATCCCGTATCCCGCATCAGCGAGTTTCACAACAGCCTCCGCAATCCTGTCGGTGCCTGACTGGTGCTCTTCGGATGTCATGAGAACCTTTCCCCCGAACCCTTCCACAGCATCGCGGATCCGCCGGTCATCGGTTGCCACGAAAGCATCTTTTACAAGTTTTGCCTCCCTAACTCTTTCATAAACATGCTGTATCATAGGTTTGCCTAAAAGGGGGCAGAGGGGTTTTCCCGGGAAACGGGTGGATGCATAGCGAGACGGTATAATAACAATAGCGGGCATAACTTTTTTATGATAACTATGATAACATAATTTAATTGTCCGCTGTTGGTTTATAGACTTGATAATTTTCACTTATAAGGAACTCTGAAAAAATAATGCATTTAGTAAAGACACTCGTAAAAAAGGGCTACGGATACGCGTTCCTGTCGGGACTCATGCTGGTGCTGTCCTTCCCGAAGATAAACCTGTATCCGCTGGCATGGATCGCCCTAGTACCCTTTCTGATTTTTCTCAACGACACCGACCGGCAGACAGCGTTCAAGACAGGCCTTTTTTTGGGAATTATCTATTTCTTCGGCACGGTTTACTGGATCTACCACTCCATAAATAAATACGGCTCCATACCCTTTATTCCGAGTCTTTTAATCGTCATGCTCCTGTGCCTGTATCTCAGCCTGTATACCGCTTTTTTCTCATACCTCTATGCATCATACACCAGAAAAACGGACCTGCCCTCGCTGTTTGTAGCTCCTGTCTTATGGACGACCCTCGAGTTCATACGCTCTTATGCGTTTACCGGTTTCCCCTGGTCGACGCTCGGGTACAGCCAATATAAATTTCTGCCGCTCATACAGGTCGCCGATTTAACAGGTGTTTACGGGATATCCTTTCTTATCGTGGCTGTCAACGGTGCCCTTGCCGATGTCCTTTTACTCAAACGCAGGCAGACCGAGCGGCCCCTTGCCTCGGTTCTGCCCACCTTAAGCGGCTTCGTCATCCTCTGTCTCGCCATTGTGATGACCTTTGCCTATGGCTTTTACCGGCTCTACCAATCCAGGCCCGGCCACTCTATCAGAATTGCCGTGGTACAGGGGAACATCGAGCAGGACAAGAAGTGGGACCCGGCATATCAGCAGGCGGTTATCACCACTTACAAGGATTTGTCGTTTGCAGCGGCTCAGTCGAGGCCTGACCTCATGATCTGGCCGGAAACAGCATTGCCCTTCTTTTTCGGCAGGAACAAAGAACTGACCGACCAACTCACCGGCTTTCAGAAACAGCTTAATTCCTACCTGCTTTTCGGGAGCGTGCTGGTCAAACAGCAGAAGTATAAGGAACCCCAGCCAAAAAACGGCAAGAGGCCCGATATGAAGAGCCACACGCCCTTCCTCCGGGTAGCTGACATCGGATACGCCAACGGCGCAGTACTCCTTGATAAAAATGGAAATGTTACTTATATATATGATAAAATACATCTAGTCCCGTTTGGAGAATATGTTCCCCTGAAACGCTTATTATTCTTTGTGAACAAGCTGACTGTCGGCACAGGGGACTATATTCCCGGTGACAGCCATATCAAGGCAGTAGCCCCTTTCGGAAGTTTCGGCACTCTTATTTGCTACGAGATAGTATTCCCAGGGCTTGTGAGGAAATTTTATGTCAAGGGCGGGGACTTTATCGTAAACATAACGAACGATGCGTGGTTCGGGAGAACGCACGGCCCCTACCAGCACTTCAGTATGGCGGTATTCAGGGCAATAGAGAACAGAAAACCGGTCATCAGGGCCGCCAACACCGGTATATCGGGGTTCATCGACAGCAGCGGAAGGATACTGGGTAAAACGGAATTGTTCAGAAGAACTTTTCTTGTAAAGGACATCAAGACAGACGGGACTTTGGCTCCGTACACCAAATACGGAGATATATTTTCTTATTTGTGTATAGTATGTACCTTGCTTTTACTGATAATGAAAAAAAGATAAATTGCAGGTGAGGAGGACAAGAAATGTTATTGCAGAGCGAGATTAAAGAGGATATAGCGCGACTGAAAGAGAAGGTGATTTCCTTAAGAGGTTATCTTTGATGTCGATAAGCTGAAGGCCGGATTATCAGAGATTGAAAGAGACTTGGCCTCCGAGGATATATGGGCCGCTCCTGAAAAAATAAGAGAACTGCAGAAAACTAAATCGGAAATCCTCGAAACCATCCAACCCGTAGAAAACGCTTTCAACAAAATCCTTTACCTTGAAGAGTCTATCGGCATTCTGAGTGAGGATGAAGGTGATATATTCTTCGAGGACATCAAGCAGGAAATAGGGAATTTAAAAAAGGAATGTGAAGATATAGAATTGCGGACGCTCCTTTCAGGGGAGGTTGATAAGAATAATGCCATTGTATCCATACATCCGGGAGCAGGGGGTACGGAGAGCCAGGACTGGGCCCAGATGCTTATGCGCATGTACCTCAGGTGGGTTGAACGGCATGGTTTTAAAGCTGAAATCGTTGATCTGCAACCAGGCGATGAGGCGGGGATCAAGGGAGTAACCTTTACGGTCGAGGGTCCCTATGCCTACGGGTATCTGAAAGCAGAGGCCGGGATACACCGTCTTGTAAGGATATCCCCTTTTGATGCGAATAAGAGAAGACATACCTCCTTTTCCGCAGTTATCGTCTATCCCGAGATAGAAGGTGATGTAGACCTCGAGATTAAAGATGATGATCTGAAGATGGATACCTTCAGGGCCTCGGGCGCCGGAGGACAGCATGTGAACAAAGTTTCCTCGGCAGTAAGGCTTACCCATGTCCCCACGGGAATAATCGTCTCTTGCCAGAGTGAGCGCTCCCAGTACAGGAACAGGGAGCTGGCAATGAAGATATTGAAGTCGAGGCTTTACGATGTTCTTTCCAGAGAGAGGGAAAAAAAGCTGGATGATATTGTAGGGGACAAAAAAGGGATATCATGGGGCAACCAGATAAGGTCTTATGTCCTTCAGCCTTATCGCCTTGTCAAAGACCACAGGACGAACATAGAGGTTGGAAACGTAGATTCTGTTCTCGATGGGGATATTGATGTCTTCATTAAAGGGTTTTTGAATCTACATATCCCTTAGTCCTGATGATGGTTTTTAGCAATATTCTCCGGGTGTACTACTATTATATTTATATAAATAAAAGATAGTAGTAGTATTAGGCGCTGTTTAAAAGTTGAAAGTGCAAATAAAATATTGTCATACAATATTTTACAAAATTTATAAGTGCGCCTTGTTTTCAGATTTATAAGCATTTTGAAAAGAGGTTTTTTTGTTAACACTGGAGCTAACAATTTATTGCCCTTGTTTTAACAGATAGGATATAATGAGCATGCAAAAAGAATGAAGTTATTAACAATTGTTGAAATCTTGTTAATAAACTGATGATATAAATAAGGGATTTTCACCAAGGGAGATTAAAACAGCAGTTATGAGCACAGAAGAAACCTGGAATAAAGGACTTTCGATAATAGCCCAAAAAATCGGCGGAAGCTTGTTCGAGCTATGGTTTAAACCTATGAAACTCCTTCAGATTAAAGATAAAAATGCTGTTATTGAGATTCCCAACAGGTTTTTCAGGGAGTGGATTGAGGACTATTACCCTACGGTTATTTTAGAGGTTATGGAAGGAATACTCGGCTACCCGATAACTGTAAAATACAAAACAGCGGAGAAAGAAGATGCGGCCCTGCGCAAGATGGATACAAAGCTCGAAAACAGGAGAACCAAGCTGGCGAGCAGAGGTATCTACCTGAATCCCAAGTATACTTTCGATACTTTTGTGGTAGGTCCTTCCAACCAGTTCGCCCATGCCGCAGCCAAACGGGTCGGTGAGAACCCCGGGTTCTCTTATAACCCGTTGTTCATATATGGGGGCGTTGGCCTCGGCAAAACCCATCTTATCAATGCGATGGGCAATTATATTGTCGATAAAAACCCGGGGATAACGGTTTATTACGTATCGGCAGAGCAGTTCACGAACGAAGTGATATCCGCGCTCAGACACGAAAAGATGGGGGATTTCAAAGAGAAATACAGGAATGTGGATGTCCTGCTCATCGATGATATCCAGTTCATAGCAGGCAAGACCACGACCCAGGAGGAGTTCTTCCATACCTTCAACTCCCTGTATGAGAAGCAGAGACAGATTGTGATATCCAGCGACAGGGCCCCTATGGAAATATCCGATATCACGGACAGGCTCAGGTCGAGGTTCAGCATGGGGCTTATAGCCGATATACAGGCCCCTGAAATAGAAACAAAGATGGCTATCATCTACAAGAAGGCCGCGCTCGAAAAGATGGTCATGCCCGATGATGTGGTTTACTTCCTGGCAACGAAAGTGAAGTCGAACATCAGGGAACTGGAAGGGTGCCTTATAAAAATCGGCGCGCACGCATCTCTGACCGGAATGCCCATAGATACGGTGATGGCGAAGAAGGTCCTCAAGGATTTGATAGCAGAGGATGACAGGCCGGTGACTGTTGAGGCGATACAGAAAACAGTGTGCGAGTATTTCGGGATCAAGCTGCAGGACTTAAAGGCCAAAAAGAGGACAAAAGAAATAGCGAACGCACGGCAGATAGCGATGTATGTAACGAAACAGCAGACGTCGCTCTCCCTGAGCGAAATAGGCAAGTATTTCGGGGGAAAGGACCACGCTACTGTCATCTATGCCTGCAAGCAGATGGAGGAAAGGCGCGGCAAGGACGAGAACCTCAACAAGAGCATAGAAAACATTGTCAGAAGGGTGACCGGCATATAATGAGCATGAAGTTGTTTACAATAAATTCTCACAGGGCTGATGAAAGGGAGGAAAAATGAAGGTAACAGTAGAAAAAGATGAATTGCAAAGGAAACTTTCCGATATTCAGAACATAGTCGAAAAGAAGAATACGATGCCGATATTGAGTCATTTCCTTCTCACCGCGGAAAAAGAGGAGCAGTATATCACCGCCACCGACCTCGAAACAGCGTTCAAGGAGCCTATCGCGCTCAATGTAATAGAAGAAGGCCGGATGTGCATCCCTGCAAAAAAGCTGTTCGAGATCGTACGGGAGATGGATGGAGAGATTACGCTCGAATCAGCGGACGTCAAGTGGCTGAAGGTCAAGTGCGGCAAGAGCCATTTCAGGCTGGTATGCCTTTCCCATGAGGAGTTCCCGGTCTGGCCCGCCCTGTCGGGAGATGCCGAGCAACTCGAACTCGACTCCCTTTTGCTCCTGGAGATGATAGACAAGACCCTTTATGCAGCAGGAGAATCGGATACGCGCTATGTATTGAACGGGTTGCTCTTTAATATAAAGCCCGACGGCACTTTGATCGTAGTCGGAACAGACGGCCACAGGCTGGCGCTTTCCAAAAAGGCGGTCGGTCTTAATACAAAAGAGGAGAAAAGGGTGATCTTCTCAAGAAAGTCCCTGTCCGAACTCAGGCGGTTCCTGAACAACGAAGCAAAGCCGGTGAAGATATCCATAGGAAAAAACCACATCCTCTTCGGGCTGGATTCCATAAAGTTCCTGACGAGACTGATCGAAGGCACCTACCCGAACTATGAGCAGGTAATCCCGTCCTCGAGCGAAAAGGCCATGCTTATAGACAGGAATACCCTGATGAAGTCGCTGAGGAGAGTATCCATTATGAGCAAGGAGAGGAGCAGTGCGGTAAAGGTGGATATCGACTCAAAAAGCATGGGGATCTCCGCCTCGAATCCCGATCTCGGCGAGGCGAAAGATGAGCTTGCAGTGGATTATTCGGGAGATCCGATTACCCTGGCCTTCAACGCGCGGTATATACTCGATGCGCTGAGCGTTATGGATTCAGAGAAAATTGTCCTCAAAATGAACGAGCCGCTGAGTCCTACGCTGATTATGGAGGACGGCAGGGATGATTATAAATATGTATTAATGCCGATGCGTTTGTAGAGGTGTAGCGGTATGACACACAGTGCTGATTGTTCTTAAATTCCAGAGCGCTGTAACGCGATAAACGCTTCACGCTATAACACGTCGCATAAAACAAGGAGACGAAGCGAATGAAAGAAGCAAACACAGACATAAACAGCCCATACGGTGCTGAAGAGATAAAGATCCTGAAAGGCCTCGACGCTGTCCGGAAGCGGCCTGCAATGTATATCGGTTCCACGAGCATTGACGGCCTGCACCATCTTGTATACGAGGTGGTCGACAACAGCGTTGATGAAGCGCTTGCGGGATTCTGCACCAACATAGACGTACTGCTCCACCATGACGGGAGCTGCACGGTAATAGACAACGGAAGGGGCATCCCCACAGGGCCTCATCCCGGCGACCCCGAAGGAAGGACCGCTGCGGAGATCGTGCTTACTGAACTTCACGCAGGGGGGAAATTCGAATCGAAGGCCTACAAGATTTCAGGAGGGCTCCACGGTGTGGGCGTGTCTGTTGTGAACGCGCTCTCCGAATGGCTTGAGGCTGAAGTAAAGCAGGACGGGCTTGTTTATCACCAGCGCTTTGAGCGGGGCAAGCCGGTAACAAAGCTGACCGTTACCGGAAAGACAAAGGGGAGGGGCACAAAGATCACCTTCAAGCCCGACTCAGAGATCTTCGAGGTGACCGAATTCCATTACGATGTCCTCGCGCAGCGGCTGAGGGAGCTTGCTTTTCTCAACCGGGGCCTCCAGATAACCATAACCGACGAGCGCACTTCGCAGAACCAGGTCTTCCTGTACAGGGGAGGGATCGTATCTTTTGTCGAGCACCTGAACAAGAATAAAACACCGCTCCATCCGAAGCCTATCTATGTTGAAGGCGAAAAGGAAGGGATAACCGCTGAAATAGCCCTCCAGTATAACGATGGATACGCGGAGAACATATACACGTTTGCAAACAACATCAACACGAGAGAGGGCGGCAGCCACCTTGTCGGGTTCAAGTCAGCGCTGACCAGGACCGCGAACAGCTATGCGACTTCATCGGGGATTATAAAAGAGGGCAAGGAGAGCGTTTCCGGGGACGACATCAGGGAAGGCCTCACCGCAGTTATAAGCGTCAAGCTCCCGAATCCCCAGTTTGAGGGGCAGACGAAAATGAAACTCGGCAACAGCGAGGTCAAGGGAATCGTCGAATCGATAACGAACGATGCCCTTTCCACCTATTTTGAAGAAAACCCTTCGGTTGCGCGGAAGATCATAGAAAAGGCCATCCAGGCATCCAGGGCGCGCGAGGCCGCACGGAAGGCTAGAGAACTGACGAGAAGAAAAGGCGCCCTCGAAGACACAGGGCTTCCCGGCAAACTGGCCGACTGCTCTGAAAAGAACCCCGCGGGCTCCGAGCTGTATATCGTAGAGGGAGACTCTGCAGGCGGCTCCGCGAAACAGGGCAGGGACAGGCGTTTCCAGGCCATACTGCCGCTCAGGGGCAAGATCCTCAATGTGGAGAAGGCCCGCTTTGACAAGATGCTCACCTCTGAAGAGATAAAGACATTGATAACAGCCTTGGGCACAGGCATAGGGCCCGAGGACTTCGATACCGCAAAAGCGAGATACCACAAAATCGTCGTCATGACCGACGCCGATGTTGACGGCGCGCATATCAGGACGCTCCTCCTCACCTTCTTCTACCGGCAGATGCCCGAGCTTATTGAGAAGGGTTATCTCTATATCGCCCAGCCGCCGCTCTTCAGGGTAAAGAGGGGAAAGACCGAGCGGTATGTGCAGAACGAAGCAGAGCTCATGGCAATGCTCTTCGATCTTTCCGCTGAAGATATCAAGGTCACAACATCTGCGGGCCAGATAGGCGGCAAGAAGCTCGTTCCGCATCTCAAGAAAGTCTCCGGTTATGAGAAAGTATTGGGATGGTTCGAGAGGAAGAGGAAAGACCCCGAAGTTATGGCCTTTTTGCTGAAACTGGGCGTTGAGAAAAACGACTTCAAGAGCAAAGAAGCGGTTGCAGGCCTTCTCAAGAGGATTACTGAAAAGGTTCCCGGCACAAAGCAAGGGGAGATAAGTTTCGATGAGGAACAGGAAGCATACGAAATTGAAATCAGGCGCCAGAATTACAAAATGACCCTCTCCATACCCCTTATTTCGACACCGGAGTACAAAGAACTTTCGGCCATCTATAAAGACCTGGTGCAGACATTCGGGGAGCCCCCGTACAAGCTGGAGATAAAGGGCGAAACAAAGGAAGTCGACACTCTGAAGGGCCTGCTGGTACTCGCCTCGGACGGCTCCAAAAAGGGGCTGTCCATACAGAGGTACAAAGGACTCGGTGAAATGAACCCGCAGCAGTTATGGGAGACCACCATGGACCCTGAGAAGAGGACCTTCCTGCAGGTCACGGTCGAGGACTCGGTCAAGGCGGACGAGATGTTCACCGTGCTCATGGGCGACCAGGTTGAGCCGAGAAAAGAATTCATCACCAAGCATGCGCTTGAGGTGAAGAATTTGGATATCTAAGATTCTGTATGTGTTGTCGGTTAACCCATCTTCCGCAGTTAGTCTTCCCATTTGACCAGTGGAAGGGGATGACTGATCAACTATTCATTGATTGCAAAATGCATATATTTATTATACCAATTC
>JAMCVZ010000020.1 GCA_023476565.1 Nitrospirota bacterium
GTTAAAAACGGCATAAGCATATCGAATACGGGGTTCGAAGTGCCGTGATTTATCAAGAAGAATAATTTCTTATCAAGGCTCTGGATATCCATAATGTCTCAATCCGACAGCATTCATAAATATCCCACTATGTTACCATATGCTCATAGTTTTAGCCTTTTTATATAAACAGCAAGAGCCGAGGCGCCTCCACATTACAATAATATGCCTAAAGATAATTTATACTATTTATCAATAAGTTATCTTCAATAAATACCATTTCGCATACAAGTTCACTATCAGGAATTCAGATCTGAATATTTCTATCCTTGCTATAAGCTCAGACAAGAGCTGTTGTAGTGCGGCCCTAACAGACTGAACAGCCCGTAACGAGAGAGCTTAGAGATAGTTTGAAATCCCGATCTGCCCATCTGGGGCAGGCTGATCTCAATATCAAACTCGGAATTGACAGCTCACCCAGGGCTCACAGCCATCAACTGAAAATCTCCGCTGTGCCCCAGAGGCCCATATCTCTTCAGGTCAAAGCGTTTGTTTTAAGAGAAGGGCTGTCTTCTTATACGATCTCCACCAGAGTGGCATCGAATACAAGGGGTTTCCCTGCAAGCGGGTGGTTGCAATCCGAGGGTAAGACCTTTTCGTCTCTTTAAAAACCGCGCTTCACAACAACCCCTCCCTGCTGTTTGGAAAAAGTGCATTGAATGGTGTCTGCATTAATTCACAAGACCCGGACAGGTCATGTGCATAAATAAAAGAGGGAAAGTTGCATATCCCTCTCACCCCTCCCTTCTCAATCAAATGTAATTATCCTATACAAGCGCCTCCTCAAGCACCAATTCTACTTTTATCCACCCCGGCTGCCGCTCATCGAATGCCTTGTAAGCATCGATGACCGAAGTCAGAGGCTCTATGTTCGAGAGGAACATCTCCGGGGCTACAGTACCGCTCCTCACCAGTTCGATAAGTATCGGGATATATTTTCTGTGATTGCAATTTCCGGCGTTAATCGTAAGATTCTTGTTCATTGCCTTTCCGAAAGGAAAGAACTGGACAGTTTCGGGATAGACGCCGATAATTGATAATGTGCCGGCTTTTGCAACCGTATCTACAGCCCATATCAGAGCCTGGGAAGGGGCATCTCCCGGCTGCCAGGCCTCTCCTACAGGA
The DNA here is from genome assembly GCA_023476565.1 of Nitrospirota bacterium. Taxonomy (GTDB): domain Bacteria; phylum Nitrospirota; class Thermodesulfovibrionia; order Thermodesulfovibrionales; family Dissulfurispiraceae; genus JAMCVZ01. Next base: position 1,165 of record JAMCVZ010000020.1, read on the forward strand.
TGAATCTGAGGTGCAACCTGCTGTACCTCCTTCTGAAACTGCGCTTCTTTCTGCTCAGCCTGACGTGCAGCCGGCCCCTTCTCCGGATGTACGGCATCAACTCCCACTGCGTCGATAACACGATCCACACCAATGCCGCCGGTCAGGTTGAGTATGGCCTCAACCGGATCCTCCTCGTCAAAGTTAATGACCTCGGCCCCCTGCGCCCTCGCCATTTCAAGCCTTGAGGGAATCCTGTCAACCGCAATAACGCGGCCTGCGTCAAAAAGGAAAGCGCTCAGGATGGCAAACTGTCCGACAGGCCCGCATCCGAATACGGCAACAGTATTCCCCGGCTTGATCTCGGCAAGGTCGGCCCCGAAATATCCGGTCGGGAAGATGTCAGAAAGCATGATCGCCTGGTCATCTGTTATCTCATCAGGCAATTTGACAAGACCGACATTGGCATAAGGTATGCGCGCCTTTTCGGCCTGGAGCCCGTGGAAAGGTCCGCTCATCCTGGGTCCGCCGAAAAATGCGGTCCCCGCTCTCATGCCATTCGGATTTGCGTTATCGCATTGAGAAAAATACCCTGAACGGCAGTAAGAACAGTAGCCGCAGCCGATCGTGGACGGGATAACAACGCGGTCTCCCTCCTCAAGATTCCTTGCTCCCGGCCCTACTTCTTCAACAATGCCCACGCCCTCGTGTCCGAGAATCGTGCCGGGCTCCATCCCGGACATCGTGCCCCGTACCATATGCAGATCTGTCCCGCAGATGGCGCTTGCAGTAAGGCGCACGATGGCATCATTCGGATTCCGGATCTTCGGTTCCGGTACCTCCTCAAGCCTGATATCACCAACCCCGTGAAATACAACTGCTTTCATGGAAGACCTCCTTTTGATGAAGTGCTCGATCACTTCAATAATAGAGTTGTTCACTGTCCATCTGCTGGAAATTATGACTTCCCGCCCGATGCTCCCTTTAGTTGCAGAGGGCCTTGTGCCAAGGCCTGATTGTTTTTAGTTGTTAGTTTGGATTCAGCCTGATGAGCTCGAAAATGGTATTGTGCGTGATACGGCTGTTCATAAATGCATTGATTTGCTGAGCGCAGCCAAGGATTCCGTTTACGTTAATTAAAGTATAGCGCTAAAGCCTCTGGGTGGCAAGGCTTCGAAAAATCGCTTTGTTCCACGTGGAACACAAAAGCCTCTATCAGTAAGATGCAGGAGGGCAGAGTATGTGAGCGGCTTCGACGGACTAAGTGCTTCGGTTCATAAATACGGTGTCGCACCGAGAGCGTTGATGCGCCGTGCCGGCGAGGCGCGCGACTGAGGCATACCGTTGCGTACAGTGAAGGAGCGCAACAAAGCCGGGGCGGATGCAGCGGCGCTCGAATGCAACCGTATTTATGAACCGAAGCACTAAGCGCAGTCATGGATGGCGGAGCAGGCCGGCGTAGCCTCGGCAGACGGGGCCCCAAAAATGTCGAAGACTCTTGGGGTAAAGATGGGCTGGATGCCCGGCGAGAATGAGCGAACATACTCTGCCCTCCTGCATACGATGACCTACTTGCTGAAATAGGATTTAAATCACCGTCCACTGCTGGGGAAGGAAGAGTTTTTCGTAGGTCATAAGGGCAAAACTGTCGGTCATGCCGGCTATGAAATCGCAGACTATTCTGTGCTTGTCATTTTTACCCTCAGGGGCGATCTCCTGAGAGACTTCATCGATATGTCCCAGATAGTATTCGTAAAGGGCTTTCAGGATGCCCTCTGCCTTGCTGAATTCTGCTTTGATAACGTCGCTTTCATAGACCTTCTCGAAAAGAAAGTCCCTGAGCTTGTAGACAGCTTCCGAGACCTCTTCGCTCATGCCCACATTCGCATAATCCGCTGCAATAGTTATTTTGATGGTATCGCGGACCATGGTATCTATGCGCTTTGCATAAGCCTCGCCGATTATTTTCGTAATTTCTCTGGGCACATCGGAGCGCTTTATTACCCCTGCCCTGATAGCGTCGTCGAGATCGTGATTCGCATAGGCAATTATATCGGCCATGCGCACCACGAGGCCTTCGAAGGTCGCGGGCTTTTCTTTGATGTTATCAGAGATTATGAGGCCCTTTCCTTTTGAATGCTTTACAATTCCGTCGCGCACTTCATAGGTGAGGTTGAGTCCCCGGCCGTTCCTTTCGAGAAAATCAACCACCCTGAGGCTCTGCTTGTAATGGTCGAACCCGCCAGGGTGAATATCCCTCAATACTACCTCTCCTGCATGCCCGAAGGGAGTATGCCCCAGATCATGGCCGAGCGCAATAGCCTCGACAAGATCTTCATTGAGCCTCAATGCCCTTGCGATCGTCCGTGCTATCTGGGATACCTCAAGCACATGGGTGAGCCTTGTCCTGTAGTGGTCGCCTCTGGGCGCGAGAAAGACCTGCGTCTTGTGCTTCAGCCTCCTGAAGGCCTTTGAATGGATAATCCTGTCCCTGTCCCGCTGGAAGCAGGTCCTGATATCATCCGCCTTCTCCTGCCTGACCCTTCCCTTGCTCATAGAACTGAGACATGCCTTGGGATGGAGGATTTTTGTTTCTATCTCTTCTGTCTGTTCACGAATTGTCATAAAAAGTTGCGTTATAGGGTTATAGCGCTTTAGCACAAAAGCAGAAATCAAAATCTCCGTTCAACGCTATAACGCGTTTAAAATGCCCTTTACCAGAGCATCGATTTCACTATTCCTCACTGTCCTTGCATCAATAATTAAGGCATCGCTCTTTATCCGGGCGATTATGGGGGGATTACCCTGCCTCAGCCTCTCCTCGAGTGTATTTACGGAAATGCGCAAAGGATTAATAGCAACCGCATAGGTCTTGAATTCAATTTCAGGGAGAGAGCCTCCCCCGGCTTGTGATGAATCCTCAATAACGTCGATCTCCGCAACATCGCCGGGTATCCGGCTAACCTCTTTCTTAAGCCGCGATGCGATCCTTTTCGCCCGTTCCTTTATGTCCATATGCCTCTGCAGCAGCATTTCCAGAGTAGGGATGCTACCCTTTGCTTTATCTTCATCAAGGTAGCACATCAGGACAGCCTCAAAAGCAGACAGGGTCAGCTTGTCTATTCTCACCGCCCTCATTAGAGGATTTTTAACTATATTTTCAATGAGTTCAGACTTGCCGACAATCACCCCGCCCTGTGGTCCGCCAAGGAGTTTATCACCGCTGAAGGTCACTATATCAGCCCCTGCCTTTATGATTTCCTGGACTGTCGGCTCGATCTGTATCCCGTAGGGCTTAAGGTCAACAAGGCTGCCGCTTCCAAGATCGAACATTACGGGAATGCCATGTTTCATCCCGAGCGCTGCCAGCTCGTTGATCGGGACCGATTCACTAAAACCGACTATTCTGTAATTCGACTGGTGCACCTTCAATAAGAGTGCCGTATTTTCACTTATCGCTCTCTCATAATCACGAAGGTGGGTCTTGTTGGTGGCGCCGACCTCTTTGAGAAGAGCGCCGCTGCTGCTCATAACATCGGGAATCCTAAAGGAACCCCCAATCTCCACGAGTTCTCCCCTTGAGACAATAACCTCCCTGCCCTTTGCCAGCGCAGTCAGGCAGACAAACACCGCTGCTGCATTATTATTGACGATAAGACTGCTTTCAGCGCCCGTAATTTCATTGAGGAGTTTTCGGATATGGGAATACCGCTTGCCCCGCTTGCCTTCTTCCAGTTCATATTCAAGATTGGAGTATCCACATGCAACTCTTTTGACGTTCTCCATAATCTCTTCAGACATGACGGACCTCCCGAGATTTGTATGGATCACTATACCGGTTGCATTAATGACCGGCTTCAGGCTGAATGCCGAAAGCAGCTCTATATGCCCGCGGATATCGACAAGCATATCTTTAACCGAAATTTCTTTGAGATCATCTTTGAGAATTGCCCGCCTGCTTTCGTCTATTACCTCGCGGATTGCCCGGAGGACATACCGCCTCGGATATGCCTTTTGCCACTCCAACCCTTCCCCGGACTTCAGGATTTCATCGACCGAGGGAAGAGATGCCAATAGCTGCTGTTTGTCCATTTTCATGTACTCCGTTGCCAAGCCCGTAATTTACCGGCTTTCGCGTTAATTTACATGAAATGTGCAAGCCGGATGTCCGGACAGCACTGATATTTTTATTTTACCTTTTTACCTAAAGGCTTTTCAAAGACAATGGGTTTATATTATTATACATGCTCTGCCAATTTTAGATTTAGGATTTATAGCAGCAATCATAAATCATCAATATATTTGGAGGTCGTATGTTAAAGCGCTACTTATTAGCACCAGGGCCGACGCCGGTACCGCCTGAGGTTCTCCTGTCAATGGCTATGCCGATAATCCACCACAGGGCCCCTGACTTTTTGCCTATACTCGATTCAGCCAAAAAGGGTTTGCAGTGGCTCTTCCAGACAAAGAACGATGTCCTCATCCTCAGCTCTACGGGCACAGGCGGCATGGTGGGCGCTGTAAATAATTTCTTCAACCCCGGAGAGAAGGTCCTTGTATTAAACGGAGGCAAATTCGGGGAAAGGTGGACAAAGATATGCCAGGCATACGGCCTGAAAGTAGACGAGCTCATGGTCGAATGGGGATATGCCGTAAATCCTGCGGACGTTGAAGCGGCCTTGAAAAAAGACCCTGATATCAAGGCGGTCTTTGTACAGGCGACCGAGACCTCCACAGGTGTCTATCACGATATCGAGAGACTCGGAAAAGTAATAAAGAAATATGAAAATACGCTGTTCATCGTAGATGCCATAAGCGCCCTTGCTGCGCAGGACTTAAGGACAGACGAGTGGGGTGTGGATGTTATGATCGGCGGCTCCCAGAAGGGACTGATGCTGCCGCCGGGCCTTGCCTTTGTAAGCGTCAGCGAAAAGGCCTGGAAAAATAACGGATTGTCCAAGATGCCGAGGTTCTATTTCAACTTCAAAAAAGAGAGGGAGAACCTCGCAAAGAACCAGACGAACTTTACCTCTGCGGTCACCCTGATCATCGGCCTCAACGAGGCCATCAGGATGCTGCAGAAAGAGGGGCTCGAAAACGTTTTCAAGAGACATGCAACGCTCGCCCATGCCACAAGGGAAGCGGCTAAGGCCATGGGTCTGGGCATCTATTCAAAAGAATCGCCGAGCAATTCCGTCACCGCTATCGAAGCGCCCCAGGGGATCGACGGACAGCAGATATATAAAATGCTCCGCGAAAAATACGGCATCACCGGCGCAGGCGGCCAGGACAAGGCAAAAGGCAAGATCTTCAGGCTTGCCCACCTCGGCTATGCCGATATCTTTGATGTAATTACCGGCATCGCAGCTCTGGAGATGGTCCTGAAAGAACTCGGGTACGCTCTCAAGCTGGGGACAGGCGTTGCAAAGGCGCAGGAAATACTGATGCAGTAAGCTGTCCCGCTGTTTGCATTCTGTCGCTCACTCTGTTATGAGGAGCTAATAATAAGGAGGTATTTGTTATGAAGGTTCTTGTAAGTGACAACATCTCGTCAAAGGGTGTTGAAATCCTGAAAAACGCCGGTCTGAGTGTGGATGTAAAGACAGGGCTGAGGCCCGAAGAGCTGAAAGCCATAATAGGCAACTATCATGCGCTCATCGTCAGGAGCGCCACAAAGGCCACGGCAGAAATTATCGAGGCCGCCAAAAATCTCAAGGTCATCGGCCGTGCAGGGTCCGGGCTGGACAACGTTGATAAGACCGCTGCATCAAAGAGAGGCATAGTTGTTATGAACACCCCCGGCGGCAACACCATAACGACAGCGGAGCATACTATCGCCATGATGTTTGCTGTTGCTCGGAAGATCCCTCAGGCAAATGCCTCAATGGCTGACCACAAATGGGAAAAAAAGAAATTCATGGGCACCGAGCTCTATAACAAGATCCTCGGCGTCATCGGCCTTGGAAATATTGGAGGCGAAGTGGCCAAGAGGGCGCAGGGCCTCGGCATGAACGTCATAGCCTATGATCCTTTCCTGAGCGAGGAGAAAGCGAAGAGCATGGGTATCGGGAAGGTGGAAATTCCCGAGCTGATCAAGCGTGCTGATTTCATAACCATGCATACACCGCTGACAGGCGAGACAAAGGGCCTCGTCAATACGAAAACAATAAAGACCATGAAGGACGGCGTTTACATCATCAACTGCGCAAGGGGCGGCATTATCAATGAGGAAGACCTTTACGAGGCCCTTGAAAGCGGCAAAGTTGCAGGCGCTGCGCTCGATGTCTTCGAAAAAGAGCCGCCGGAAAATAATCCGTTGGTAGGACATGAGAAAGTAGTATGCACGCCGCATCTCGGCGCCTCGACCCAGGAAGCGCAGGAAAACGTCGCGATAGCGGTTGCGGAACAGATAGTCGATTATTTGATCCATGGGACTATCAGAAACGCCGTGAACTTTCCGTCAATACCCGCTGACCAGGTAGCGATCCTGCAACCCTATATAACCCTTGCCGAGAAAGCGGGGAGCTTTGCATCGCAGATGTTCGACGGGGAAATCACCGAGGTTGCCCTGGAATACAGGGGAGAAGCGTCGGGTCTGAATACGTATCCTCTGACCATCGCCGCATTGAAAGGGTTGCTGTCCCCGGTCCTTGAGGAAACGGTCAACTTCGTCAACGCCCCGTTTATTGCAAAAGAACGCGGCATAGAAGTAAAGGAGACAAAGAGCAGCGATGCAGGCGACTATAACAGCCTTGTAACAATCGTGCTCAAATCTCCCAGGAAGAAGCTCGCCATAGCGGGAACTTTATTCAGCAAAAAAGACCCGAGGATTGTTAAAATAAATATGCTTACCGTGGAGATAATCCCCGAGGGGGATATGCTGTTCATGTACAACAACGACAAGCCGGGGGTTATAGGCAATATCGGCACTATTTTGGGGAAAAACTCTATAAATATCGCCAGAATGCATTTCGGAAGGGAAAAGGCGGGCGGAAGGGCCATATCCGTTGTCAATATCGATGCCCCGGTTTCAGAGAAACTGCTGGCCGAGATAAAAAAGCTTCCCAATATCCTTGATGTCAAGGTAATAAACCTATAAAAAGCGTTATAGCGTTGAGCGCTAACAAAATTTGAACGCTATAGACGCTATAACGCATGACGCTATAACGAAAAATGCGAGGTAATTCTATGTCTACAGTCGTAATAGTCGGTACCCAATGGGGCGATGAAGGTAAAGGTAAAATAGTAGATTTTCTCACTGAAAGGGCTGATGTGGTTGCGCGCTATCAGGGCGGAAATAACGCCGGGCATACCGTTGTCATAAATAACGAAAAATACATACTGCACCTTATCCCCTCAGGCGTCCTTCACAAAGGGAAGAAATGCATTATCGGCAACGGGGTCGTAATCGATCCTGCAGCCCTGATTGAAGAAATGGACGGTCTCAGGGAAAAAGGGATTAATGTGGACGACAATCTCCTGATCGCAAAGAACGCCCATGTGATCATGCCCTATCATATGGCTATAGAGAGGGAAAGCGAAAACAAAAAAGGGAATAAAAAGATCGGCACGACAGGAAGGGGAATTGGTCCTTCCTATACGGATAAAGTTGCACGCTACGGCATCAGGATGATGGACCTGCCGGCCCCCGATATCTTCAGGGAGAAATTAACGGCAAATCTGTCGGCTGTGAATTTCCTCCTCGAAAACCTGTACAAAGCTGCGCCTTTAAACGCGGATGAGATATATGCGCAGTACATGAAATACGCGGAACGGCTTTCAAGATACATTACAGATACCGATGTGTTCATTAACAATGAAATCGATTCGAAGAGGAACGTGCTCTTCGAAGGGGCACAGGGAACGCTCCTGGATGTAGACCACGGGACATACCCCTTTGTCACCTCATCGAACACCATCGCGGGGGGGGCATGCACAGGCCTCGGGGTCGGCCCGACAAAGATAAATAAAGTCCTGGGGATTGCAAAGGCTTATACCACAAGGGTCGGCGAGGGTCCGTTCCCCACGGAACTGAAAGACGAGCTCGGCGAATCCATCCGTCAGAAAGGCGGGGAGTTCGGCGCGACTACCGGGAGAGCGAGGCGGTGCGGCTGGCTTGATATATTGATCCTGAAACATGCTATCCGTATAAACGGGCTCACGGGAATCGCACTGACAAAGCTCGATATACTCGACGGATTTGATAAGCTCAAGATATGCGTTGGTTATAAATACAACGGCAAGCTCTATGAGGAGTTCCCGAAAGAGATAGAGGTCCTCACACATTGCGAGCCTGTCTACGTGGAAGTCAAAGGCTGGAAAGAGAGCACACTCGGTATCAAGGAGTTCGACAAGCTCCCTGCCAATGCAAGGAAGTACATTAAAAAGATCGAGAAGATGCTCAAGATAAAGGTGCAGATTATCTCCACCGGGCAGAAGAGGGATGAGATAATCGTACTGAAAGAGCAGTTCTAAGAATAAGCACCTGGACGCGGGTAGGTGCGCTGCAAGCAAAGTTTTTTCTGCACCACCGCCCGCTCCAGTGCACCTGCTCTGCTTTATTAATAATTTTCGCTTACTCTGCTGGTTTTAAACGTATGCTCCTAAACAAAGTGCTTAATATTCTTTTCCCCTCTCAATGCCCTCTCTGCGGCAACAAGTCGGACAGCGCTCTTTATAACCCCATATGCTCATCATGCTGGAGAGGTATTGAAAGGTATACGGGTCCTGCGTGCAGGATATGCGGGATCCCGGTAGCATCACCGCTCGCGACAATTTGCGGGTCTTGCATGAAAAAGAAGCCTCTTTTTTCAAGAATCCTCTATTACGGAACGTATGAAGGCGCTTTAAAGGAATCCATTCGCCTCCTCAAGTTCAGTGGCGTAAAAAGGCTGTCAAAACCCTTGAGTTATCTCCTTTCCGAACTATCTGTTTCGGGGTTTGACGGCATAGTTCCCGTGCCGCTCCACCCCAAAAAACTCCGACAGCGGGAATTCAACCAGATGGCTGTGATGGGCCGTCATCTTGCCGGAAGGATAAAGGTCCCCCTGATGCTGGATGTCCTTAAAAAGGTGCATGACACATTGCCTCAAACAGAGGTAACAGGAAAAGAACGGCTGGAAAACGTTAAAAAGGCATATCTCGCGTCTGAAAAGGCCGCCGGCCTGGAACTGCTGCTTATAGATGATGTCATAACCACCGGCGCTACGGTGAGCGAATGTGTGCGGGCACTCATGACCGCCGGGGCAAAAGAGGTAACCGTTGCAGCGCTCGCCCGCTCTATGCCTAAACAGAACACTTGAAAACTCCCTCTGTTTGCTGGTATATTTAATGTTGTTGCCGAAGTGGTGGAACTGGTAGACACGCACGTTTGAGGGGCGTGTGGAGCAATCCATGCGGGTTCGAGTCCCGCCTTCGGCACCATTTCTTCCAGTAGACCTCACCGAAGTCGTCTTTGCTCACGGCAGCGGGAGCAGCCGCCACAGTACAAGGAACAAGTATGTTGCTCAGGTAATACAGAATGCCGGATCGGTACACTTCTTTTCGATCTCCTCACCAGGAAAGAGGATACTATTAACGGCGGGAGTGTATAAGAAGGCTTTTAGTATGGAGGGAAAACTTTACTTTGAGATTCGCGAGAACAGTTTTTTGAAAGCCGGATTTTGATGGTGCACATGCGGCTTACAGCACGCGCCGGAGGTTAATATCGCTCTCCGACCCACATATCGATGGCAAACCTCAGTACCTTGTTCCTGCCCCTTTCCTTTGCCTTATAGAGGGCGACATCCGCGAACTTGATGGCCTCCCAGAAGTTCTGGGTATCTACAGGGAACTCGCTTACGCCGATACTGATCGTCTTCTGGACAAGGCCGCCGGTAATCTTGACCTTTGTCGCCTCGATGCTTTCCCTTATCTTTTCCGCCACCATTACGGAATCATCCGGCTTTGTATCTATCAGCAGGACTATAAACTCCTCTCCGCCGAAACGGATAACGAGGTCGGAGCTCCTCACGCTCTTTCTTATAACGTTCGAGGTCTCTTTCAAAACCATATCGCCGACATCATGTCCGTATTGATCGTTCGTCTGTTTGAAAAAATCGAGATCGCACATCAGCAGGCCGAGGGTCGTACCCCTTCTCAGGACGCCCGCGATCAGGTTCTCAAAGCTTTCCTCAAGGAATCTCCTGTTATAAAGGCCCGTCAGTGCATCCCTGAAAGCCGAATCCTTCAGCGTTTTCATGAGCCTTTTCGCTTCCAAAACCGGCTGGGCCTCGGTTATATACTGCCGTGCCCTGCCTATCTTTTTTTCAAGATCGTTTACCTGGCACAACTCGGGCCTGTCGCACACAAACTGGACGACTCCCCCGACATTGCCGCCGACAATGATAGGTACGCAGACATGCGCCGCTTCGGAAGCTTCCGCATAATACTTGCAGATATCCGGATACTCCACCGAAGAAACAGAATGTCCGGTTCTTTTCGCCCTGCACAGATCGCAATCGAGCTGTGTTTCCCTCTTGCAGTATAATTCCGTTCCCTCGGCTTCAGGGGGATATACTATCTTCATCGTATTCTTGCTGTTGGACACCTCATAAATGACACAACTGTCCAGGGCCAGAGCCTCCCTGAATATTCTCCCGAGGCGCATATAGATATCCTCTATGCTATCGTCCTCCTCTATGACCTTTTTGAAGGACGTTACGTGCCCTATCGTATCCATCAGTTTGTTGAACTCCCTGGAAAGCAGGCCAAGTTCATCCTTTGAGGCCACGTCGAGCTTCTTTGAAAGATCTACATCCCCCGCTGACAGCGCCTTGATCTGGCCGATTATAGCCCTGATCGGCCTGACCAGCGAGCGAGAGATAAACACCCCGAACACTATCGAGAGCAATGCCGCAAACCCGAAGGTAAAGCTGATGGCGACTATCGCTATGTTGAACCACAGCCTCATGGTATTGGTAAACTTATTCCATGCCTTGCCTACGGTTATGGCATAATCGTTCAGGACGGTGACGGCATCACGCGTGAACAGGTCATACTCGGTTATCTTATCTTCCAGCCCGGCATTGCCTGCCGCAGCTCCGCCTTTGATGCTGTTGAGCCGCATGCCCGATATTTCATCCACAAGTTTCCCAATATTGGAGATTTTTGAAATGGCGTCTTCTATTTCCTTCCTCTTGTCAGCATCACGCACCTGAGTTACAAGATAAGGCTCGGAAAGCTGTCCCGTAGCGCGGTTATAATCGATCACCTGGCCGCCTTTCAGCAGGGCATTAAGATAGGATGTCGAGTCATCCAGGGTCCCCTTGGCGCGTCTGTAGTTGGCTCTAATACCTTTCTCGTCCTTTAATATGAACATGTTGTGCACCGAGATATTCGCGCCCCTCAATTTCCGTATTACTATGTTCGCGGTCTTTTCCTGGGGCCAGATATTATCGACCATCTGCTTCGACTTCGCGCTCATGTCGAACATCGTACACAACCCGATGGCCGATATTATCGCGAGCCAGAAGAGCGCGCCGAAAGAGAACAATACAAATTTTTTTCGTATGGGCAGGTCGACAAACGTAATGACGTTTATAATTCGTCGAAATAGCTCTTTTGCACTGGTCTTTGGGGGCATTTGAGACATAATTATACTCCGGTCCAAAAAAGTAATCAAGATTTATTTTAAATTTTATTTTAAATATTGCGCTTACGGGCCCCCGGATGGGCTCCCACCGGATTTGGGCGTCCCTTTATTATTGACAATATTCCTTATTTTAGATTATATTTTAGGGTTTTAGTGAGGTTCCTCAGGTATGCCCAGTTGGTCCTGGCTTAAAAATCCAAAGAGGAATAAATAATCGGGAAACTATATATCCGGCGGATATGAACGGAAATTTTCCGGCATTTCCTGTACAGGAAAGGAGGGAGAATCATGGCAGAGAAAGTAAAATCAAAGACCGATGTGGCTGCAAGGGCTGAAAACAAGGGTAAGGGGCAGACCTGCCGCAACTGCGGAAACAAGATCGAAGTTGTTTTGTCCATTTCCGCATCAGGAAAGAAAAGAATGAGGCGCATCTGCTGCGAAGGCTGATTATCTGTTTCCTGCGGCACGGGACAGTCCCTGCCGCAGGAAACATCCAGCCGCAAGCTTAACAGAGCGGCAGACGGCCCACCCCTTCACTTATTCTGGTCGTTGTGTCAATGGCCCTTGACAGCGGCCGTATCCCCTGGTACGCTTGCCTTATGAGTGAGTATATCAGCGACATGTATGATCTGTGCAGCGAGATTGCAAAGGCCCGGGACCTCGACACTACCCTGAATATCCTTGTAAAGAGCATTACAGCGATTATGGGAGTGAAGGGCGCGTCCGTCAGACTCCTGGATGAGAAGAACCAGACCCTGCGGGTAGCTGCAGCCTACGGGTTGAGCAAATCTTACATAGATAAGGGGCCGCTGGTGCTTGCCGAGAACCCGGTGGAAAGGGAGATACTCGGGGGCAAGGTGGTCAGCACCAAGGACATTACCCAAGAGCCCGATGTTGTTTATCGTGAAGAAGCCGCGTGGGAAGGCATAAAATCCATCCTCAACATGCCGCTCATGGCAGGAGACCGGGCAATAGGTATTATAAGAATATACACCTCGGAGCCGCATGAATTTACCCCCGAAGAGATCGAAAGGCTCAGGGGTCTCTCCTCCTTCGGCGGGATCATTGTGGACAGGGCGAAACTCTGGGACGAAATGCGCGCCCTCACCTGCATAGCCCAATCCATAAGCTCCACGCTGTCCCTTGAGGAGGTCCTTCAAATTATTGCTGAAAACGCAGCACGCGCGCTCGGGATGCGGGCCTCTTCAATCAGATTGCTTGACAGTGAAGGAAAGCTCCTCGAGATGAAAGCCGCCTACGGGCTCAGCAGCACCTATCTCGGCAAAGGTCCTGTGGAACTCACCAAAAGTACTCTTGACAGGAAGTGCATAGAGGGGAGGTGCGCCCTGATCCAGGACATAAGCAAGGATGCGGAGCTCCAGTACCCTGATGAAGTAGTACAGGAAGGCATACGGGCCATGCTCTCTGTCCCGCTGAAGGTTAAGGGCAAGGCGATAGGGATCTTGAGGGTGTATGCATCGGTTCCCTACAAATTCAGCCCTTCTGAAATTGAGTTCCTGACCACGCTCGCGTCATACGGGGCCATAGCCATCGAAAATGCCCGCCTTTATGAGCACGTTAAAAATGAATATGAGGAGCTGACAAGAGATGTTTGGAAATGGTATGACTGGGGATCCCGCTTCCCGAATATCTGACCTTCTTGTTCCAAAGGCGTCTTTTTTCACGTGGCTGGATTCTTTGAGGGAGAGGCTTTCCATCATCGGTCCTGTTGCTGAAGAGGGCCGGGCCGTGTTCAGGGAAATAGCGTCTTCGGGAGAGCTTTATATGGAATATGAGTCTACGATGCTCTCTCCGGGAAAGGTTTACCTGTGCAGCCCAAGGGAAGATCTCTTCAGGCTCTCGTTCGGGAAAGGCCTGAGCATCGAAGAGCCGCCCCGTGATTCCGCGCAGCGCATTATTGTCGGCATCCATGCGTGCGATACGAATGCCGTGCTTTACCTTGACAGGACATTCCTGGGTACTTTCAGGGACCCGCTGTATGAGGAGAGGAGGAGGAATACAATACTCATAGCCCTGAACTGCGGCACAGCATCGAAAAACTGCTTCTGCTCATCGGTCGGCACAGGCCCTTTCCTCAAGGTGGAGAGCGGTTATGACATGCTCCTCACCGATTTCGGAGAGGATTATCTGGTTGAGATAAAGACCGCAGGGGCCCGCAGGCTTTTCGATGTGGACGATATCCGTGGAGCCGGTCACGAAGACTTCAGACTCAAGGATGAAAAAGAGCGTTCGGCGCTCCGGACATTCACAAAGACCATCAACACCGAAGGTCTCAACAAACTGCTGAGGGAAAATCCCGAACACCCTGTCTGGAGGCATACTGCGGAGGAGCGCTGCCTCTCCTGCACCAATTGTGTCATGGTCTGTCCCACATGCTTCTGCTACGATGTGGTCGATGAAATTTCCATGGACATGAAAACGGTGAGGAGATACCGGCAGTGGGATGCATGCCAGGACACCCGTTTCGCAGAAGTGCACGGGGGAAATTTCAGGGCAAGGAGATCCGCGCGGCTGCGGCAGTTTGTGACGCATAAGCTCGATCAGATGCACCAGTACGGAGTATCCGGTACAGTGGGGTGCGGAAGGTGCATCACCTGGTGCCCCACAGGCATAGACCTCACCGAGATGGCAAAGCAGGTGCAAGGAAAATGAATCCCCTGAGACCGGTAAAGGCGATCTTAAAAAAGATAAGGCGCGAAACAGCCGATGTCAAAACCTATACCGTGCAGGTGGGCGAGGAGTTCCCCGGGGAATTGTCGCCCGGACAGTTCAATATGGTCGGCTATCCGGGAGTCGGGGAAGCGCCCCTATCGTTCAGCTCACTCCGGGATGACGGCTGCATCGAGCATACGGTGAGGGTTGTCGGCGCGGTGACCGCTTCCATAGATAAAATGACCGAAGGAGATGAGCTTCTCCTCAGGGGCCCTTACGGACAGGGCTGGCCCATGGACAGGGCAGGAGCAGGGGATCTGCTTCTGGTCGCGGGTGGGTTGGGGCTTGCGCCCCTGCGGCCTGTGATCAGGGAGGTCCTGAAAAACAGGGACTCGTTCGGGGATGTCTTTCTCCTCTACGGCGCGAGAAATGAAAAGAATCTCCTTTTCATGGACGAGTATGAAGCATGGAGAAAGGCGATTTCGTTTCACCTCACCGTGGATGAGCTAGTGACCGATGAACGCTGGAGCCATAGTGTGGGCCTGATCACCGGCCTGCTGGACAGTGTCAAGTTTGGCGGTGGAAAGACACAGGCGTTTGTTGTAGGACCGGAAATGATGATGCGTTTCGTATGCAGGGGACTCATGATGCGTGGAGTTCATCCCTCGAAGATCTCTGTGTCTCTTGAAAGGCGCATGAAATGCGGCATCGCCCAATGCGGCCATTGCCAGCACGTCGGCTTTTTTGTATGCAAGGACGGGCCTGTGTTCACGTATAAAGAGGTGGCAGGGTTGATGGATGGACTACTGTAAGCAAATTCGAAATCCTAAACTCTAAATCCTGAACATAGGGAAGCACGCCGTGTTTGGAAAATTTTAATTTTGAGTTTTGAATTTGTTTGGAGTTTAGAAATTAGGATTTAGATTTTTTATCTTATATCTCGGAGCTTGTATGAACAAACCTCGTCTCGGGTTTTTTAAATATTCCTGCTGCGCGGGGTGCGAATTCCAGACCTTTTATTTCCAGAAGCATCTGGCTGAAACGCTCGCCGCTTTTGACATCGTCTACGCAAAGATGGTCTTGAGAGGTGGCGCCCCGGAGGGCCCCTTTGATCTGGCCCTGGTTGAGGGCACGATCACTGAGGCGTGGCAAGTGGATGAGCTCAAGAAGGTCAGAAAGAACAGCACGCTGCTTTTCGCTATAGGCGCCTGCGCGGTGAACGGAGGCATTCCCGCGATAAAGGCCCTGGCGCCGGAGCTTGAGGTTGAGGAAAAGGTCTACAAAGACCTCTCCACGATCCATTCCATAAGGCCCCAGCCCATCAATGTGTATGTTCCTGTGGATGGTTATATCAGGGGCTGTCCTCCGGGAGCAAGGGATCTCTATGAGGCCCTCACCTCGGTGCTTGCACAAAAAAAGCCCGGCTTTCTTACATACTCCGTATGCGTGGAATGCAAACTGGAGCGTAATATCTGTATCCTGGTCGCTTACGGCATGCCCTGCATGGGCCCGGTTACAAATGCCGGGTGCGGCGCGCTCTGTCCCACATACAAGAGGCCCTGCTATTCCTGCTTCGGCGCGATGAAACAGGCCAATGCCCCTGCACTCGCACATAAGTTCAGGAAGCTCGGGCTGTCGGAAGATGATATCAGGAGGAAATTTACCATGTTCGATGCTAACAGTGCTGAATCCCGAAAGGCGGCCGATTTCAGTGAAGATTAATATAGATTACATCGCCAGGGTAGAGGGCGAGAGCTCGGTAAAGCTTGAGATAGAGGGCGGAAAACTCAAAGATCTCAAGCTCAATATCTGGGAGCCCCCGCGCTTTTTTGAAGGCTTTATGGTTGGCAGGAAATTCGATGAAGTGCCGGATATCGTTGCCCGGATATGCGGCATATGCCCGGTCTCGCACATGATCACCTCCATAAGGGCTCTTGAGAAAGCCATCGGCTTTATCCCCTCGGATGAGATTGTAAGGATCAGGAGAATCATGGCATTAAGTCAGATCATGGCGAGCCACGTCGTGCATCTCTATGTGCTTGCGCTTCCGGATTATCACAAGCTCGGCATGATAACAGGACTCGACAAAGAGATCAGGAGGCTTTTAAGGATGAAGGAGGCATTGAATGGCATAACAGCCGCATTCGGGGGTAGGGCGCTCCATCCGGTTGCCATGATTGTCGGCGGATTCCCGAAGCTGCCGCAGAGGGATATCATCGGCATTCTCATCGGCGGACTTGAAGGCATACGAGGAGATGCACACGAGACTCTGAAGATGATAGCAGAGCTTGATATCCCTTTATTTGAGCCTGAAACAGAGCATGTCGCCCTCAGCGGAGATATAAACAAAGGCATTATTGTTTCTGACCTCGGGCTCAGGACAGATGAAGATGTGTACAGCAGTTCATTCGAAGAGCGTGAACTCCCTTATTCAAATGCAAAGAGGACGGTAGTGAAGGGCAGGGGCTCGATTATGGTCGGCGCCTTTTCGAGGCTCAATCTCAACCTGGACAAGCTCCACCCGGAGGCGAAAAGGGCTGCACAGGAAATCGGATTTGCCCCGCCACTCAAGAATCCCTTTATGAATAATGTCGCTCAGGCCATTGAGATAATTTGCGGCATAGAGGAATGCATTGAGCTCCTCGATGGCTTTACCGGCAAGGATAATTTTATAATGCCCAAACTCAGAGAGGGGGCGGGCTCTGCAGTCACCGAGGCCCCGCGCGGACTCCTCTATCACCATTACCAATTGAACCGTCAAGGTGTAGTGGAGAGGGCCAATATCGTAACCCCTACCGCACACAACTTCCTCAGTCTTGAGGAGGCATTAAAAAAACTCGCGAGTGAAAATATAAATCTTCCTGAAGACGAGATCGTGTTCAAATGCGAAATGCTCGTCAGGGCATATGACCCGTGCTTCTCGTGCTCGGTACACTGAGCGGCTTATTTTGAGAAAGCCATGGACTGCATCAAGGCGATTTAACTCTCCTCGCTGCGGCATCCCTGATATTCCAGATGCCCTGCTCCCGGGTACCAGGCGCACCGTATTCGCAAATCTTTTCGTTTCTGATATACTTCCCCATGATGATTTCAGTATTGAACAGTTCCGTCGATACTATAATCATGTTTATCAGAGGCGGGCATTCTCCTGAGTCCACGCTGTCACGTCATCCGCACCGTCACATAAAACCGCCGTCAGGCTCGTGGGGCAACAGATGGATATCGTAAAAATCAACGGCGCTTCTTATATGCAGGGCGCTTCTGCGAAAAAGGATTTCTCCGCCCTTTTGGACAAGAAGATACTTCTGGAGGACGACATCCCGGTCTTCCAGTTTGTCGATAATGCCGGCCTTGACGGGAATTCCATCCATAATATCCGGGTCGCCAGGGAAATAGTGTTCGGCTTCACTACCTGTCTCAAACATAAGCCGACCGGGAAGGTCCTGCTCAAGCCCGGAAGTTTCAGTGAATTAATCCGGTATCTCGATGAAAAAGAGCTGTTGAATTACCGTTTTGTTTTGGAAACGGAGGACAAGGATGTCCTGAGCAGAACAATCCAGTACCTGCTCTATCTCGACATAAACATAGAAGTGATGCTGAAGAAAGAGGAATCCGAAATAAGAAAAATGGAGCTCCTCCTGAAAATGTCCGGAGACCTGAAGCGGGCACTGGTGGATGCGAAAGGCCGGATCCATAACCGGGGCAAGCATGATGCGATAAGGGAGTACAGAAGCACAATCCTGTATACTCTGGCCGAGATTGAGACAAATCTGGGGGAGATGCAGGGAAAAGACCTGAAAGTGGCGATCATGGCCCTCAAGAAGTCGGGAAAGAGTGTTGTTGTCAACTGCCTGCTGGGCGGGGATTATGCGCCTGCAAGCGTAGAGCTCCCCACGTTCACCACCTGCGTATACAGGAAAAGGGAGGGCAAAAAAATATCCCTGGCCTATAAAGACAACACACTCTCTTTTGACAGCCCCGAAGCTTTGAAGAAGTATATCCTGAATGAATTTAAAAGCATTCATATCGACAAAACGGAATACGCCCCCGACGATTGTATGTATGTAAGTTACATCCCCAACAAAGACAGCTTGTGCAACTACACGATTATCGATACGCCGGGACCCGACCTTGCAGGGGATTATTACAAGAATATCGCATACAGGTGGATAGGAGAGGCGGACATCATACTGTTCATTATCGATTACTCAAAGCACCTCACCAACAGCGAGGAGGAATTTTTCAGGGCCATAAAGAGGGTGTTCGAGGAGCATCAGAAGTTCTATTCCTTTATTGTAATCGTCAACAAGCTCGATCTCATGTATTTAAGCGAAGAGAAGAAATCCGGCCTCAGATTTATAGATTTCCTGAGGTCGAAACTCAAGGACCTGGGGTATAAGGGGTTCACCGTTTTCGGGATTTCCGCACTGCAGTACATCTACTCTCTTACAGCCCCCCAGATAGCGGGCTGCGGGGATTTGAATACCAATGACGGCAAAAAGCTCAGGGAGTATCTGGATAAATGCCTGCAGCTCTATCAGGGCAAGGACGAGATGACGTCCCTGTCTTTCCTTGATAACCAGATAAGAAATTTGTTGCGGTTTCACGGGAAAGAGGATGCAACCCTGCAAGACCTCAAAGAAAAGAGCGGCGTCGAGCATCTGATGAAATATATCAATTACATCGCGATGGAAAAGGCCCACATCGAGCTCTTCAATCACAAACTGTCGCTTATAGACAGGAAACTCGCGGAATTCCGCACTAATTTTATCGGGGACCTCCTTGACCGCCTCGAAGAAGACAGCCGCACGCTGGAAAGGACGATAAGCGATATAACACACTTCAGAGAGGAGATGCTGACAGATGCAAAGCAGGATTTCAAGCCCGAAGAGATCCTGAACAGCATAGAGAAGGACGTAAACCTTGCCCGGAAGTCCCTTTACAAGGTGCTCACTATGCATATGGAGAACATCGAGAAGCACCTGGTCAAGATCATCAAATCGCTGTCGAATGCCGAACTCGTATCGTTCCAGAAGGGCAATAGCCTGAAGGCGATCGGGGACATGTTTTACAAGATCGAAAAAGGCATCATAGAGAAATTATATGCACCGGTCCTGGGGAAGCATTGCGGAAGCTTAAACAAGGAGCTGGCCGCACGGAACAAAAGGTTCGGAGAATTCAAGGGAACAATACAGGAAAAGATATCCGACCTCGACATGCACTTTAAAAAGAATTACCGGTTGAACTGCTCGGACGTTGTGCTGCCCGGAGTGCCGGACTCTTTCACCAGGTTCGATTTCGCTCCTATCGTCATGAGGCTGGACGACCTTTTCGCCCAATCCCTCATCAAGGAGCGGCTTATAAGGAAGAGAGGGCTTCTGGGTTCGCTGCTTATGGTTACCTCCCTCGGATTTATAAATGTCAAAACCGGAAAATTCAAATTCGACGATATAAAACTGAAAAAGGCGCTCCTCCTCGAAAGAAAGAGCCTTGACGGCAATACGCAGCAGCAGGTCGACGAGATGCACAGAAAGCTGCTGTCGCATATAAGCGTCCACCTCAATCGCCTGGAAAACAGCCTCCTGGAGACATACGGCGCATTTGAAAATGACTGCACGACCGTTTTTAATAATTTCACCGATGATCTGAAAATATTTAAAAAGGAAATTGAATCTAAGATCGAATTCCTGAAAGAAGCGGAAAAAGGACTGGAACGGTTTACCGCCTTATGGGACAAGATAAGGACCCCCGATCAATAAACCGTCCTGCCTGCATCAGCGCCTGCAATTCGGGGTATCGACTATCGACCGCCGTTATAGTATACTTTGACTCATGAGCGGCTTTGTCATATGGCTAACGGGGCTGCCGGGGAGCGGCAAGAGCACCATCGCGGACGGAGTAAAAGAGCTCTTCCCCGGCTTCGTTGTCCTCAGGATGGACAAGCTGAGAGAGATCGTAACACCTGAACCCGCGTTCTCGGAATCCGAAAGGGACCTGGTATACCGTGCCATTGTCTATACGGCGAAGACCCTTTCAGACCTCGGCCACGAGGTAATCATCGACGCCACCGGAAATATGAGGAAATGGAGGGAGCTTGCGAGGCTGCTTGTCCCGAATTTTGCCGAGATATATTTGAAGTGCTCCCTGCAGGTCTGCGCAGGCAGGGAGGCATCACGCGCGGACACCCGCGGCGCTCCCCCAGAAATTTACAAAAAGGGAAAGGCGGGCTGGCCTGTGCCGGGAATGCAGGTCCCGTACGAGGAGCCTTTGAATCCGGAACTCGTCGTCGATACGGACAAGCTGACATTTGATGATTCATTGTCTCTCATACGGGAGTTTATATCAGAAAGACTGCCCGGCCTCCGGCAACGCCACAGCGGATAAGCTCAAAATCAACATACCGGATTGCAGAGCTCAAAATTTGGCTTTTGGGATTTGAGAAACGGCTCCCGACAACAGGATATAATGCCTGCGTTGCGCCTTGCAACTGTTTTGCCAAATTTAAATACACGATTGCATTTATAAAGCTTTTCGAGTATATTTATTTGTTTCCAGCAATGCCCTTATTTAGAGGAGGAGAAAATGAAGTCCCTCGCCAATGTATCAATTAAAAACCTTTACAAAATTCAAATAGCCTCTGTAATTCTCCTGGTTTTCAGCGCCTGCCTGGTTTGGTTTTATACGATGCGCCTTACCGAAAGTGTCAGCGCTGAAAATGCTCAGCATGCGGATATACAGGTTTTTATGAAGGAAAAGTATATAGATCACCTGCTATGGATACAGGCCCTCAGCGAGCACGTCTATGAGGGCAAGAAATTTGAGAAGGCGCTCGACCCTGAGAAGTGCGATTTCGGCAAGTGGTATCTTGCGTACAAACCCGCCGGGGATGAAGCCGAGATATACAAAGCGATGGATGAGCCCCACAGAAAGCTGCATAAGACTGCAGAAGCCATACTCGCAACGGACGACAAGGCGAAGAAGGCGGAAATCTTCAATGAACAGAGCCTTGTGATTGTAAAGGATATAAAGGAGCTCTTCAACAAGCTGGCGGATATAAGAAAAGCAAAAGCGGAAAAGAATACCCAGCGCCTGCATGCGATACAAAGCAGGATCAATATATCTCTCTGGCTCATCCTGGGCGCAACCATCATAGGCTGCATACTCATGTACAACCTGGTCGGCAAGCAATTATTGCTGGACCCGATGAAATCCCTTAAAGAAAGTTTTGATAAAATGGCAAAGGGAGACCTTACGGCCGATTTTTCCTTCAACTCCTCAAACAATGAGATAGGTCATATGTGCTCCACAGCTTCAACAACCACAAATCAGATAAAAAAGGTGATACAAAATGTCTCCTCTGCAACAAGCCGCATTGCCGCATCCTCCGAGGAATTCTCCCAGACCTCCGCTGAAGTCAACAGGTCCTCACAGGAGCAACTCTCGCAGATCGAGCAGGTGGCCTCTGCTACAGCGGAGATGTCGCAGACCGTAATAGATGTGGCAAAGAACGCGTCAAGAGCCGCGGATGCGACAAAGCAGACCTCCGGCATCGCCCTGAAGGGGAAGGAGGTTGTAGAGAGGGCGGTATCCGCGATGCTCGGTATTGCGGATACCGTAAAAGAGTCCGCCAATACCATTGATGATCTCGGGCACAGTTCCCAGGAAATAGGAGAGATCGTTTCCGTAATCAACGATATCGCGGACCAGACCAATCTCCTTGCGCTCAATGCCGCCATTGAGGCCGCACGGGCAGGGGAGCAGGGCAGGGGTTTTGCCGTTGTAGCGGACGAGGTCAGGAGGCTTGCGGAGCGGACAGGCAAGGCTACGCAGGAAATCACCGGTAAGATATCCGCAATACAGCAGATGGCGGAGCGCTCGGTGGATGCGATGAGAAAGGGAAGCGACGAGGTCGCGGGAGGCGTAGAGCTTGCGCAGAAGGCATCGGGCTCGCTGGATGAGATAGTGGGCGCATCAAGAAACGCAATGGATATGGTGCAGCTCATAGCAACGGCGACCGAGGAGCAATCGGCGGCAGCGGAAGAGATAACGCATAACATTGAGAATGTCTCTTCCATTATAAACAGGACATCGGCGGCAATCGGCCAGATAGATAACGCAGCTCAGGACCTGGCCAGGCTCTCGTCCGAACTTCAGGATATGATAAAATGGTTTAAAATATGACGGGCAAATTCTCTCTTGATGCAAATGATACCGCTTTGCTGATAGTCGATATCCAGGACAGGCTCGCGGTAATCATGAAGGCACGGGATGAGGTCGTAAAAAATTGCCTTCACCTCATCGAGCTCGCAAAAATGCTGGACATCCCCATAGTGCTGACTGAACAATACCCGAAGGGGCTCGGCCGGACAGTCAGCGGGATACGCGATGCGCTGCCCGCATATCAACCGTTGGAAAAACTGACTTTCAGCTGCTGCGGAGAGCCTCATTTCCTGGACGAAATAAGAAAACTCAACAAAAAAAATATTATCCTCACCGGCATGGAGACCCACATCTGTGTCCTTCAGACCTGCACCGGCCTCCTGGGGGACGGGCTCAATGTCCATCTGGTGCAGGATGCCGTATGCTCAAGGACTAAGGAGAACTGGCAGACCGCGACCGAATTCATGCGCGATGCGGGGGCGGTGGTAACCTGCACAGAGACCGTCCTTTTCCAGCTTCTGAAGGTCGCCGGCACCGAAGAGTTCAAGGCAATCTCGAAGAGGATTAAAACAAGGGGTTGTGCTCAGGGGGATTAAAAAGGACGGGGTTGCAGGGTCTTATTCATTATCCTTGTATCTGAAAGTCCTCATCTTCTTCTTTGCCGATATTTTCGCCTTTGCTTCCAATATCTTTTCCTTCACCTTCTGCGGACGTTTCCTTTTCTGGCGGCGCTTTTTCTCCAACCGCTGTATCTTTTCCCTTTCCTTGTTTTTCGTCATCTCTTCGATCTTTTCGACAAGAAGTATCCGCGCCTGGTAGCGGTTGAGGGCCTGGGAGCGCTCCTGCTGGCATTTGACTTCAATGCCGGTGGGGATATGTTTCAGGTAAACGCAGGTGGAGGTCTTGTTCACATGCTGGCCGCCTTTGCCGCTTGAGCGCACAAAATGTTCCTCTATGTCCTTTTCGCGGATATTCAGCTCCTGCATCTTTCCCCTGAGGGCCTGCTCTTTCAATTGGCTTATGGAAAATAGTCTCATTCCGGCTCCTTGTATTCCATACTATACCATCTTTCGGAGCGGCGGTGCAGGGCAAACGCACTATATAGGTTAAATCAGTAGATCGGGCATAGTATCTGCAATAACATGGGCATTAAAAAAACAGGAGGAGCCCATGTTACCAAATCCCAAGCCGTATTTTGACAGAGTATCAGACCCCCGGAGAGAGACAGAAAACAAGCTGCATGCGCTTTCAGACATCCTGAGCATAGTATTGTGTGCAGTCATATCGGGGTGTGACGACTGGGAAGCGATAGCAATATTTGGGGAGGCAAAAAAGGACTGGCTCAGGAAATTTTTGCCGCTTACCAATGGAATCCCATCACACGATACATTCAGGAGAGTTTTTTTATTAATAGACCCCAAGGTGTTTGAAGAAGCCTTTACCTTATGGGCAAGAGACGCAAAGATGGGCTCAGAAGATCACATCGCGTTGGATGGAAAGACCTTGAGGCGTTCACATCGTGGTAAAGCTGGGCGAGCCTTGCATATGCTGCACGCATGGTCTTGCAAGCACGGTGTTTTGATAGGACAGCGCAAGGTAGATAGCAAGACAAATGAAATAACAGCAATCCCCGATGTGCTTTCACTGTTTGACCTGAAAGATGTTACGGTGACCATAGATGCCATGGGTTGTCAGAAGGACGTAGCTGAGCAGATAGTTCAAGCAGAGGGAAACTATGTGCTTGCGCTAAAGGGCAATCAAGGCGACCTGTTGGATGATGTAAAACTGTATCTTGACACAGAGGCCAGGGATAGGCCGAGAGGAGATTTCAAAACTGTGGAAAAGGATCACGGCCGGATTGAGACACGGAAGGTATGGGCTACGGATAATATTGATTGGATGGAGCAGAAAGAAAAGTGGAGGGGATTAAAATCTCTCGTTATGGTGGATGCCACGCGTGAGATACAGGGGGAAAAGACAACCGAGCGCAGGTACTACATCTCATCCTTGGCTGCCGACGCTAAGCATTTAGGCTCAACCATTCGCGCGCACTGGGGGATTGAGAATAGTCTTCACTATGTTCTGGACATGGCGTTTAACGAAGACCAGAGCCGAGCAAGAACCGGCGATAGCGCTGAGAATCTGGCTATAATCAGACGCTTTGCCCTGAATCTGCTGAAGCAAAACAAATCTTGCAAGCTTGGAGTGAAAAACAAAAGGTTAAGGGCTGGCTATGATGACAAATACAGAGCTGAGATTCTCAACCTCCAGGGGGCAGCATAGTGCGTTCGCCCTGAGCGGCGGTGACCGGCATTTGCTTAAATCATTGTAAATATGCTAAACTTTTATATAAAGTTTCAGAAGTTTTTGGGTATACAGGGCGTCACAAAGACTTTAAACTTTGTGGCGCCTTTTTGTTAGCGGCGCTCTGAAACTCTAATTCACAGAGAAGGAGGTACATGACGAAATGGCCAACGGAACAGTAAAGTGGTTCAATGAGTCCAAGGGTTTCGGCTTTATTACTCATGAAGACGGCACTGATATTTTCGTCCATTATGCATCCATCCAGAGCAATGGGTTCAAATCCCTTGCCGAGGGCGACAGGGTCAGTTTTGATACTGAGAAGGGACCGAAAGGTCTTAAAGCAATCACTGTGGTAAGGCAGTAATCACCGGAATAAGGGCCCCCTGCAACACAGGGGGTTTTTTGTTGAAAGAGGGAAAATGACCAACAAGCAGAAAAACGCTGCAAAGATGAAAAGGATGCAAAACAAGATTGACGCCGGTATTCTTTCCGACCGCTTCCCCGGGGTCTCAAGTATTGTCATTCACATGAAGTACTTTCACAGGGGGATGAACCATGCCATTATGGAGCGCACGGTGAATTTCTTCCCCGGCAGTTATGCGTATTTCCATATGGAATGCATGAGCAAGGGGTGTGTTGAAGGCGGGTTTGACCTGGATTGGGCCATTGCCCAACTGGTGAGAAACCGCAGGGAATCAGGAGAGGGAAAGCTCGTCTGCGACGGTGAAAATACTTATTCGGATCATTCGAAAGTCGACTACAAAATCACTATCGATTACGGCGGCCCTGCCCGCTGATTCATCAGAGTTGTTACTGGAAATAGAACAAATGTTTCACATTATGCCGATTCTCTCACGCCCCTGATCGGAAGGTACATGCCGGTGAGATAATCCGACGCAAGGGAAACAGTCGCCCTTGCAACATCGTCGGGCTCTCCCGGCCTCTTGAGCGGGTTCATTGCGGCTCTCTGCCCTTCTGCAGCACCCCATCAGCACTCCTGAAATCCCCCGACGCCGTACAGGCCGGATTCTACTGCCCTGTATTATTTTGTGTACTCAATGTATGGAAATTTTATATCCTACATATCAGGGGCGGACATAATAACCAGTGCATTCAAACCGGGGGGGAGTATGCGGCGGTGCCCGCTGAAGCTGGTCACTTCAGCAGTACCCATCTTGACAATAGCGCTTTCACTCGTCTGGATTACGGGAATAAACGGGCGGGAAAAAGTGGAACTGAAGGAAGTGGCCCGCTCAGAGCGCCAATGGACGGGCGTTGCAGTGTCAACGGAGGGGAGGATATTTGTTAGCTACCCCCGGTGGTCGGACAATGTCCCCTTCTCTGTCGGAGAACTCATGCCCGACGGCGAGGTAAAGCCCTTCCCTGACAAGGGATGGAACGCATGGGTCGCCGGTCTATCGCCGAAAGAACATTTGATCTGTGTTCAGAGCGTGTATATCGACGGCGACAATTCCCTGTGGATACTCGATGCTGCAAATCCCAAATTCGAAGGCGTGATAAAAGACGGTCCGAAGCTCTTAAAAATAGACCTTAAGACAAATCGGATTGTCCGGACGATTTATTTTGACGAATCCGTAGCGCCTTACACAAGCTACCTTAACGATGTCCGTATCGATACGAAGAAGGGCTATGCTTACCTGACCGATTCCGGAACAGGGGCACTGATCACCATCAATTTATCGGATGGCCGGGCACGGCGTGTGATGGGCAACCATTTTTCCACCGAATGCGAGAGAATTGTCGTGAAAATCAACGGCAAAGTATGGCGCCGGACAGACGGGAGAATCCCGCGATTTCATGTGGATGGAATTGCTCTGGATAAAGCAGGAAAATATCTTTATTATCACGCCCTTTCAGGGCTGACCCTTTACCGTATTAATACCAAATTGCTGCAGGACACGGCTCCTGATGAGCAAAATGTGAAGATAGAGGCCATTGAGATAACGGGGCCGGTAGACGGAATGGAGTTCGGGCCTGACGGCAATCTCTATCTCGCCGCCATAGAAGACAGCTCCATCAAAAGGATTACCCCTGCCAGGAAGTTTGAGACGGTTATTCAAGACCCCCGCCTGGCCTGGCCGGACAGCCTTGCTGTCGGACCTGACGGATTTATCTATGTTACGACTTCCCAGACCCACTGGTGGGACAAACCACCCGGGCCTTACCGTCTTTTTAAATTCAAACCCCTGTAATGGCTGTCCGGCCCTGCAAGCCGGAACTCAATCCGGGCGCGCTTCACAGGCGAGCAACCTCAGATGATCTGACAGCGCACTCAGTATGTAACCCTTCCCAACGCTTGACCGCTCGGGGACACCGGGTTTGTGAAACGGACCCGGAACATCAGGCGGGGCAGGCTTGCAGGACGCGGACTGTCCCTGTGCCGTCTGAGCTGATTGAAAGGCGGCTATCAGGAACAAAGCCGTTAAAGCTGCGTGATAAATACTGTCCATACCTAAACTGTAGCTTATTTTATTCGTGATGGCAAACGGTATGATATCCCTATCAGGCCGGAGAACGAAGGGTTCCGGCCTGAGGACGAGAACAGGGCGTTACCGGAATTAAAGGAGCGCACGATACGCGGGGCAAAGGTCCTGATGATGAAGTGATTTCCTGAATGCGCCGTTTGCTGCACGGGCCGGTACGGTCATTTCGGGCCCGGTCCCTGGGTTATCTGAACGAGGCTGTCCGGCCGTATCCACCGTGCAAACGCCGCTTTTACCTGTAAGGCCGTCATTTCAAGATAACGCTGTGCCGCGCGGACCGGCTCGTCGAGGGGCAGGTCCTCATGAGCAAGGGCAAGGAGTTTTACCGCAATATTATCCGTACTCGATTCACCAAGAGGTATCTGCCGGAGGAGGAGCGCTTTTGTCCGTTGCAGTTCGTAGTCCGAAAGAGGGGTTGTCTGCAGATTACGGAGCTCCTGCTCTACCATAACGCGCGCCTTTGATACATCAGGCGGGTCAGAAGCATAGAACACCCCGAAAAGCGCGCGGGTCTTCCTGACATCGAGGAATGATTCCACAGCATAGACCAGGCCGGCCTGCTCACGCAGGTCGCGATAAAGCCGGGTAGCATAAAAAGCCCCTGACAGCACGTGATTGCCCACCTGGAGAGCGTAGTAATCCGGATGCGCGCGGGTCAGGCCCAGTGTTTCGGCAAGCACTACCGCATCCTGGACCCTGCTTGAATCAGGCACTACGGATGACGAGGGCTTGTTCAGGGGCACCGGTGGAAGGTCTGTTTCGGGTTTCGGCCCTGAGGCTGTCCAATCTCCGAAATACTTTCCGATTACTGCTTTCGCCTGTTCCGGGGTCACGTTCCCGATTACGACGACAGTCGTCAGATCAGGGCGGAACGTTTTATGGTAATAGTCTTTTACGTCGGCAAGCGTAAGCGGCCCCACAGTGGCGGGAGTAGCCTGGCGCAATGAGGGATCGCCCTGAGGGTAGAGCGCTGCGATGAGGGCGCGTTTGGCAAGGTAATCGGGGCTTTGCAGCAGACCGGCAAGCGCCCCGGATGTTTCCTGCCTGACTATAGTGAATGCGCTTTCCGGCAATGCCGGGTGCAGCAGGTTATCCGCGAGCAGTTGTGCTCCACGGTCGAAGTGCTCGGACAAGACCTTGAGCGAGAAGGTCGCTCCTACTGAAATATCGGCGCCGATATCATCCACCGCGGTCTGGAATGCAATGCGATCCAGGGTTGTTGTGCCGTAGGAAAAGAGCGCGTTGAGTACCTGATCGACTCCTTCCTTTCCCTTGGGTGTCTGGAGGTCGGGGTTGCACTTAACCTGGCCGTAAATGCTGATGGTCGGGCTGATGGTTTCGCGTTTGACAATAAGGCGCAGGCCGTTGGGCAGCCTGATGTCTGCGGGATTTATGTTCACTGCCGGGAGGTCAGGTGTGCGCACGGTTTTTTTAGCCCATGCAGGCAGTTTTACCGGCTTGACGTTTTTAACGGAAAAAGATTCTTTGCCGCGAAGACCCTTTGTGGGGATGGGCTTTCCGGATGCCCGGGGCAGCAGCACAGCGGTGATGACAGTATCATTGACGAGGTATTTTCCCGCTACCCGGTTTACATCGTCAACAGTGACCTTTTTCATGGCATTGATGTCGTCCTCAGGGGAAGTGCGGCCCTCCACGGCGAGCGCCTGGGACCATACGTCCGCGAGGCCCGACACGGAATTCTTCTGGAACTCCATTTCAGCAATTTCGCGGCGTTTTGCCGCTTCCACCAGGTCGGCGGGAACGCCGTTTTTCACGTAATCCGCAACAATACTTTTGATTGTTTCAACGAGGGCAGAGCCGTCGCCACCCCGGGGAAATGCCGCCATGGCATATCCTAAAGCTGCCTTCGGCAGGGGGCTCCAACTGAAGTTAGCGGCGAGCGCCTTGCCCTCAGGGACCAGCCCGTACAGGTTTCCCCTCTGGCTGCCCAGCACGTCGACCAGTATCTGGCCTGCGGCGAAATCAGGGCTGTCAAAACCAGGCAGGCGGTAGGCGACGACGGACAGGCCGTATGAAAGGTTTGTTTCTATGGTAAAGCTGTCCGGCTTGAGCGGCTGCAGGTTAACTTCGGGACGGGGCGGCAGGGGCCGACCGGGAATATCCCCGAACAACTTTCTTACCAGCTCCAGGGAACGGTCCGGATCAACATCGCCGACAATAACCAGTATGGCGTTATTCGGCGCGTACCAGGAATCATAAAATTTTTTGAGCATTGCGCCTGTCGTCCTGTTGAAGGACCGGCGTGTGCCGAGCGCATCTTGAGCATAAGGCGTGCCCGCGAAAATCTTCCCGAGGAGCCTGGTGTAGAAGAGGTATTCGGGGTTGGAGAGATTCTGCGCAACTTCCTGCTCGATAGCCCCGCGCTCCTGCTTCCAGAGCTTCTGGGAATCGAGCACCCCTTTCATTCTTATCGCCTCTATATTCAGCGCGATGTCGAGGTCCTCTGCAGGCACGGTAAAGAAATACTGTGTTACCACCTGCTGGGTATCGGCATCGAAATTACCCCCCATTGCAGCTATGAGTGTGGAGAGCTGGGCCGCGGAAAGCCCGGGACTGCCGCGGAACATCATATGCTCCTGGGCATGGGCCATGCCGGGGAAACCTTCCGGCGCCTCATTGGAACCCACGAGATAGTTGATCTCCGTTGTTACCACCGGCGCAAGCCGGTTTTGCACAATGACAACGCGCAGCCCGTTTTTCAGGGTTGAGCGGACGACTGTGCTGTTCGCTTCCGCCCATGCCGGTGCAGTTGTGGACAGGAGCAGCGCAGCTATAACCAGCAAGGCGGCCGCCAGGACCCCCAGTTTGTTTCCCCTCAGGCTATAGGGGCCTCCCGACCACGCTGTTATTGCATATTCGGTATTCTTCATATTCTATATCAATCCTATCTCTTTACAGGCGCAGTGTCAAAGGAGCGGGGCATGTGCTTCCTCATTGAGAGGTTGTCTACCGCAAAGGTAGGATGGGGGCAGAGTGCAACCCGCTCTCCGGCATTGTTTTCACAGGAGGAATATGTTTAGAATGGAGATATATAATCTTGCTCTGGGAGGGCTGCCCGATGAAACTGACGCATTTTGACGAAGAGGGAAAGGCGAGGATGGTGGATGTATCAGGGAAACCCCCGACCAGCCGTGAGGCGGTAGCAGGGGGCTCTATTTCTATGAAACCCGGAACCATCCGGCTGATAAAAGACAGGCAGATATCAAAGGGCGATGTCCTCGGGGTCGCGAGGGTTGCCGGGATAATGGCTGCAAAGAGGACCCCTGAGCTGATACCCATGTGCCATCCCCTGAACATATCATCCGTAAACATCGCTTTCGACATCGATGAGCGCGAAAGCACGATCACTATCAAAACCACGGTGAAGATGACCGGTCAGACAGGAGTTGAAATGGAAGCGCTCACAGCCACGGCAGTTGCGGCCCTGACCATCTACGATATGTGCAAGGCGGTGGATAAGGAGATGGTCATTTCAAATATAACGCTTCTCGAAAAGCGCGGCGGTAAGAGCGGGGAATTTAAACGAAGGTTGAAGGATGAGGGTTGAAGGTTAAAAGCAAACCAATTTCATCCTTTTACTTGTACCTTTCCACTACAAACTTGTAAATTTCCACATCTTTGTCCGACGGTTCTATGCCGGCTTTCATCTTTGTGATTTCCAATTGCTCGTCAACAGTATCGACGCCCTCGATATCGGGCAGGAGCAGGCCTTTTCTCTGTCCTTTGGTTACTATTACCCCGTATCTCCGGGGGTCGAGCTCTGAAATGCTTTTTACCTTTTCAGGCAGGGAAAGCACATCCACAGAGCATTCCAGGTCTTTCAGATCTTCCGCCAGTACAGAACTGAACCTCGGATCTTCTGTGGCGGCGGATATGGCGTTCCTGATTATTTCCTGGCAGATATTCTCGGTAGTTGGAAGGAATGTGCCTATGCATCCGCACAGCATTCCGTGTTTCTTCAGGCAGACAAAGACACCTGCCTTGTGCTTCATATCTTCAGGCAGGTTTTGAGGGGGGGCGAGGATTTTCTTGTTCTTTATATATTCTTCGATAGCCCTTCTGGCAAGTTCGGGATACGGGTGCATTCCTACTCCTTTCGCTGCATCGCGTAATCAGCCATGGCAATCAGGGTATCCTTTTTGTCCGAGGCAGGAAAGACGTTCAGTTCCGCTTTGGCCTCCTCTGCAAGTGTTCGCGCTATCTTCAGGGATTCGTCTATGGCGTTGTATTTCGAAAACAGTTCCATTATCCTGTTGTGTCCGTTCTTGTTCTTTGCTTTTTCTTTTATGATATGCCGGATATCATCCTGCTCGGAATCTGACGCGGTTTTCAGGAGATAGATGAGCGGCATGGTGATTTTCCCCTCTTCAAGGTCTTTGCCGAGCTTCTTGCCGAGGTCATCCTGCTTTGCCACATAATCAAGAATATCATCGGCGAGCTGGAACGCAATGCCTGTTTTCATCCCGAACCGCGCAAGGGCTATTTCCTTGTCCTCGGGCTGGTTTGCGAGAATCGCGCCGATCCTGCACGCCGCGGATATCAGCACGCCTGTCTTTGCGGCTATGATCTCAAAATACTCTTCCCTGGTTATCCCGGGGTCCCCGATCTTGTACAGTTGGAGTATTTCACCCTCGGTCATGCGGGTTGTGGCCTCGGACAACGCTTCCATTATCCGCTGCTTTCTCTGGGAGACCGCTATCTTCAGGGCTTTCGAGTACAGGAAGTCCCCGACGAGGATGACGACCTGGTTTCCCCATATGGCATGGGCCGCCGGGTTCCCTCTCCTCGTTTCAGCCCCGTCGATTACATCATCGTGCAGCAGCGACGCGGTATGGATGGCTTCGATGATCGCCGCCAGCATGGTGCGGCTCGTTTCCTTGTAGCCGCAGAGATCGGCGCTGAGCAAAAGGAACAGGGGCCTGATCCTCTTGCCGCCGCTGCCCAGAATATGTTTGCCTATCACGGGTATCAGAAACACATTGCTGCTGAAAATGTCCATGAGCTGCTGGTCAACGGTCTTCAGCTCTTTGGCGTAATGCGTAAAAATATCTTTGGTTTTCATAATTTGCGTTTATAGTGTTACAGGAAAATAAAATCAGTTCCTTTTGCGCTATGACGCCCAACGCAATAACGCTATAACGGTCTTAACCTTATGGATTCGAGATCCACGTCCTTTCTTAACAGCTTCTTTATATCCTGCGGTTTGAAAGCTCCTCTTTCAGTAAAAAGGGA
Organism: Nitrospirota bacterium; assembly: GCA_023476565.1. Lineage (GTDB taxonomy): Bacteria > Nitrospirota > Thermodesulfovibrionia > Thermodesulfovibrionales > Dissulfurispiraceae > JAMCVZ01. The sequence continues at coordinate 33,670 of JAMCVZ010000020.1, forward strand.
AGTAACATATTTAGCTGGCGTAACGTCGAAAGCTAAGTTTATTACATTTACCCCTTCCGGCGCAACTCTATGCCCCCAGATTGTCGTCACCTCATCGGCATGGCGCTCTTCAATGGGGATAAGGTCACCGGAATCCATGGTGAAATCTATGCTGCTGAGCGGCGCCGCAACATAGAACGGAATGCCGTGCTCCTTGCACAGTACGGCAACGGTGTAGGTTCCTATCTTGTTCGCCACATCTCCGTTCCTTGTTGTCCTGTCGGTGCCGACAATGGCGAGATCTATCATGCCCTTTTTCATCAGGGCGCCTGCTGTATTGTCCGTTATCAGCGTTACCGGGATGCCGGCCTGCATCAGTTCCCATGCGGTCAACCGTGCGCCCTGCAATACAGGCCTCGTCTCATCGGCGATGACCTGTATCTTTTTCCCCTGTTCTTGTGCGGCTATCAGCATGGGGGCCGTGGCAGTGCCGTATCCCCCTGTCGCGAGGCTGCCCGCGTTGCAGTGGGTGAGTATCGTATCGCCGTCCTTTATGAATTGAGATCCCCACCTGCCGATTGCCTTGTTGATCTCGATATCCTCCTCGAGGATTCTTCGGGCTTCATCTATAAGCAGCAGCTTCACCGTGCTGACCGGCTCGGCTTTATGGTCCGAAAGGAATTTCCTTATTCTCGCCACCGCCCATTTTATATTTACCGCAGTGGGCCTGGTGGAAAGCATGGTGTCCATAACGGGCTCAAGCCCCTCGATAAAATCGTCCATGCTTCCGGCCTTTATTTCCTGTGCGCCGAGTGCGATCCCCATTGCCGCTGCGATGCCTATGGCGGGCGCTCCCCTTATCCAGAGCTTTTTGATCCCTTCAGCAACTTTCCGGTAATCGGTGCATTCGATAAATTTCACTTCAAGCGGCAATCTGCTCTGGTCGAGCATCATCACTGCGCCGTCTTTCCACTCTATAGTGCTGACCATTTATCTCCTCCAACCAAGATATTTTAAATGAACATTGTTGCTACGAACATTCCGGTAAGGGCGATCATTATTGCTGTCGCTGTCCATGCAATCCAGTTAAATGTTTTTGAGTTTACGTACTCTTCCATCAACTCCTTCTTGTTTATCAGGAGCAGCATGAAAACCAAAACAAAAGGCAGCATCACACCGTTTATGACCTGTGAAATCCACATGATAGCTATAAGCGGGGCATTCGGGATCAGGACTATGAGAGAGCCTATCGCGATCAGGATGGTATAAAGCCACATGAATTGAGGGGCATCCTTGAATGTCTTACTTACCCCTGCCTCCCAGCCCATACCTTCGCATATATAGTATGCTGTAGCCAACGGCAGTATGGAGGCGGAAAAGAGAGAGGCATTGGCAAGGCCGATTGCAAACAACACAGAGGCATATTTACCCGCAATAGGCGCAAGCGCAGCAGCAGCATCTTTGGCGCTCTCTATCTGTATTCCGGCCTTAAAGAGGGTGGCGCCGCACGCAACGATGATGAAAAAGGCCACGATATCCGTCATAAAGCAACCGACGATGACATCTATTCTCGATGCCCAGTACTGTTCTTTGCTGACGCCCTTTTCGACAACCGATGACTGCAAATAGAACTGCATCCACGGTGCTATCGTAGTCCCCACCACGCCGATGAGTGTAACGATATAGAGAGAATTAAAGTGAAAGGCAGGTTTAATGGTTTCCAACGCTACTTGGGACCAATCGGGCTTGGCCAATATGGCCGCCGGTATATATACGAAATAAACAACGCATATGACCAGGAATATTTTTTCAACTATACGGTACGTCCCCTTCACAACAAGCAGCCAGACCAGCAGCGCGCCGATCGGCACGGATATATATTTGTTAATGCCGAACATCTCATTGCTTGCCGCCCATCCTGCAAATTCAGCGGCGGTATTCCCGAGATCCGTTACGAAGAGAAAGATCATGAGCCAGAAGGTGATCTTTACGCCGTAGTTTTCCCGGATTAGTTCAGCAAGCCCTTTGCCGGTAACCGCTCCCATCCGGGCGGACATCTCCTGCACCACGATAAGCGCGATGGTAATAGGAATGAGGGACCATAAAAACGAATAGCCGAAATGCGCGCCGGCTATGGAGTAGGTTGCAATACCCCCCGCATCGTTGTCCACATTTGCCGTTATGATACCCGGACCTAAGATGGACAGGAGTATCAGGAACCTCTTCCAGCGGGTCATCGGGCTCTTCCTTTGCGTTTTGCAGGCGGGAGTATTCTGTCGATTATGTCGTCGATTGATACTATGCCGAGGAGATAGCCTTCGTTATCAACGACCGGAAGGGCGAAGAGATTGTATTTAGATATGATTTCGGCAGCCACCATTTCATCGGCATCAGGTGTTACGGTCTTCAGTTTTAATTCCATTATTTCGGAAAGCTTCGTGTCCGGCCCTGCCAGGAGCAGGTCCCTGAGGGAAGCGACCCCCAGCAGTTTTTCCTGCTCATCAACAACATATATGTAATAAACGTTTTCGCTCTCTTCGGAATCCTTCCTGAGTCTCTCTATGGCTTCCTTTACGGTCATGTCATAGCGGTATGCGATGAACTGGTTGGTCATCAGGCCGCCGGCAGTATCCTCTTCGTGTCCGAGGAGTTCCTGTATATCTTCGGCCTCTTCCTTTTCTATATGCTCCAGAATCTCTTTGGCTTTTTCGGTCGGGAGATCGCTCAGGACGTCAGCAGCTTCGTCCGGGGGCATCTCCTCTATGATATCTGCGGCCTTTTCAGGATCGAGGGCGTTTATTATATCAGCCTGCATATCGGGTTCCATTTCGGACAGGGCCTCCGCGGCGGTCCCGATGTCGAGGTCTTTAAACAGGTGAGCGCCCTCTTCGCGCGAGACCTGGCTGATGATGTCGGCAATATCGGCGGGATGGAGCTCCGACAGCATCTGCCGGGGAACGGTAAGCGCAATCGTTTTCAGTTTCGGCTTCAGATGCTGTATGTAGTTCCAGCTTATCAGATTGCAGGGCATCGAGCTGTTGAACAATCTAAGGAACTCCTCACTCCCGCGCTCCAACCCGAGTCTCCTCAGTATCCCTCTCATGCCGACATCAACGGCAACGAGCACGGCCTCGCCCTCGTATCCTTCCAGCTTTATATCGTTTACTCTGACTACTTTGGCGCCGTTAGCATCGACAATCTGCTTGTCGAGGATATCTCTTACCGCAAGGAGGTCATCCCCGCTGCCTTCGGAAGGCCCGATGGAATCGGTATCGAGGTATGAGGATATTATCCTTTTATTGAAAATATTGATATCTTCCCATTTAATGCGGTACAACTGCTTTTTCCTCTCGATGATAAGGGCGGATATTTTCGGAAGGGGGTCCCCTTTGACTACAACGGCATCTTTCATCCTTCCGATGACCTCACCCTTGGGGTCGAAGACAGGCTTCTTTATTACTTCGCTGAGGAATAATTCACCAAATAACGGCATAATTTTTAGTATACCTTATTTAAAATAAATAAGCCCGTAAGTTGCAGTGTTGAATATCGATCGAAGGCAAAATGATAAAATAGCAGTTATGGTTCTAATCCACTACGCATCACGCATTACGGAGCATTATGACCGGCTATCCGATTGACGACATACTCCCCGAACTGAAAGAAGCGGTGCTCAGGAACGCTTCGGCGGTTCTGCATGCACCGCCCGGCGCAGGAAAGACCACCCGTGTTCCTCTTGCCCTGCTCGATATGCTACCGCCTGAAAAGGGCCGTATCATCATGCTCGAGCCGCGCAGGATAGCCGCTGTTTCCGCGGCCCGGTGGATGGCGCAGACCCTCGGCGAACAGGCAGGAAAAACCGTCGGCTATACCATACGCTTCAACAGCCGTACCTCCGATTCAACGCGGATCGAAGTCGTTACCGAGGGGGTCCTCACCCGGCGTATTCAGCATGACCCCGGTCTCGAAGGCATTGCTATGGTCATCTTCGATGAATTCCACGAGCGGAGCCTCCATGCCGATCTTGCGCTTGCTCTCTCTCTCGATATACGCCGGAACCTCAGGGAGGACCTGAAAATCCTCGTCATGTCCGCAACCTTGGATTGCGGCCCCATCGCATCGCTGCTGGACAATGCGCCGGTAATTACCTCGCAGGGCACGGCCTTTCCCGTAGAAGAGCATTACCTTGGAGATAAGCGGGACCGATCCCTCTCAGAACAGGTCACGGATGCTGTCAGAGCGGCACTGAACGAAACCTCCGGCGATATCCTTGTCTTTCTGCCCGGATCGGGCGAAATCCGCTCATGCGCCGAAGCGCTGCGAGCAGTGATAGAACGCAGAGGCGATGGCATTACTCTTCATCCCCTCTACGGCGATCTTCCTTTTGAGGAGCAGGAGCGCGCAATCTTCCCGTCGAAAAACCGCAAGGTCGTGCTCGCCACAAACATTGCTGAAACAAGCCTGACCATCGAGGGCGTGCATGTTGTCATTGACAGCGGCCTGACCCGCAGGCTCCAGTACGACCCGTCCACAGGCATGAACCGGCTGATCACGCTCTCTGTTTCAAAGGCCTCGGCAGAACAGCGCAAGGGCCGGGCCGGGCGGCTCGGGCCCGGAGTCTGCTACCGCCTCTACAGCCGGCATGCCTTTCAGTCCATGATTCCCTTTGCGCCGCCCGAGATGCTCGTGTCCGACCTGTCGTCACTCGCGCTCGAACTCGCGGTATGGGGCGTTAAGGACCCATCCGCTCTCTCGTGGCTCGATACACCACCCCCTGCTGCCTGGGACGCTGCCCGTGCGCTGCTTACAGACCTGGGCGCGCTTGACACTTCCGGCTCGGTCTCTCAGGCAGGCAAGGCCATGTCCCGCATGCCGCTCCATCCGCGTCTTGCCCGTCTGCTGGTGAGGGCCGGGGAACTCGGCTGTATCCATCTCGGCGCTGATCTTGCCGCCCTCCTCTCGGAGCGTGACATACTCCGCAGGGGCGGATATGGCCGTATGATCCATACAGGCGAAGCGGACATTGCCGAACGGATCGATATCCTGCACGCATGGCGAAACGGGAATGAAGCGCACGGCACAGTCGATACCCTGGCCCTGCGCACTGTAGACAGGACATCGAAACAGCTTATGCGCCTGGTTCCCGGAACGCGGAAGGAAACAAGTGATCCCGACCTGATCTCACGCCTCCTCCTGTGCGCCTTCCCCGACAGGGTCGCCCGGCAACGTGAGGATGGAAACAATCGTTTTGTTCTTGCCCGGGGGAGGGGCGTGCGGCTGTCCGCAACAAGCGGGTTGAGCATAAGCCCTTTCATTATTGTCGTTAATGTGGATGCAGGCGAAAAAGGCGAAGGCTTTGTGCATCTCGCTGCACCGCTCACCGAGGGACTTATCCGTGAGGAATGCGCCGGACGCATCGAGTCCCTGCGGCGGGTCGAGTGGGACAAAAAAGAGAGTCGGATTATCGCCACTATCGAAGAGCGGCTGGGCGCAGTGCCCCTTTCAGCAAAGCCTTTTAATCCTGTGGATGAAGAGGCCGCGCCCCTTCTCTGCGCAGCAATCCGCTCTGCCCCCGGCATGCTTGCCTTTGGCAAAGAGGCCCGCCAACTACAAGGAAGGGTGGGTCTGATGCTAAGGGTATTCCCTGAGGAGGCCTGGCCTGATTTTTCAGATGAACGCCTCGCATCCGCGCCTGAAGAATGGCTCATGCCCTGGCTCGGCGGCGTTCGCAGCGCACAGGACCTTGCTATCCTGGATATCCTCCCTGCGCTGAAAGCGCTGCTTTCCCGGGAACAGGCACGGCTCCTCGATGAGCGTGCGCCGGCATCGATCATCGTTCCCAGCGGCCATCGCGTGCATCTCGATTACGCTGCGGGGGATATTCCGGTGCTCGCCGTTAAATTGCAGGAGATGTTCGGGCTCGCCGGTACTCCCGCGATAGCAGGTGGACGGGTGAAAGTGCTCCTCCACCTCTTATCCCCGGCGCGCAGGCCCGTCCAGATCACGCAGGATTTGAAGGGGTTCTGGAACGGCAGTTATCAGCAGGTGAAAAAAGAATTGAAAGGGCGCTACCCCAAGCATCCCTGGCCGGATGACCCGTGGAACGCCGTCCCTACGCGAAAAGCCAAACCCCGCGGGCAATAGCCTACATTATCTCTCGCGTTAGAGAGCAGAAAGGATAAGGCTCATGTTCTCCTGGTCCCCTTCTCATTCACTCATATCGCCTCAGCTCATCCTCTGAAAAGCCGAAGTAGTGCCCGATTTCGTGAATGAGGGTCTTTCTGATCTCTTCAACGAGGTCCTTTTCAGTGGAACAGATCCTTTCGATGTTTTTCTGAAAGAGAATGATCTCATCAGGCAGGGGATGGGGGATATCGAAAAAACCGCCCCTCGACGGATGCGCAACACCGCGAAAAAGCCCGAGCAAGTATCCCTGACCGGCGCCGATGTTCCTGGTATTCTCCTGCGTCGGATAGTCCTCTACAATAATTGTAATATTGGTGAGGTGTTTTTTGAACTTCCTGGGCAATGCTTCAAGGGCTTGTTCTACAAGCTGCTCGAAACGCTCTCTGCTCGTTCTGAAGGCCATGAGATAATTTTAACAGTATCTCAGGATTCTGTCTGCCGGTTCAATGCACGAATGCAACCCCGGCCGGATCCGCTTTATACTGACCCAACAGATCAAGGCCCTCGAAGAGGGGTTCGATTGTCAGCTTTTCGAGGGGATAGGAAAGAGCACATAACCACACTTCTTATACTACCGCCGGCATCTGCTATAATTTATAAATGATAATCGAATCGCTCGCTATCGGGCTGCCGAAGAAAGAGATATTCAATGATAAAGAGATTGTGACAGGCATCTGCAAGGTTCCTGTATCAGGGCCGTTTCATCTCACGAAAACGGGATTCGAAGGTGACGGGGTTGGGGACTTGAAATATCACGGCGGTCCGCACAAGGCTATCTGTGTGTACGGCAAGGACCACTATCCCTACTGGGAAAAAATACTCGGGATAAAAATGCCTGTTGCCGCATTCGGCGAGAATTTCTCTGTTTCATGCCTGCATGAGGATGATGTCTGCATCGGCGATATCTTCCGGGTCGGGACTGCTGTTGTACAGGTCAGCCAGCCCCGCCAGCCCTGCAAGACCCTTGCCGCACGGCTCGGCAGGGCTGATATGGTCCAGCTCGTAAAAGATTCGGGCCGCACCGGATTCTATTTGAGGGTGCTGGAAGAGGGGACGGTAAAAAAAGGCGATGCTTTGGTACTGAAGGAAAAGGATGCAAAGGGGGTAACGGTCTCATTCGCCAATCACACTTTTTATCACGACAGAGGTAATTGCGGGGCCATTGAAAAGGTCCTTACTGTATCCGCGCTCTCTGAGTCCTGGCAGCGCTCGTTTCTTAAGCTGATCGAGGAGTGTAAATAAAACAGCGGGGAATACAAGAAACATACCGGTTTATGTTAATGTAAAAAAATATGGATGTAAGGTTGAAAGTTTTCTGCGCTGTTGCTGAAACAAAGAGTTTTTCAAAGGCTTCCCGCATCATTCATCTGTCCCAACCGGCAATAAGCCTTCAGATTCAGGCGCTCGAAGAGCTTTTCGAGACAAAGCTCTTCGACAGGTCTGAAGGAACTGTGGAACTCACTTACTCAGGCAAGACCTTTTACCGCGAGGCGAAACACATTTTGCAGCACTATGCCTCCCTGGAAAAGCAGATCGGGAAGATCACCGGGATGATACGGGGGGACGTTACCCTCGGCTCAAGCATCTCGCTCGGCGACCACGTGCTCCCCCGCCTGATTATCGACTTCAAGAAAAAACATCCGAAGGTGAAAATAAACATGCTGGTGGGCAACACCAAGAGAATCGAGGACCTGCTGTCAGCAGGGCTTATCGATATCGGCCTGGTGGCGGGTGAGTCATCAAGGACCAATATGAAGACAGAACCCATCGTCCATGATGAGCTGATCCTCATCGTACCCCGGACGCACCCTTTGGCGAGGAAGAAGGTGGTTTCTATACTCGAAGTGGCGCAGGAGCCTTTTATTCTAAGAGAGGAGGGCTCGGGAACGCGGCGGCGGATCGATGAGTATTTTGCCCGTCATGGTGTCAGCACACGCACAATGCATATTGCGCTCATCCTCGGGAGCACGGAGTCGATCAAAGAGGCGGTCGAGGCGGGCATTGGAATATCCATTGTTTCGAAGTGGGCCGTCAAAAAAGAGGTCGAAGACGGGAGATTGAGGATGCTTACCCCGAAAGAGGGGAGGATACTGAGAGACCTCTTTATAATGCTGCCCAATAAAATCCAGCATTCGCACGTTATCGAGGACTTCATCCTCTTTGTCAAAAAGTACCCCTATGAAAGGATCATGCCGGAAGAATAGATGAACCGTATCCCCCCCTGTGGACCCTCTCTCACTGAGCACACCATATTAAAGACCTTCGGCACACACCGTGTTCCATTTAAAGCCGGGGTCCGATTGTTCGGGATGGCGGGTTTAATCGCTCTTATCGTCTTTTTCGCGGTTCCGGGCCTTTCCCTCGCCGCTGTGTTTTTTTAACTCCCTTCCGCAGTGGAAGCAGTAAGTGATCTGCGCAGTGAAAATCTCCTTTCCGGCCCTCGTAAATACAATCTTTTCAAAGCTCAGGGCCCCCATTACCCTGCAGCACCAATCCCCTCTTCCGCTCCCTCTTTTCTCATATTCCTCATTTACGGGATTGCCGCACTGGCAACAGTAATTGACGCTGAATTTAATGGGCACTATATCATCAAACGCGAGTTTGAGATGCTCCTCAAGCGCGCCCTCTTTCAAGACATTGCAGCACTGGTTATCTTTTTTATACTCTTTAAGCTCCTTCCACCATATTACTGTTGTATTATCTACCGCTTTTTCCCTTCCCATGTATTTTCAACCTGCCTGGAACAAACCTCCCGGTCAATTTTATGCATATATTATGCTCTCATTATTCAATAGTAATCCAGGGGGAAAAAGCTGTGATTGCAATCACACTATGCTGCTTTTGCCTTAACCAAGGCGATGAAATTAGCCCAAACAATATCGCAGAAATGAACCTTCCGGTCCCGCCGCGTTTAAGCTATAATAAACAGTTATGGACGAACTTTCAAAGGAATACGTAATCTCGTTCTTCGATAAAAACCTGATGCTGCACGGCGACAGGCCCGAGGCGGTCAGATGGTCATCAACAGGACAACTGCTGCACTATCAGGCCATGCTCGACATCGGCGACATGAACGGCGCAAGAATCCTCGATTTCGGCTGCGGGAAAGGGGACCTTTACCAGTTCCTCAAAGACAGGGGCATTGGAGTTGCATATTCCGGTTTCGATATTAACGAGAAACTTATTTCCCTTGCCGGGCAAAAGTTCCCGGGAGTCGACTTCAGGGTCTTCGATGCGGGGAAGGATGAGCTCGAAGAGGATTTTGATTATATCCTCCTCTGCGGAGTGTTCAACCTGCAAGTGCAGGGGCTTGATGAACTGGTTAAAAATACGTTGATAAAGCTTTTCCGGCACTGCCGTATCGCGCTTGCCTTCAATGCCCTTTCAGCGCACAACCCCAAAAAAGACTTCGAGTTGCATTATACATCCCCTGGAGAAATGTTTGCCTTTGCGGTACAGAACCTCTCCCCCCTTGTCTCGCTCAGGCACGACAGAATGCTGTACGATTTCACGATGTTCGTATACAAGGACCTGAACGGCTTTACAGGATAGATATCTCCCTCCATACAGCGGATTGTCAATCTTTTCCTATGCAGGGCCGTGAAAATCCGGGATCCCCTTTTTATAGAAATCATAGGCGATCTTGAGGCTCCCGTCGCCCCCTATGGCTATCAGGCAGTCGAAACGGAGACGTTTGAAATTCTCGACGACCTTGTCTGAAACATCGTGCAGCTCGGTCTCCCCGGCTACGTTGGTTATGGCCAGTTGAAAGGGGTTGCCTTTATTGGTGGTCCCGAGGATAGTCCCTCCCGTGGTGCAGATATGGCGGACCTTATCAGGATTCAGGTAAAGTATGTAGGTAAAGTAGGTAAAGGGGACGGTTCTATTTATTGACAAAAGGTGATGATTTTGTGATGATTTTGGGGAAAGAAGAAAATAAATTGGAAAAGGTGACGGAAAATAGAACCGTCCCCTTAATCTCACGGATTGCCGAGGAGTCAAGGAATTCCCCGGGCCATTCTGCACGATCGACGCTTTTAAGCTAAAATATATAGGTACACAAAATAAATGTGCAAGGGGAGGTTGTTCTGAATACCTATCTTATTATCATTTTATGCCTTTATATACTCAAAGAGGCTTTTGAATACCTGGTCCGGTATCTCAATCTCAAGCATATGAAAAAGGCGGGAGCGGCGATACCTCCTGAGTTTGCCGGGAAGACGGATGAAGCCCTCATGAAGAGGACCCGGGAATATGAGGGGGAGAAGACCCGTTTCAGCTTTGTTACCTCCCTGTCCGGCAACATTGTTGCCGTTCTGTTCATTTTCGGCGGGCTGCTGAACATCTTTAATTCATGGATAGCATCGCTCAACTTCTCTTTCATCATTTCCGGATGGCTCTTTTTCATGCTCCTGTACTACGCTGATGACCTGCTCTCCGTTCCCTTCAGCATTTACGGCACCTTTAAGATAGAAAATAAATTCGGGTTCAATACCATGACCCCGCGCTTGTGGCTTTCGGATTTTGTAAAGTCGCTCCTGATCTCGACCATCCTGATGTCCCTTATGATATTGGCGGGCTTATGGCTCATCAAGTGGAGCCCCCGGTACTGGTGGTTCTGGGTATGGGGCTTTCTCTTTGTAGGGAGTAATTTAAACTGCCCCCAAAAGAGTAATCTTTTTTGCCCATAGTTTTTTGTTGTTCCTGCCATTGCAGCGTCAAATATTATTAGACCTCTTCTTTCATCACGTCGGCAGCATATTTTC
>JAMCVZ010000036.1 GCA_023476565.1 Nitrospirota bacterium
CGTCTTAAAATCCACTCCCGCATCGCGCATTATTTTCTCTTTTCACTTTTCATCACCCTCTTCACTTCCCTATCAAAATCGCTTTCAAACTCCATGTCCTGAACCACTCTTTTTTATTGGCATTCTTTGAACGCCTTTCATTTCTTCACCACTTCCCAGTAACCTCCCTTGGCAGGGCCAATGCGTTTAAGAATGCCATCCTGTTTAAGTTTCGCAAGCTGTTTTTCTACAGCCCTCAATGAGAGGCCTATATTTTTAGCTATTTCTTTTGCGCTTATGCTCTTATTTTCTTTTATAGCTTCAAGGATTTTCACCGAACTTTTCACCGAACTTTTCACCGAACTTTTTGCCCCCTTTTCACCCAACTTCGTGCGCGGGACAAGTCCTGTCTTCTTGCCCTCAAAATAACTCTTCCGCCTAAATGTAGTAATGAACTTAGTACCCACCTCGCTGAACTCAGTATCCGGCTCTTTTGAGAGTATCAGCTTTATGCCCCTTCCCCATTTTTCTATGAAATGAACGCGGTGAAGCAATTCGGCAATCAACTCGTTTCTTCTCTCTGAAACCATCTTTGTCCTGATAGCTTCAATGGTCAAGCCGCCATAAAGCAGCCCGGGGCTCCTTATTTCAACCCTGTCTTTAAAGACAGCAATATTTACGGAGTCGAATTCGCGGTAATCCCTATGACAAAAAGCGTTGATTATTGCCTCTCTGAAAGCCGCCTTGTCAATCTCAGGCACATCTATCCTTCTCAGACCCTCCAGCCGCATACCGATATGAATGTTTTTCAGAATGTATTCCTCAGCTTTTTCGATCAGGGAGAAGAGGTCTCCTTCAAAATCCTGCATATCAATAGTGAACGATGTGTCTGTCGTGCCGAAAACAGCGCATCTGAGCCGGGCGTTTGGGAAAAATGCCTGCGGTTTTTTTGCAAACAAGATTACGGCGGTATTGAGGAGCTTTCCATCGGATATAAGCCTTAATTTTTCAAGGGCATTGCCGACAGTATCATGTCTCAGCCCCGAGCTTTTTAAAAAAGACTTAACTTTGTTTGCGCTTATGTCTGCGAACTTTGCTTCTTTACAAATGTCAGTATCCCATCTTAATTTATCCTTATTCTTTCCGAGAATCAGCTTTTCAAGTTCCTTAGCGCTTAATTGCCGGTCTTCATCAGCAACCCTGATATATGCCCTGCCATATGCAAAATAGGGAATATCATTTCCCTTGAACCTGACTTTGATGCATGCTTTTCCGTCTATCTGAATATGGCTTATGTGAGGATAGATTTTGGGTTCAATATTGTCAGCAATGGATTTTGATACATCACGGATTGTTTTTTCGGTTACATTTTTCCCGATAACAACCCCGTTGTTTTTAATTCCGAAAAATAATTCCCCGTGTTGATGTTTATTGAGGATTGCCGCTATAGATATGATCGCCTCTTTAATCTCAGAGGTGGTTTTTTTTAGTTCCAATGTTTCGGATTCAATAAATTTCATATTCCAGTTATGTCAACAATACTGCTTTATATCAAGCGATTCGCCGTTCATCTGTTTCCTTTATTTCTTAAACAAAATCCTACCATAATTCTTTGTTTTTTAGAACATGTATCATAAATATTTCTCGATGATCTCCACTGCCCTCTCTGTGGCGCCTGCGTTTTTTTCGTAAAGTCCTTTTGCGACCTTCCCCATATCAGACATCCTGTCAGGAGAATCAAGCAGGTCCTTGAGTATTTTATAAAGATTGGAACTGTCGGCTTCCAACGCTCCTTTGCTTTTATAAAAATTATCAATAAACGGAAAGTTCTCCATATGAGGGCCGCAGACAATAGCCCTTTCCCAATACGCGGGCTCAAGGGGGTTTTGCCCGCCGTGCCCGATAAAGCTTCCACCCATGACAGCGATATCGGATGCGCCGTAAACAGATGAGAGCTCCCCCATAACATCGAGAATGACAACAAGACCGCCTGAAGCCCGCCGGTCGTCGGCTGGCGACCGTCTATCGTCAATTGCATTTTCGTCAAAGACTGCTTTTGGACTGCCGGCTATCGACTGCCGACTGATTTCCGACCTCTTTACATATTCAAGCCCCCGCCGCTCCACCAATTCTTCCACCTCTTTGAACCGACCAGGATGCCGCGGCGCAATAATAAGGTTAAGCCGGGGGAAGTCGTTCTTTAATTTGATGTACGCATCAAGCACCACATCCTCTTCCGTCCTGTGCGTGCTCCCGGCAATTATGACAGGGCCTTTCAATGCCTTTGTCCATTCGGGAACAGGTGCGGACGGCCTTGTATCGAACTTAAAGCTGCCGATCACCCTGACTCTCTCCGGCTCGGCGCCGAGGGATCGAATCCTGTCCGCATATATCCTTTCCTGCATGCAGAGAAGGCTCACCTTTTTAAGTACATCCTTTATAAAGAATTTTAATTTCTTATAGCCGTTAAAGGACCTCTCCGATATCCTGCCGTTCAGCAACAGCACAGGGATGTTCAGTTCACTTAAAATCCTGATGGTGTTCGGCCAGAGTTCTGTTTCCATGATTATGAATGCGGACGGCCTGATACGCTTGACGGTATTATGTATTGCAAAGGGAAGATCGAACGGCACATAAATAATCCCTGCACTATCTCCCATCCGCTCCATAGCAACTTTCCGGCCTGTATCCGTAACCGTTGAAATGACAATATCCAGGGATGGATGCCTCTCTTTCAGCTTCTTAATCAGGGAAGCCGATGCTATTGCTTCACCGACCGAGACGGCATGGACCCAGATCAGAGGAGCGTTATGGGTGGCAATTGACGGGTCGAGGAGGCCGAACCTCTCCCTTATCCACCGCCCCCGCAATTCCCTTGGCCGCTTCAGGTACTCAAAAGGCAGCAGGAAGGTCAGGACTATGGAATAAAGTGCGCTATATAAAAAATTCAGCATCGCCTGTTAGATTAGCATTTTATGAAAAGGGTTTACAGGAAGGATATATGCAGACCCGGGAATTAACCCGCTGACGACGCGAGCCGGAGGTCATACAGCTTTTTGTAGATACCGCCGTTTTTCAAAAGCTCGTCATGGGCCCCGATCTCCATTATCCTGCCTCTTTCGAGGACGATGATCCTGTCAGCCTTCTGCACCGTGGAGAGCCTGTGGGCAATGACAAACGTGGTCCTGTTTTCCATCAACGTGTCCAGGGCCATCTGGACAATCATCTCGGATTCCGTGTCGAGAGACGAGGTCGCCTCATCGAGTATCAGGATGGCCGGGTTTTTCAATATGGCCCTCGCTATGGAAATTCTCTGCCGCTGTCCGCCTGAAATCATAACCCCTCTCTCTCCGATTACCGTATCGTATCCCCTGGGCAGCTCCAGGATAAAATCATGGGCATGGGATGCCCCGGCCGCCTTGATTATATCCTCCTCAGCGGCCTCAGGATTGCCGAAAGCTATGTTGGCCCTGACCGTATCGTTAAAGAGTATGATATCCTGGCTGACCAGCCCGATCTGCTTCCTCAGCGACGGAAGCGTAACTTCTGCGATATTAACCCCATCGATGAGGATTGTCCCGTCCGACGGATCATGGAACCGGGGGATGAGGTCGATTATGCTCGTCTTCCCTGCGCCGCTCCTGCCTACAATGGCTATGATTTCGCCCTTTTTAACCGTGAGATTTATATCGCTGAGCACGTAATTTTTTGAAGTGGGATATTTAAAGGATACCCCCCTGAACTCAATATTATCCTCAAGCGGTGATAAGCGGACCGAGCCCTCGGATTCCTTTTCCCTGTAAAAGAGCTCGTCCAGTCTTTCGAGAAAGGCCTTGGCCTGCTGGATGCTGTTGTTTGCAGACGAGAGTCTCTTTGCAGGGGTATAGACCATGAAGATAGCGGCAAGAAAAGAGAAGAACTCTCCGGGAGTGATTACATTCTTCACCACCAGCCTTCCGCCGTACCACAGTACAAAGGCTATCCCCAGCCCCCCGACCACCTCCATCATCAGGGAGGTAAATTCTATGATCCTTGTCGAGCGCATCAGTTCCCGGTAATACCCCTGGTTCCTGTCCATGAAGATTTTCGCCAGAGCCCCTTCCCTTCCGAAAATCTTGACCATCTTTATCCCGGAAAAAGTCTCGGTGAGAAATTCTGTGATGAGAGAGATCTTTTTCTGTCCCTCTGTGCTGACCTTTTTCAATCTCTTGCCGAGCTTTCTGGTGCCGTAAAAGGCGGCGGGAAGAACGGTTATTGAAATAAGCGCCAGGTCCCATCTCCGGTAAAAGGCAACAGTGAGCAGGACGATTACCGTTGCGGATTCGACAAAAACATCTTTGATGGAATAGGCAAGAAGGCCCTGGAGCTGTCCCGCGTCGTTTATAACCCGCGATAAGAGCAATCCGGAGGATTCCTTTTTAAACTCATTGACGGGAAGAAATAGTATATGCTGGTAGAGGCTGTTCCTTATGTCTCTCATCACCTTGGCGCCCGCTGATCTCATCAGGTATGACTGGAAGAATGAAAAGAGACCCCTTAAAAGATAGAGCACCAGTATCCCGAACGGCAGTATCGCCAGAAGGGTCGCGTCTTTCTTTACAAAAATTCCGTCAAGGGCGGGTTTAACGAGCCAGGCGAGACCGCCGTTGAGCCCTGATATAATGAGGCTCAGGACGGCGGCAGCAGCGAGTCTTGCCCAGTAGGGCCTTACAAGATAGACTATTCTCTTTAATATTCCGGCACCCTTATCCATTTCAGCTTACCTGGCGCAAACCTATTCTATCACTCCAGGACCTCCGGATGTTTCTTTATTTACCTTATGACGAGTCCCTCGATTATTTCCAGCACCCTTAACGACGCCTTTTTATCAACGAACAATTTCCCGACCTTCTCCAACTGCGATACCATGTCATTCCTGTATTCCGGCTCATCTAAAATCCTGGAAAGCTCTGCCGTTATATTAGCCTTATTCGCATTGCCCTGCAGCAGCTCTCTGATACGCAATCCGGAATCATCCCTCACCGATTTGCCGAGGAGGATATTCACAAGGGAAATATGTTCAACCTTGATGATAAGCTTCCCGATCAGATAGGTGAGCGGGGATATTTTGTACACAACCACCATAGGCACTTTGAGAAGCGCCGCCTGAAGCGTTGATGTGCCCGATGCAATGACAGCAGCATCCGAAGCAAGGAGCGCCTTTATCGGGTGACGAGTGACGAGTAGCGAGTGGCTGGTAAATACTTCCAGCTCGTTATGCATTACGGATAACACGTTACTGCCCAGGTTCGGGGCAACGGGGATAATGAACTGGAAATCAGGATAAAGTCTTTGCATCTCCGTTGTCACTCCCCTCATTACGGGGAGAAGTTTTGCTACTTCATGGGGCCTGCTCCCCGGCATAAGCGCCATTACAGGTTTGTCCGGTATGAGTCCAAGCTCTCTTCTAACCTTCTTCTTCAATTCCCCGGCGCCGAGATCCTGGATGCCGTATCCCAGGCCCTGCAGTTCTTCCCTGATTTCATCCATAACAGGATGCCCGACAAATTCACACGGGATATCGGCAGTCCTGTATATTTCCTCTTCAAAAGGGAGGATGACAGCCATCCTGTCGACGAGCTTCCCGATAACCTTTACCCTGTTTTTCCGCCATGCCCATACCTGCGGGCTCACATAGTAAAGGATTTTGATCCCGGATTTTTTAGCCTCCCGCGCAACCCTCATATTAAAATCGGGATAATCGATAAGGACAAGGACCTGGGGCTTGAATGTCCGGAGGGCGGCAACGGCCCGCTCATAGGTCTTTTTAATGTCACGGTATGTCTTTAGGGATTCCGCGAGACCGAAGGCGCTGGAGATTCCGGATATAAGCTTTACCCCCGCAGAGTGCATCCTGGCTCCCCCGACGCCGATAATATCGGTTCCCGGATTATGCCCTTTCAGCGCCCCGGCAAGAAAGGCGCCATACAATTCGCCGGAGCTCTCCCCTGATATTATCATCACCCTTTCAAGCATCGGTGGATTACATCCGAGGCATATTTTATATCCGCCTCATCGAGTTCAGGATACATGGGCAGTGAAAGCACTTCCCGTGCGGCCTGCTCCGCCACGGGAAAGCTCCCTTCCCTGTGCCCCAGAAAATTCAAGGCCTCCTGCAGGTGGAGGGGGATGGGATAATATACAACCGAAGACACTCCGTGCTCCCTAAGCTGCTGCTGGATGAAATCCCTTTGGGGGTTTCTGATGGTGTATTGATGGTATACATGATAAGCCCCATCCTTCTCGATGGGACAGGTGACTATATCAGACAGCAACCGGGTATAAAGAGCGGCCTTCTCACGCCTCTTCCTGTTGTATTCATCGATCCTCTTGAACTTGACAAGGAGGACCCCTGCCTGCATCTCGTCGAGCCTGCTGTTGTATCCAAGGCACTCATGCCTGTATCCGCCCCTGGAGCCGTGGTTTCTCAGCTTTTTTATTGTATCGGCCAGTTGGGGTTCGTTAAGGACAATCATTCCGCCGTCGCCGTACGCCCCCAGGTTCTTGCTCGGATAAAAGCTGAAGCATCCCGCATCGCCGAATCCCCCCGTCTTTATCCCGTCCAGGGAAGCGCCGAATGACTGGGCGCAGTCCTCCACCACCTTCAGGCCGCTGCCCGCCGCAATATCCATTACGGCCTTCATGTCGGCAGGATGACCGAAAAGGTGGACGGGCACGATCGCTTTCGTATTTTTTGTTATTTTTTTCTCCAATCGGGATACATCGATGTTATACGTGTCCGGCTCGATATCGATGAGTACCGGCTTTGCGCCCGCATACAAAATCGCCTCGACCGTTGCGAAAAACGTGAACGGCGTTGTAATGACCTCATCCCCCTCACCGATCCCGAGGGCCTTGAGAGAAAGGTGAAGGGCGTCCGTGCCGGAAGCAACGCCGATGGCCTCTTTCACACGGTGATACTCCCTGATCCCCTGCTCCAGCTCGGAAACCCGCTTGCCGAGGACATATTGAGAGCTCTCGAGCACCTCATCTATCATGAAGAGAATTTCCTCTTTGATCTCCAGATATTGTCTTTTTAAATCGATCATCGGTTTCATATTCATACCCACCCCTGTTTTATCTGTTCTCCTATCTGTAAGGCGACCTTCAGCGCGTTGCGCCCTTTTATTGCGCAGACCCTCGGCCTGCTCCGCTTTCCGATGCATTCCATAAAATCCCTGAGTTCCTCTTTCAGCGGCTCTTTCCTAACAACACTCATGGACTCATGCCGGATCGTGTCGCCATCCCTGAAGAACCTCTTTATCTCCATGTCCTGGTAGTCCACAACAAGATACGACTCCTCCTGAAAGATGGTGAGCTTTCTGGACTTGCCGGAAGATATCCTGCTCGCCGTAAAGAGCGCATGAGTACCGTCAAACTCAAGCCAGGCCTTCGCAAAATCGATATTCCCGGTAAGCACCCTGGTCCCTGCGGCCCTGATGCCGCTTACCGGCTTTCCATCCAGAAGGGAAAGCACGATGTCTATATCATGGATCATCAGATCTATGGTTATATCCACATCGATTCCCCTCCCTTGAAAGGGGGATAATCTTTCCGCCTCGATAAAAGTGGGGGCGTCCAGCAGCGGCTGCACCGCCGTAATAACAGGGTTGAAGCGCTCAAGGTGCCCTATCTGGATAAGTACCCCTGCATTCCCGGACGCGCGTATCAGTTCATCCGCCTCTTCGATGGTGGTGGTAATGGGTTTTTCGATCAGGATATCCTTGCCGGCTTCTATGCAGTCCATCGCTATTTTATAATGCAGCGTGGTAGGCGTGACAATGCTGAAGGCATCCACCGCGCCGAAGGCGTCGCGGTAGTCGCCGAACGCTTCGCATCCATACTGCTGCGCTATTTCAGCGGCCCTCGCCTTATCCGTATCAGCTACGGCGGCAAGCCTGATGTGGCCGCATTCGCGGGCAAGCTCGGAAAATATCCTGGCGTGGTGCTGTCCGAGATAGCCGACTCCTATGACTCCGACATTGATCATAATTCAAAATTGCGGAATTCAATATTCCTGATTTTACTTTTGACTTTCAGCCTTTGCATGGCGCATTCTTTTCATTATCATCTTCTTCGCCTCCCTGAGTCCTTTTTCCCTGAGAACAGCGAAGCACTCTTCCGAGGCAACTCCCTTGAGGAAACTTTCCCTTATGGTTTTATCGGTAATTTCTTTTACCGCCCTTGTGCGGAGCCCTTTTAAGAAACCGAGGAACAGGCCGAAACCCTTTCCGTAAATCACCTCAAGCTCTTTCCTGATCGCCTTTGCTGCGGCGGGGCTTGCGCCCGACGTCGATACAGCAATGGTCAACGGCCCTCTTTTCACAAGAGAGGGAACTATAAAATTAGCCTGTTCCGGCCTGTCGGCCACATTTACAAGGCAAGGGGCGTCATGGGAGATCCGGGCGTTCACCCGTACGTCCGATGTTGCGGCGACAGCCAGGAATATGCCTTTCAGGTCTCCCTTTCTGTACTCCCTTTCTATATGCTCTATGCCGCCCTTGCTCTTCTGCTTCTCGAGGGTCCGGGTAATTGCAGGGCTTATTACTTTAACCCTGGCTCCTGAGCGGAGGAGGGACAGGACTTTCCGTTCAGCAACTTTGCCCCCTCCGACAACGGCGCACCGCTTTCCTTTAAGGTTTACGAAGGCAGGATAGTAAAGAGAATTCACAATGCATACCGGCCCCTGAGAAATGTTATCCCAAAGCCTCTCAGAGGGTCCCTCTCTTCGCTTCTTGGGCAAACTTGCTGGAAGGATACTTTTCTAACAATTTTTTAAATATCTCTTTAGCCTTGTCATTCATCTTAAGCGCCTTATAGGACCTGGCGAGGAGAGCCAGCGTCTCAGCTCCGCGCTTGTAATCAGGGAACTGTTTGAGCAGCCCTTCGAACCTGCCCGCGGCCGCATTGTACGAGCCTTTCTTGTAATAAAACTCTCCTATAAGAAACGCCCCATCGGCTATCACATCCCTGCACTTTTCTATCCTGAGCCCTAGAACCTCTCTGTACGGGTTTCTCGGATACAGTTCCTTGAGCCGCAAAAATTCCTGCAGGGCTTTCCGTGCTGCGCCCGATCCCCTGTCAGGAGCTTCTATCTGCGAAAAGTAGGCCATGGCGATCTGGTACTGGGCGTACGATGCATACTGGTTGTCCGGGTAGAATTCAAGAAACTTCTTGTATTCCTCGATGCCGAGGTCGGGCTCTTGCTCTTTTATATACGAATCGGCGATCCTGAGTTGGGCAAGGGGTGCGTATTTTTTGGTCATATCCCTGTTCTTTACCTCGGTCAGGGTCCTTCTCGCTTGATCGTATTCCTTATCGTTAACCAGCTTGTCAGCCTTGACCAGGTATTTTTCAGGGGCAAAAGCCTCATCCTCTTTCAGCCCTTTGCTTCCTCCGCATGAGCTCAGGGTGAAAACCAATGCGATCATTAGTACTACCGTAATTCTCATAATGCTGCTCCTCTTTACTGTCCGGCTTCCTGTTTTCTATAAAGAGTATTAAAACCTTTAATATACTTTTTAGTCAAGGGTTTTGACTTATGCGCAGCCTATATTTTAAACTGTTTAAGATATAAAATTGAACACGATACCGTGCTTTTTTCCCCTTTCAGGGATCTGCAAACCGGAGGACGCGCTTAAATGATAGAATGCATCACACAACCTAAGGCAAAAAGTAAGAAATCAATATCAAGGAATGCGATGAGTTTTCTTTTTATCCTGTGCGTGTTGTGCGCTGTCGCACAGCCCGCCCATGCCCAGGAGATGCGGGGAGGTCCCGCTCAGAAAGGTTCAACCGGAGCAGAGGGTCCTCTCACGGAATTGAAAGACGAGGCACTGTCATATTTCACCCCTGTTACAGGGAAAATAGTTTCCGTGGAAGGGGACTCGATCAAAATAGACGCGGGCTCACAGAAATCCCTGAAGGCCGGGATGCGGCTTAATGCCTTCAAAGAGGGGGTAAATTTCGTCCATCCGGTAACAAAGGAGCCCCTCGGCAAGATAGAGATGCCCGTGGGAAGTGCGGAGGTAACTGCATCAGGCCCGAACGGTTCGTCAGGCAGGATTCTTTCCGGGAAGCCCGGGGATTTTACACAGGCTCATATCAAGATCCCCGGTACAAAGGTCAAGATGCTGTTCTACCAGGGTGATGTTGATTGGTTTCTCGGTGATTCGTACTACCAGATGCTCAAGGAAAGCGGACGTTTTGAATTGATAGATACAGGGATAGAAGCCAATGACATATCAAAAATATTGGCCGAGGCAAAGGCAAAGGGCGCCGAAGCGGCGCTTGTCCTCAGCTCCGATGAATCCAGAGATAGTGTCGCTATCGAACAGAAACTCTTCTGGACCAGCGACGCGAAACAGTTTTCAGAAAAAAAGGTTTCCGTCGCTCTCTCCCGCATCAAAGAACTGCGCTTCAAGACCGGGGCCTTCGGACCCAAAGAAGGAGAAGTCCTCCTGTCCTTTCATCTGAAATCCGGGGCAGACCGCATCGCTGTCGGAGACCTTGACGGTGACGGCGAGCCCGAGATAATACTCACTTCAGGAAGCGACGTGAGGATTTACAAGCCCGGCACGGATCTCAAGGCCATGTGGGATTTTAAAGTGCCCTCGACTGATGAGGTGCTCTGGGTTGACTGCGTCAATATCAGCAAGGGCAAGAGGGATGACATTGTCATAACCTCTGTGCAGAATGAAGAGATAACCTCTTATATTTATGAACTGCAGGACTCGAAATTTGTCCGGCTCGTAAAAATGAAGGATACTTTTCTCAGGAGGCTCGGCAATGAAATAATAGCCCAGCACTACAATAAAGGCGAGGGGTACAGCGGAAACGTATATTCCGTTATATACGCTGACGGCGCTTATAAGAGGAGCGCTAACCTCAAACTGCCGGAGGGCATAAATATTTACGATTTCCAGTATGTAAGCTCGCCTGACGGCAGGCAGGCGATTCTGGCATGGGACGAAAGGGGCTATCTCAATCTGTACAGCGATAAGGGAATACGCATGTGGGTAAGCAAAGAGGACTTCGGCGGCTTCTCAAGGATATTCAAAAGAGAAGCTCCGACGATCATGATCGACAGGGGGCAGTGGTCAATAAAGGACAGGCTTCTCATGAGAGACGGCGATATCCTTGCCCCCAAACGCAAACCCCTGCTCGGTATAGCCAGGGGGCTCGGTTATGCGAGCTCGGAAATAAAAAGCCTGTGGTGGAACGGGATGAGCGTCGAAGAGAGGACGTTAATCGAGAGCTTCGGGGGAAACGTACTTGACTACTATCCGGTAGGCGATAAAATAATAGTGCTTTCAAAAATATCTTTGGGCCTCAAAGCAAAGAACCTGCTGAAATTGGAGAGCCCTTCGGGCGTAATGCTCTATATTTTCTCTGCGAGGGGACGGTAAGGGAGGGATTTAATTGGAGAAAAGGAACATTCCAAGACATATAGGCATCATAATGGACGGGAACGGCAGATGGGCTGAAATGAGAGGGCTCCCGCGTTTTGAAGGGCATAAAAGGGGCGTGGGAAGAGTCACTGAAATCGTAGAGGCCGTAAAGGGGATAGGGGTAGAGGCGCTGTCCCTTTACGCGTTCTCCATTGAAAACTGGCTGCGGCCCGAAGAGGAAGTCTCGGTCATTATGGCTCTCCTTGAGGGTACCCTGAAAAAGGAATTCCTGAACTTCATGAAAGAGGGCATTAGATTCAGAACTATCGGCAATAGGGAGAAATTGCCCGAAAATATCAGGACTGTTATAGAAATAGCCGAGGAAGGCACCCGCGACAACCGGAATTTCACCCTGCAGTGCGCCCTGAGTTACGGGGGAAGGGACGAGATCATCAGGGCGGTCAGGAAAGCCGTCGGGGTGAATACAAAACCTGAAGACATTACGGAGGAGTCCATTGCAGGGCTGCTTGATACGGCGGGCACGCCCGACCCCGATCTCGTAATCAGAACCAGCGGGGAGCAGCGGCTGAGCAACTTCCTGCTGTGGCAATCCGCGTATTCGGAATTTTATTTCACCAATACATTGTGGCCTGACTTCACAAAAGCAGAGCTCATGGAAGCGATCCATGAATACCAGATGAGAAGCAGGCGCTTCGGAAAGGTGGACGGCGCCAGGAACCTGTTTGTGGAAAATTCTTTCGGCATCCCCACCAAGTGGAGTGATTGAATGCACTCAAAGAGGCTTATTGTTGCCGCTATTCTCGTACCGTTGATGTACCTTTATATAACCAGGCTGTCGCCTCTTTTTTTCCTTGCCCTCCTGACGCTGATAGCCGTGCTGGCACAGATCGAATTTTATTCGATGTACAATACGAAGAGACTTATCTCTGTAGTCGGGATCGCCGGCGGCACGGTAGTGCTGGCCGCGTTCCCGTTCTATTCAAGGCTGGCCGCGCACCAGAATGCATCCGGCTTCTTCTATCCCGTGCTTTTTATGCTCTCATTCATGCTCATTGCGTCAGCCCGCCTCTTTTCCATAAAAGAGCCTGTATCCTCATTGGCGGATATAGCCCCGGCCGTCACGGGATTTCTCTACATCCCCAACCTGCTCCTCACCCAATGGTATTTGAGATTGCGGGGTTATGAGTGGATCCTGCTCCTCTATGGGTGCGTATGGTCGGCGGACAGCCTCGCCTATTATGTCGGCAAAGGAATAGGCAGGAGAAAACTTTATAAAGAAGTAAGCCCGAACAAAACCGTCGAGGGGGCTTTCGGCTCTGTAATCGGCGGGATTATCTCCGCCGTGGTGCTCGGCAATTTATTATTTAAGGATATCGGCGCCACTGCGTTCGCAGCAATCGGCTGTGCCCTCGGCGTAACGACTATCATAGGAGATCTTGTCGAGTCCATGTTCAAAAGAGATGCAGGAGTGAAAGACTCCGGCGCGCTTATTCCAGGGCACGGGGGTGTTCTCGATAAAATCGACGGCGTCCTGTTTGCAGGACCGGTGCTCTTCCTTATAACTCTGGGTTTATGAAAAATATTGCGATTCTCGGGTCAACGGGCTCGATAGGCAAAAGCACTTTAGACGTTATCTCTAAATTCCCCGATAAATTCAAGGTAATCGGCTTAGCCGCAGGGAGGAACAGTTCTCTCCTGGCGGAGCAGATCAGCCTCTTCAATCCGGAAATTGTGGCCGTATCCGATGAAGGGGCGTGCAAAGCCCTGAAAAGCTCCCTGGCGGGCCGCAAAACTCCTGAAATCCTCTGCGGGACCCAGGGTATCTGCAGTGTGGCGGAAATGCCCGGGGCTGACGTTGTTATATCCGCCATCGTAGGCGCTGCCGGGCTCTTGCCCACCATAGCGGCCATCAGGGCGGGAAAGGTCGTGGGGCTTGCCAATAAAGAGACTCTGGTCATGGCCGGGGATATCGCACTAGCCGAAACAAAACGGCATGGCGCAACGCTCCTGCCTGTAGATAGCGAGCATAGCGCAATCTTCCAGTGCATGCAAGGCCATGAGAGAGACCCGGTAAGAAAAATAATTCTTACGGCCTCAGGAGGCCCCTTTGCCGGCAAGACCATAGGTGAACTGGAAAACGCTTCCCCCCGGGATGCGCTTAAACACCCTAACTGGAACATGGGGCAAAAGATAACCATAGACTCCGCCACGCTCATGAACAAGGGACTTGAGGTTATTGAGGCGCATCACCTCTTCGGACTTCCTCCCGGGAAAATAGACGTGCTGGTGCATCCCCAGAGCATCATACATTCGCTTGTCGAGTTTATTGACGGGAGCTGCATTGCGCAATTGTCGACGCCGGATATGAAGGGCCCCATCGCCCTTGCCCTTTCCTATCCTGAAAGGCTTGGCAATGTAATGGAGCCGCTGGCATGGGAAAAGCTGGCGGGCCTGACCTTTGGGAAGCCTGACAACAAGACGTTCCCCTGTCTTTCTTTTGCTTATTCCGCTATAAGAGCCGGGGGCACTCTGCCTGCTGTCCTTAATGCGTCAAATGAGATTGCCGTAAAGGCGTTTTTGGACGGCATTATCGGTTTCAACCGCATACCTGCTATAATTAAAAAAGTAATGGACTCCCATAAGCTGCATCCCGCAGATACTATAGAGGCCATTTTAGAGGCTGACAGACAGGCAAGAGAAGAAACTAAAAGAGTTATAGCGTCGGGCGTGTAGCGTGCGGTCAATGAATCACAAACTTTGAGACGCTATAGCGCTCACCGCGATAAACGCTATAGCGCACAACGGAGGTTTTGGTGAGCATACTTTTTGCCATACTTTTATTCGGCTTCCTTATATTCATTCATGAATTCGGGCATTTCGTCCTTGCGAAGATCAACGGGGTGAAGGTCCTCAAATTCTCGCTCGGGTTCGGACCGAAGGTTGTCAGTAAGCAGATCGGGGAGACGGAATATATGCTCTCCGCTATTCCCCTCGGCGGTTATGTCAAAATGCTGGGTGAAGATGCGGAGGAAGAGGGCGAACCCGGCGACGATGAGCGGTCATACAAAAACCAGTCCGTATTAAAAAGGGCATCCATAGTTTTTTCAGGCCCCCTGTTTAATCTCCTGACCGCGGTAGTTATCTTCTTTTTCATCTTTTCTACAGGGGTGCCTACACTCCTCCCGGTAGTGGGTGAAGTGATGCCTGACACGCCTGCGGCAAAGGCGATGCTGCTGAAAGGCGACAGGATTACAGAAATAGACGGAGTGCCGGTCAAACAGTGGACGGACATGACGGATATAATACACAACAGCCCGAATAAATCCCTGGCGCTCACCGTACAGCGCAATGCAAAACCGGTCACCATATCCATCACTCCTGAAAGCAAAAAGGTTAAAGATCTGTTCGGAGAGGAGAAAGAGATCGGCCTCATCGGGGTAAAGCCTTCGGGAGAGACGGTCAAGATAAAGGGAAATGTACCGGATTCGATCAAAAATGCCTTTTTGAAGACATGGGAAATTTCTGTATTGACCATAATGGGTATCGTAAAACTCATACAGCGGATAATCCCGGCGGAAACGATCGGCGGCCCTATTCTCATCTTTCAACTGGCGGAAAAGCAGGCCACCGCAGGTGTGCTCAACTACTTCTTCTTTGCCGCGGTCATCAGCATAAACCTGGGGGTTCTCAACCTGCTGCCCATACCCGTCCTTGACGGAGGACACCTCCTGTTCCTCGGTATAGAGGCCGTCAGGAGAAAACCCCTCAGCGAGAAATCCGTTCTCATGGCCCAGCGTATCGGACTTGCGATAATAATCATGCTCATGGTATTTGCCATGTACAATGATATATTCAGGCTCATTCGCGGGAAGCCTTTGCCGTAAAAGACGGTAACAAGTTACGAGTGACGAGTCACAAGTTAAAGGGAAATACTCACATCAACAGCCCGTTACTCGTTACCTAAAAATATGAAGCCGGCGGCTTTAAAATATCTACATTCAGCAGGCGGCGTTATCTTCAGAAAGCTCGAGGATACCTTTGAGGTTGCCCTTATCGCGACAAAGGGAAAGACTGTCTGGACACTTCCCAAAGGCATAATCGACAAAGGGGAGCAGCCCGAAATGACCGCCGTAAGGGAGATAGAGGAAGAAACAGGTCTGCTGGGCAGGATAGTCGACGCTCTCGGAGAAAATTCGTACTGGTTCTATCTCAAGGATGAAAATACAAAATACAGAAAGACGGTCACCTATTTCCTGCTCGAGTACACCGGCGGCAGCATGGAGAATTATTGCTGGGAAGTTGATGAAGCGCAGTGGTTCCCTGTTGAGAGCGCGCTGCAGAAAGTATCCTATAAAGGCGACAGGGAAATACTCGAAAGGGCAAAGAGAAAACTTGAAGCGCTGACCGGGTAAGCAATGGGGATGCCGGGTAAGAGCGCTGACTCGACGGCCTCGTTGCCCCCGCGATTCAATTATTGAGGACACGTGATGGGAATGGTACTTACATGGAGCGAACTCAAGGAAGAAATCCTCTCCCTCAAGGCCGCCGGCAAGCGCATCGTTTTCACCAACGGCTGTTTTGATATCCTGCATGTAGGACATATCAGATATCTGAGGGAGGCCAGAGGATTGGGAGACATCCTCGTCATCGGTTTGAATTCAGACTCTTCAGTCAGGAGACTGAAGCCCTGGAGGCCGATAATCACGGAGCTGCAGAGGGCCGAGGTGCTTGCCTCTCTTGAGATGGTCGATTACGTAACAATATTCGCTGAGGATACGCCTTACGAACTCATCAAACTGCTCCAACCCGATATTCTCGTGAAAGGCGGGGACTGGAAAAAGTCCGATATCGTGGGCTCGGAGATAGTCCCTGAAACTTACAGCCTGCCTTATATCGAAGGCATATCGACAACGGAGATTGTCAGCAGGATAATAAACACTAAAGATACGAATAACAGTTCATGAGTGACATCTTAGTGAGTGAGGGGACAGTCCCTATTCTACGACTTCGCTTCGTCCGTGGTAAACCACCTGCTGTTGGTAAATAGGGACAGTCCCCAGCGCACGATACTGTCATTGCGAGGGAAGGATTCCCGAAGCAATCTCACGGCAAGATTCTTCGCTTCGCTGCCGAAGGACAGACTTTATGAAACACTACAGTAGTATTCATCAAAGAGCTCTGTTGCTATGGCTTTACAATATCTATTTTCAGGAGGATTCTTATGCTCAGGAAGAGTTTTTTCATCTCACTGGTTTTTGTCCTTGCCGTCTCTGTCGGCCTTACCTTTGCCGGCGCACAGAAAGGCGATGATGCTTACAGCAAGCTCATGGACGGCAACAAGCGGTTCGTTTCAGGGAGCCTCTCCCAAAAGGATACCGGAGATTCAAGGAGAAAGGAGCTCCTGAAAGGCCAGTCCCCCTTTGCGATAGTAGTCACCTGTTCCGACTCAAGGGTAGCGCCTGAAATCATATTCGATGAGGGACTGGGTGAGTTATTTGTCGTGAGGGTCGCGGGCAATGTGCTCGATCCCGTCTCGCTGGGCAGTATCGAGTATGCCGCCGAGCATCTCCATTCACCGCTTTTAATCCTCCTCGGCCACGAGAAATGCGGTGCGGTATCGGCAACACTCGAAGCAAAGGGCAAACCGGAGGGCAATATCGGAGCAATTGTGAGAAAGATAATGCCTGCAGTAAAGAAGGCGACATCAAAAGGCGGAACAAAGGACGAGATTCTCAATAATGCAATTAAGGAGAATGTATTGCTCTCACAGAATTATATGCTCAGGAAAAGCCCCATTCTAAAACACCTGATGGATTCAGGGGAGCTCAAGGTCGTTACAGGCGTATATCATCTCGGCAGCGGTACAGTGGAGATCCTGAATGCTGCAGGCAGCGCACCGGAACAGAAAGCCAGGCACTGACACTCTTACCCGGCGTTAAGGGGCCTTCATGCGGCCCCTTAACTACTCTCCACCGCAAATGTAACATTCACAACCAGTATTCCGGATATTTTCTGTGCCTTGAGAGGTTATTTAAGACAAGGGCAACTGCCAGCAGGATGAGGGCCCCGAGGCCGACAGGCACAAAGGGATAAAGAAACCCGAGCTTATGCACTTTCTCCCCGCCGATAACAGCAATTAATGCGGTGGCGCCCCCCGGCGGGTGCACGGTCCTCGTTACAAGCATTGCCGCTACCGCGAACGAGACAGCAAGGGCGGCGGCTACCCACAGGGTCCCGCCGAAGAGTTGGTAGCATGCCACGCCGGCAAGCCCTGATATTATATGTCCGCCGATCAGATTTCGCGGTTGCGCCAACGGGCTTTTGATCGCTGCGTACACAAG
Source organism: Nitrospirota bacterium (assembly GCA_023476565.1). Taxonomy (GTDB): domain Bacteria; phylum Nitrospirota; class Thermodesulfovibrionia; order Thermodesulfovibrionales; family Dissulfurispiraceae; genus JAMCVZ01. The sequence goes on from JAMCVZ010000036.1 coordinate 17,771, forward strand.
AACTGCCGAGGCGCCGAAAGAGCCTATTATCAGGGTCAAATCCATCGGCTCAAAGAACTTCGAGGAAAGATACCCGCAAAAGCCGATACCGATAACAGAGCCGAACCATGACCAGAGCACTTCGCTGAATCCGACCCCTGGAGGGCTTTTTGCCCCGCCTTTCATTTTCAACAGGTAATTTCTCATTGTTTCGCTGCGGACCTCACAATGTCGGCCCTTGAGATTATGCCTATAAGCCTGTTCTCATCATCCGTAACAGGAAGTCTTTTTATTCTCTTTGCGTCCAGGACCTTCGCGGCCTCTTTTATATCGGCCTCGGGCCTTATGGCTATCGCCGGCGATGTCATGAAGTGCGCAACTTTATCCAGTCCCTTGCGTTCGGGCAGCGGTTCCCCCAGTAAATGCCGTACTATATCTCTGAAGGTATGACCTCTCTTCATTCCTGTTACGGAAAGGACATCCGCCTCCGTCACGATGCCGATGACACAGCCCTCGCCGTCCACCACCGGCAGCCCGCTGATCCTGTGCTCTGCAAGGAGTCTTGCCACTTCATGGATATCGGCATGCGGGGTAACTGTTATTACATCCGTGGTCATTACAGCTCTTACCGGAATCCCGGCTGCAAGCCTTTCCTTTGCATGTCTCAGGGCAATAAGGTAGATTTTTCTAAGGTCCTCCTCGGTTATATCCATATACGTCCTCATCTCCCTGAGGGCGGCCCTTAAGTCCTCATCGGTAAGCCCGCAATCTTTCAATTCATCGGTCATGGCTCATTCCTTGTGGATAATATTAGCATACTCCGTCGATTAAAAAAATATGATTAAGATCATGGCAGCCTGAGCATCCTTCCTCTAAAATGTATGTAATCAAACCGGACATTCTGAATGTGTTTGTTTGGCCAGTGCCGTAACCGGTGCTTATTTAAATCAGGGAGGTGTATCTATGAGCAATAAGGGAGCAAGGAATCTCTTTATTGTGGGCAGCCTTTTTTTCTTTGCGATCTTTCTCGCCCTTAGCTTTGATACTATAGGCAAGCTTGATAAAAGGGCGCCTGAGATCACAGAGGATGTGAACGCAGGCAAGATGGTCTGGCATAAATACGATTGCATCGGATGCCATACCATTTTTGGAACAGGGTCGTACTTCGCACCTGATATGACAAAGGTAAGCGAAAGAAGACCGAAAGAATACCTCAAGCAATTCATGATGGATCCTAAATCCGTAAAACCGAATGCAGCCATGCCGAAGCTGGGGATAAGTTCTGAAGAGGCGGATCACTTGATAGCCTTTTTTGACTGGATATCAAAGGTCGATACCAATGGCTGGCCGCCCAAGCCGATCCTCGCCACCGCAGCCGGGGTGAACAGCAGGGAGCTTTCAGCAGGTCAGAAGGTTTATCAATCTCTGGGGTGCTCCAACTGCCATACGATAAGCGGTATTGGCGGGACCGCAGGGCCTGAGCTGACTCATGTAGGCAACAAAAGAGACAGGGCATGGCTTATCGGCCACTTCAAGAATCCTGATGATTATGTTCCGCACTCGGCAATGCCGAAAGTGAAGGCGCCCGATGCCGATATAGAACAATTAGCCGAATATATGCTTACCCTTAAATAATAGGAGGTGAAAAAATGACTATAAAGCATGAAAGTCAAAAGATAGCACAGAATTTTTATACCTTTGCTGTAATTCTGTTCCTGGTCCAGATAGTAGTGGGCATAATCGCGGCACTGCAGTTCATCTGGCCCGATTTCTTTATCTTAAACTTCAACACCATAAAAACGCTCCACATCAACGCGCTCATTGTGTGGCTGCTCACGGGGCTCATGGGTGCAACCTATTATGTTATCCCCGAGGAATCAGAAACAGAGCTCTGGAGTGTTCCCCTTGCCAGGCTTCAGTTCTGGGCAACGGTTGTCGCTATAACCGCGGTGGTCCTCGGCTATATATGGGCCGGGCTCAACCCCCAGGCCAACAAGCTTGTGTTCGGCACACTGATGCTGAACGAGGGGAGAAAATACATTGAGGCGCCGCGCTGGGCGGACAATCTTATTGTCATATCAGTCCTTCTCTTCCTCTTCAACTGCTTCATGACGGTACTCAAGACAAAAAAGTGGACAGGCATTCAGGGGGTACTCCTCGGCGGACTTACTTTTCTTGCGCTCATGTACATACCGGGGATGTTTTACACCAAAAGCATGGTCAAGGACCAGTTCTGGTGGTGGTGGGTTGTGCACCTTTGGGTCGAGGGCGCATGGGAAATTATAGCAGGCGCACTGCTTGCCTTTATGCTCATGAAGGTTATCGGCGCAAAGAGAGAGGTGCTCGAGAAATGGATGTACATAGAAGTCGGCCTCGTCATGTTTACGGGAATCCTCGGCACCGGACATCATTATTACTGGATAGGAACGCCGGCCTACTGGTTATGGATCGGCGGCATCTTCAGTTCGCTTGAGCCTATTCCCCTGCTCGTTATGGTATGGGATGCCTTCAGGACAACACGAGAAGCGAGGGCAGTAACCAACAAGGCAGGACTCTATTACACGGTAGCACATGCGATATTCAACTTTGTCGGCGCAGGTCTTTGGGGTGTAATACACACGCTGCCCCAGGTCAACAGATGGACGCACGGCACACAAATAACCACCGCGCACGGGCACCTTGCATTCTATGGCGCCTATGTCCTTCTGGTTATGTCTATGATATATGTGACCTTGCCCGCCATAAGGGGCGTAAAGGAGTTCGACCCGTCCAGGGCGTTCCAGGCCTTCTGGTGGATGACCATTTCCATGATTTTCATCGTCCTGACGACAACCGGCGCAGGAATGGTCCAAACCTATATGGAGAGGCTCATGGGCCTTGATTATGTTACGGTCAAGGCAAGTTACAATCTCTGGTTCTGGATAGTAAGGGCGATTTTCGGCGTCGGTTTTCTTATCGGCGTCTTGATTTTTGTCGTCGATTACTTCAAATTGGGCAAGGAGCCGGTTCGTGTAATAAAGGCTGCCCCTGAGAGGGCTTAACAGTACGCAAAGGCAATTCAATAGTACCCTCCGGTTCCGCAAGGGGGTTCAGTCCCCTTGCGGAACACCCCTCCGTTAAACGTATAATAAGAGCCATGAACAGACGGCTCTTATACATCTTCCTTGCAGCCCTCATACTATCGCTATCTCCGCCATTAGCTCTCGCAACGCCCGAATACGCGCAACAGACTGGTCTCCAGTGCAAAGAGTGCCATGTCGATGCTGTGGGGGGCGGCCGGCTCACGAAGGCCGGAGAAAAATTCCTAGAGGACTTAAAGGCGAAAGGACTCCAAAGGCAGTTGACAACAACGCAGCACATTGTCCATTTGCTTATCGGCTATCTCCATATGATGGCGGGGATAACGTGGTTCGGCGCCATTCTCTATGTACATATACTTTTGAAGCCCGCCTATGCGTCTAAAGGGCTGCCGAAGGGCGAGCTCTTTCTCGGCTGGATATCGATGATTGTGGTCCTCATCACCGGCATACTACTCACCATAGCCAGAATGCCGTCGTTGAAGGCGTTCTATGCGACACGGTTCGGAATACTTCTGGGCATAAAGATATTCCTTTTCCTGATCATGTTCTCAAGCGCCCTGCTCGTGACGCTCTACATCGGGCCGAAACTGAGGAGGCAGAGGTCTGCGGCCAATGCCAAAGAGAAGACCGCGTGCGAATGCAATCTTGACGCCCTTTTGCAGTACGACGGCAGAGAGGGCAGGCCCGCCTATGTCGTCTACAACGGCGCCATTTACGACGTCTCGAAGAGTAAGCTCTGGAAAAACGGCTCCCATATGAGAAAGCATCTGGCGGGGCACGATCTGACCGATGCATTGAAAACCGCTCCTCACGGGGAGGATAAAGTCCTCGCCATGCCCGTAGTCGGGACCCTCAGGGCGACCGTGGGAAAACCTCTGAGGCCCTTCCACGAAAGGCTTTTTTATTTCTTTGCGTACATGAACCTCGCCCTGACCTTTCTTGTCATATTTGTCATCTCTCTCTGGAGATGGTGGTAGGTATGATTTATCTCATACAATCCCCTCATGCGTTCGTGTTATAAAATAAGCATGGACAACGGAAGATTTTTAAATGCCGCCCGAAAAGCCACCCGGATAGGCTTTATACTGTTTATATTCCTCATGCCTGTCCTGGACATCCTGCGGTATGATACCGCAACAAAAGAACTCATCGTATTCGGCACGGTATGGGGGCTGGGTCTCAAGCAGGGGGTTTACGCTGACCAGAGCATCTCCGGCTCGCTGCATATAGCCCTGGCATTTTTTCTAAAGGCTATTCTGCCCTGGATATTCATACTCGCCATATTCCCTCTGCTCGGTTATTTAACGGGCAGGTTTTTCTGCGGCTGGCTCTGCCCGGAAGGGGCGCTCTTTGAATGGGCCGATTACCTGACCCTCAAACTGCTCGGCAGGAGGAGCATCTATGGCACAAGGCCGAATGATCCTGTTGTAATACAGAGCAATCGAGTTCCTTACGGCATACTTGCGTTATTGAGCTTAACAATAATACCGCTGCTCGGCGGGGTAGCGCTTACAGGCTACTTCGTAGCGCCAAAAACCATATGGACGCAGATTATCAATTGGAAATTCACCTTCGGGGTGAAAGCCGGCATACTCGGTGTCGCCATATACATGCTCATGACCTCGCTCCTGGTAAGGCACGTGCTCTGCAGATTTGTCTGCGCTGCAGGACTGATGCAGATGCTTTTCGGCTGGGTCAGTCCCGTATCCTTAAGGCTAAAAATGGATACCGCCCGATTGGCTGATTGCACCGATTGTAAAGGCTGTGAAAGGGCATGCTTCATGAATGTCATGCCGAGAAAGAATAAACGGGACATATCGTGCGTCAACTGCGGGGCCTGCATAGCCGCCTGCAATAAGGAACTCGGCAGCGGCAGGGGGCTCTTCCACTACAGCCTTGGAGAACGCTGCGTCTCTCCCCGCGAAAACTGCAGGGGATTGGGGCATGCCCCCTCCCGCACGGATATCCGGGACACTTTCGAAATGAACACATAATTTAGCATAATTTAGTATTATCTCTGTGACCTCTTTTTCGGTCAAATCCCAATAAAAGGAGACATCTTATGGAAACGCTGGATCTCAAAAAACTGATAAAATTTTATCCTGGCAAAATCTCAAGGGAAATGCTTTCCGACAAACCTGAAATGCGTATTGCGCTTATGTGCCTGAATGAGGGGCAAAAGCTCGATCCCCACAAGGCGCCCCTAAGGCTGCTTATGTACTGCGTCCAGGGCAAGGGAACATTCATTGTCGGCGACGAGCGTATAGAAGCAGATGAAAAGACCTGCATACTTTGTGATCCTATGGTCCCCCACGGGTTTGAGGCCGACAAAGGGGAAAAGCTTGTCGTAATGGCCGTTGTTACCCCGGTTGAATAGTTAATGCACAGCGGCGATATCGGCCCGTCTCAGCAACTCCTGCCGGAAGGCTGTTCGAGAAGCCGGCTCCCGGATAAATATCAAGATATTTGGGGCAAAGCCGGGCAGGATACTAACAGCCCGAGATGTAATGTTCAGCCGTCCTCTCCTCTTCAGATTGAAATGTTCCGGTATTTCCGGCGCCGGACAGCACTTTCTTAATTTCGAGTGATGACGAGGAGTCGAGGCGCCTTAATCGTTTCAGCGAATACAGCGAGGCAATTATGAATGCGGTGAATCCTGAAATAACATCAAGCGGGGAAAGACGGAAGTATTCTCCAAGGAGGTGGCCTCCTAATGTGCCGAAGACAAGAGAGGCGCACGGAATGATGTAGGACAAAAGGTAGCCCCTCAACTGGACGTCCTGGTCGAGCCCGATTGTTACGGTATCTCCTATCAGGGCCCCGGCGGAGTTTTTCAGGGTCAGCACCCTTGTATGCCCCCCGGGCCTGCACAGGCCTATCTTTCCTGCTCCGCAGCCCTTGCACGGCTCTCCGCCCTGCAGGAGAATAACGGCGCTCTTGCCATCCAGCTTTACTACTGTCCCTGTTTCAGGAATTGTCGGCTTCATGCTTTAGAATATAATGAAACCATCGGCAACGTTTATGATTTAAATCATAGAGGCGGGCTTGCCGGCTATTAACAGGTACTTAAAGGATATGGTTGACAGCTCCATCCGCTCCTGAAGCTCCCTGTGAAGAGCATATTCCTCAGACCCGGAAGGGCTTAATTGATCGGCCGAATGGTTATCTTCACAACCGGAGCGCGCCGGCCGGGCACAACAGGATCGGAACCATTGCCGGATTCCTGGCCGGCGGCATTTATGAGGATGAATTTCTTCGGACCCGGCCTTTTGTAGATACCACCACTCTCGTTCCGGGAACCTGGAATATCGTGTGAATCTCCCGGACCGGCCTCCTGCCCTGAGTAATAAATTTTGGCCTCAATGATCTTTTCTCCTCTTTCAGGCGTGATTTCCCCCTGGACAACAAAAAGGGTATTTTTCATATTCGCCATCATGCCGGCTGCAGAAATAAGTTGGAAATCGCTGTTCGCGTTGATTTCGAGCATTACAGAAGCATCGGGTATCAGCACCCGTGAGGACGCGGTTGCTTCATATACGCTGGGGAGCGAGGCGGCATAGACCAGAAGCGGGGCCGCATCTCCCTCTGCAGCCAGCGCGTTCAGCAGCGGGGCTACCGGAGAACCCGGAGAGAGCAACTGGAAATCTTTGTTGTGACTGATCACAACCGGCTGGACTACTATCTGACCGCGGGCAAGGTTTGTAATGGTGACAGCATACCGCTGATCCTCTCCGGCAAGGGCATTGTGAGCGGTAAGGAGAATGATCGCCAGGATAAGCAATAGTATGAGTCTTACCGGTTGCATGGCTCGCCTCCTCCTTTTATGATCCGGGGAACTGTTAGGGATTACACATCATCTGCGGAAAGCCTGGCCTGATAGCCGAGTCCAAGGCTTCAGCCATACACTTTTTGTATTGAAACCCAGTTTTAAGAATGCTTATCACGTAAGAAAGTTGTATGAATGCTTATGAAATAAGACCTTATAGATAAATGCTACTATAAAAATCCAACATCGTCAATCCAATATTATTTCCGGAGTTTTCAGCCCTCAACTTTTATTATCTTCTCAACCGGGATGCCGCCGAGGAGATTCTGGAGCGCCGAATTCAGGGCATGCTCATCGTATGATTCAAGTGTTACCATCACCTGGTAGTCCTGTCTATTGACAGCGGGATAAGAGCCTATTTTAATCTCTTTATTGTTCTTTACGATTTCATTCAAGACAGGCGCAAGCCTTGTTTCATATTCCGCTATGTATACCTTCCTGAGTAAAGGCGGCCTTCTGTTGAAGAGCAGTTTTGCAATCAGGATAAATTTCTCCCTGAGGTACTCGGGGATTCCGGGAAGTATATAGATGTTCTTGAAATGGATAAGAGGCAAACCAATCGAATCGTCCTCTATAACTTCCGCACCTTCCGGCACTTCGGCCATTCTCAACTGCTCGGGGGTGAGGTCTTTCCCGAAACGCCTCTCGAGAAAGTTCCGCAAACACCCGTCGATAGCAGGTTTGAGCCCGAACGCCCTTGCCACTCCCTCGATGGTGACATCATCATGCGTCGGACCGATACCGCCCGAGGTAAAGATATAATCAAATCTCCCGGACAGCTCTCCGACCTCCTTTGCGATATCAGCGACATCATCCCTGATAACGGATATATGCCGGACATCTATCCCTATTTGCCGCAATTCCCGCACCATAAAGAGCGAGTTGGAATCCTGAACCATTCCTGACAATATCTCATCGCCTATGACAATGATGCCTGAAGTTTGTGTCATACCGGGGTCCTTTAGAATTTAAATTTATGGATTATTTTTGCCTTATCCACTCTCTTAAGCTTTATCCCGTCGTACTTTATCTCTATAATCCCCTCTTTGTAAAGGCTTCCTATAGCCTTTTTGAAGGTCTTTTTGCTCATGTGCAGCACCTCGCGGATAAGCTCAGGCGCACTATTGTCTCCCAGGGGAAGGAAGCCTCCTTTGCTGTCTTTGAGCTTTTTTATGATGGTTTTTTTGGAAACCTCTATATCCTCAAAGCCGCCGCCTGTAAGTATGACATCTATCTTCCTGTCCTCTCTTATCTTTTTTACAAACCCCTTTACCTTGTCCCCGATATTGAGCTTCTGGTAGACTTCGTTTTCGTAGAGCATTCCCCAATAGCTATTATTGATTATGACTTTTATGCCCATGTCGGTAAATTGGCAGACCAGAAGGTCAACGTTCTCTCCCTCGCGCAGGCGGATATTTTCCCTTTCTATAAATCTCATTATTTTTGTCGTGGCCGTAATCCTTTTTGTCCCCTCATCGAGAAAGATCCTGACAATGTATCTCTTCCCCGCTTCCATCCTCTTGAACTGCTCGCTGTAGGGTACCAGCAAATCCTTTTCGATCCCCCACTCCAGGAAAGCGCCGACCTTCGTTACCTCTTTTACCTTTAAATACGCAAACTCCCCGACCGTTGCCGCAGGAGCCAAAGTAGTCGCAATTATCCTGTCTTCGGAATCCCTGTAGATAAACACCTTCAGGCGATCCCCTATCTCCGTCCCCCCGGGAACATGCTTTTCAGGCAAGAGGATATCTCCTGCTTCGGAATCCAGATAGACCCCGAAATCCGTCTTCTTTTTCACCGTTAATTGATTGTATTTTCCGATCTCCGGCATTTTAACCTCTTCTTTGAATATACCAAGCGGCCCCTTTAAATTGCTATACGGTTTTAACCGGTTTTGATAGAGGCCCCCGCAATAATTGCCGCTCAACTCCCGGCCTGGCATTCAGACGCCGGTCAAATGAGGAAATTAAGAGAGATAAAAGGTTAAAATAAAGAATACACTTTTTATAAAGCATGCAAGCTGGAAGAATCATGCCGTCACTATATCACCTTTTAAGAAATAATACCCGGGATATAAACAAGCGTTTAGAAGAGAGCGGGGTCAGGAGGATTTACAATCTCTCGCTCCCCCATCTCGCCGTGTTCCTTCTATTTCGCGAGGGATCCTTTATCGTTATTGAAGATTCGCCCGAGTCCGCGTCTATTCTTTACAATGACCTTTTGTTTTTTAGGGATGTTTTTGGGACAAAGGGGAACGGGCAGACCGATGCGCCCCAAACCCGGGGGGCTGCTGCCCCCAAACCGCCGTCTTTGGCCTACTTTCCACCTCCATCAGACCCGGAATCCTCAGGAGAGAGGGCAAAGGTGCTTTTCAATTATATGATGGGCCGCGAGATATCCATAATCACCTCAAGTGAGGCCTGCCGTACCGGTCTTATTATTGCTGAAATAGAGGACAAAGTGCTCTCCATTAAAAAGGGAGCGGAGATGGAGAGGGGCGGCCTGGAGGAGTGGCTCAGGAGAAACGGTTATAAAAACGTCAGCGTGGTAATGGAGAGAGGGGAATACAGCCGGCGCGGCTGGCTCTTTGACATCTACCCCGCAACCGGGGATTCCCCCGTAAGAGTGGAATTTTTCGGAGATGAAATCGACCTTATAAGGGCCTTCGATATCGAAACGCAGCGTTCCATAAAAGAGATCCAGGAACTGACCCTCTTCCCCTCTCAGGAGGGCGCTCCGGAGCGCAATCTGATTGACGATATGCTGGAATACGGGCCTGTGGATTTATTCATTCATTCCGACAGGGCCCGTGCTTTTGAACACCGCCTCCAGAGTCCCGGGACTACCGTAATATCCCATATGCCGTTTGCAGGAGAGGGAATTGATGCCCTTGAGCTCTCTGTTAAAGGATTGGGCGTTCTTCCTGAAGAGAGAAAGGACATGGATGACATCCCCCGGGCATTGGCCAAAACAGGCAAACAGGTCATTGCTGTCCTGCGTTCCGATGCGCAGGCGGAGCGCCTCGGAGAGATCATGCTCAGCGGCGATATGATAGCCCCCCGGATAAAGAGGAGTGATTTGCTTGCATACGATGGGAATCTCTGTATAACAAAGGGCAGACTCTCATCAGGCGTGAACCTTCCCGAACTTCTCCTGCTGACCGACAGGGAAATCTTCGGCGAGAGGCCCGCCCACAGGTCCATCAGGAAATCAAAAGTCTCGAGACTTCTCCTGAGCATAGATGACCTGAAGCCCGGAGATTTCGTAGTTCATAAAGACCGCGGCATCGGAAAATTCACCGGGCTGCAGAGACAAAAGACCGATGAGCACGAAGAGGACCTTATCAGCCTTGAGTACGCAAACGGCAGGCTGTATGTCCCGTTCCACAGCATAGATAAATTGCAGAAATACAGCGCCGGTGAAGGCCATACCCCAAGTCTGGATAAGCTTGGGGGGAAGGCGTGGCAGAGGACGAAGCAGAGGGTAAGAGAGGGCATCAAAGAGATGGCCGAAAAGCTCCTTAAATTATACGCGGAAAGGAGTGTCGCACGGGGCTTCGTCTTCAGTGAGGATACCCCGATGCACAGGGAGTTTGACGACTTCTTCCCTTATGAAGAGACTCCTGACCAGGCAAAAGCGGTAGAGGAAATCAGGAGGCATATGCATTCTGAGGCCCCGATGGATATGCTCCTGTGCGGCGACGTGGGCTACGGCAAAACCGAAGTGGCCATGCGGGCGGCTTTCAGGGCCGTGTTTGACGGCAAGCAGGTTGCTGTTCTTGTGCCGACCACCCTGCTCGCCGAGCAGCACTACAGGACATTTACCATGAGGTTCTCCGCCTTTCCGGTAAAAATAGACTACCTGAGCAGATTTAAAAACCGGGATACTGTGAAAAAGACCGTCAGGGCCGTTGCGGACGGAGAGGTCGACATCGTCATAGGGACCCATATGCTGCTGAACAAGAAGTTAGCGTTCCACGATCTCGGCCTCCTGATCATCGATGAGGAGCACAGGTTCGGGGTTGCCCAAAAAGAAAGGCTGAAAGAGCTGAGAAAGGGTGCGGATGTCCTTACCCTTACGGCAACGCCTATCCCGAGGACGCTTCAGATGTCGCTTTCGGGAATAAGAGAGATGAGCACCATCGAGACCCCCCCGGAAGAAAGGCTTGCGGTCAGGAGCATCGTGACCCTGTTCAGCGCCGATGCGGTAAGAGAGGCCGTAGAAAGGGAAGTGAAAAGGGGCGGACAGGTCTTTTTCGTCCATAACAGGATTAAAGATATAGAAAAGATATCCGCGTATATCAAAGGGCTGGCCCCCCATGCGCGGATCGCCACCGCCCACGGCCAGATGAAAGAGGACGACCTCGAGAAAATCATGCTCGGCTTTCTGCACAGAGAGACGGATGTGCTGGTCTGCACGGCAATAATAGGTTCCGGGCTGGATATTGCAACGGCAAATACCATCATCGTGGACAGGGCGGATACGTTCGGACTTGCAGACCTGTACCAACTGAAAGGAAGGGTCGGCAGGGGTAATGCACAGGCATATGCATATTTCCTTATCCCCGGAGAGGACCTTATCACTGATGAGGCCAAAAAGAGATTACAGGCGATACAGGAGATGAGCTATCTCGGGGCGGGGTTCAGGCTTGCCCTCAAGGACCTCGAAATAAGGGGAGCGGGCAATCTCCTCGGGCCCGAGCAGTCCGGATATATTCTCGGTGTCGGATTCGACATGTACATGGAAATGCTGGAGAAGGCGGTTGCGGAGCTTAAGGGCGAAGAGATCAGGGAGGAGGTTGAGCCGCAGATCAGCCTCAGGCTCTCAGCTTTCATACCGGAGGAGTACATCCCTGATATAACACTCAGGCTGAGCATCTATAAGCGGATCTCATCGGCGAAATCCCCGGATGCGCTGTCGGATTTGAGCGATGAGATCCGCGACAGGTTTGGCGCCATGCCTGATGAAGCCGTCAATCTCATCCACATTATGAGGATTAAATTGCTGGCAAAGCGCCTCTACATCACAAAAGTTCTTGAAACAGATAAAAGGTACGGATTCATTTTTCTTCTGGACCATGAAAACAAGTACAAGATTCCGGATAACTTCTTCGATGGCCTCCTGAAGATATTATTTTCTATATCCTCCGGCACATCCGTCAAGGATAAGGGAACGGGCAGAATCAGATTCCTGCCCGATGGTTTTGAGCTGGACATGCGCGGGATACCGCCAAACAGCGCCCTGGCAGAAATGGAGAGGGTACTCTTCGATCTGACTGAGAAACTTCAGGATGCCGGAAATCATGGCGGGAGCAATGGAAAGAATTGAGGAGCGCCGCTTAAGGCCCGTATATATTGCCTATAAGCAGCCGGATGGTTTAAACTGAGTGCATGAAACAGATAACAATGAGATTTACGCATCAATTATCTGCAGCCTCTCTCCTGTGCCTCGTACTCTTTTTCAGCGGCTGCGCCTCCATTCCCCCGGAACAGCAGAAAGAAGCCGATTTCCACTATAAAATGGGGTTGTCCTATCTGGATGAAGGCCAGATTCAGACGGCCTTTGTCCAATTCCAGAAGGCGCTCCAGATTGACCCTGACCACAAGGATTCCCTGAACAGCCTGGGCACGATTTATATACAATGGGGAGAGCTGGAGAAAGCAAAAGGGCTTTTTCTTAAAGCCGCAGCTATAGATCATGACTTTTCAGATGCCTATACTAACTTAGGGATAACTTACAGGGAGCTTGGGCAGTGGCGCAAGGCAATAGAGGCTTTCAAACGAGCCCTCTCCAATCCCTTGTACCAGTATCCGGAATGGGCCCTCTATAATCTCGGGATCACTTATTACAGAGCAGGACAACCCGATCTGGCAATAGAGGCTTTTAAAAATTCCTTGAAGAGGTCTCCCTCTTACTCTCTGCCGTACTATGGGCTTGCCCTTGCGTTTAACAAGACCGGAAGATACGGGGACGCTTCCTCGATTCTTGAGAGGGCTATCGGGCTTGACGCAGCCTACAAGGGTGATCGGGCAAAATTCATTGACGATATCAAGCAAAGGCTCCTTACCGTAAAGGGAACAACTGAAGCCGATTTCAGGGATTATCTCGAAATAATGAAGTATTAGGAAGCTTTAATTGGAGGCGACGAGCGGATTCGAACCGCTGAATCGAGGTTTTGCAGACCTCTCCCTTAGCCACTTGGGTACGCCGCCGATAACTGCGGTAACGAGCAGGCAGTAACGAGTTACGAGTTTTACTCTTTAACTTGTTACTCGTTATCGTTACTTTTCATTGTTTTATGGAGCGGGCGACGGGATTCGAACCCGCGACCCCAACCTTGGCAAGGTTGTGCTCTACCAGCTGAGCTACACCCGCATTCTTAAAGATACTTCCATTACTTCCTAAAGGATAAACTAAACCTGCACCTTAAACCTGTAGAAAAAAGCTTATCAAGAAAATTATCATAATTCTATGGGTTATGTCAATCGGCAACCCCCTTTTTTTGTTTAAAGACCGAAGGGGAATGAAGTTTTCTTTCCCACTCCCATGAAGTTTTAATTATATATTCAAGGTCGCCGCATCCCGGTTTCCAGTTCAAAGTCCTCTTGATTTTTGCGCCATCCGCAATTAAAGCAGGCGGATCTCCTTCCCTCCTCCGGGTCTCCTCAACCGTAAAATCCCTGCCTGTTACCTTTTTAGTCATATTCACAACCTCTTTCACGGAGTACCCATGTCCATATCCGCAATTAAAAACCTCGCTTTTGCCGCCATCAAAAAGATATTGCATAGCCAGCACATGGGCCCCGGCAAGGTCATCCACATGAATATAGTCTCTAATGCATGTGCCGTCGGGGGTAGGGTAATCGGCTCCGTAGACCTGCAATTTATTAAATTCTTCCTTAGCGGTCTTCAATGCCCGCGTTATCAGATGAGTTGACTCTTTATATGCCTGCCCTATTCTTGCTTTCCGGTCAGCACCTGCAACATTGAAATATCTCAATGAAACGTACTTAAAATCTGCGGAATGGGACAAATCCTTAAGTATCTTTTCAACAGCAGTTTTAGAAAAACCATATGGATTAATCGGGTTTAGCGGAGCATTTTCATTTACGGGTATCGTTTCAGGTATGCCATAAACAGCCGCAGTGGAAGAAAAGATGAAATTCTTAATGCCATTCTCTCTCATGCCTTCAAGCAGATTCAATGTATTTACTACATTCGCCCTGTAATATTTCAAGGGTTCTCTCACTGATTCCTCAACCCTGATCAAGGCCGCGAAGTGCATTACCAAATCGGGGTTAAAACTTTGCAGCGCTTTGCTTAATTCCTCTTTATCATCGAGATCTCCAACTATCAAATCTCCGTATAAAACAGACCCCCTATGCCCCGATGAAAGGTTATCGTACACCAATATCTTATAGCCTCGTTCGCCCAATGCTTTTACTGTATGGCTTCCAATATATCCGGCGCCACCCGTGATAAATATCCGCTGCATCAATATGCTCCCTCTCTGCTGAGAACAACCCTTATGGTTTTAAACAAAATAACAATATCGAGCCATAATGACCAATTCAGGACATACCAGGCGTCAAGTTTCAGCCTGTCGTTAAAAGCAAGAGCATTCCTCCCTGAAACCTGCCATAATCCTGTTATTCCCGGGCTCGTCAAGAGAATGAGATCGATATAATTATTCATCTCCCCTTCTTCATCCGGCAGGTAAGGCCGTGGTCCAAACAGGCTCATATCCCCTTTGAGAACATTAAATATCTGCGGCAATTCATCCAGCGATGTTCTCCTTAAAAACTTGCCTATCTTCGTCAATCTCGGATCATAATCCCTCAGCTTTTTATACTTATTCCACTGCTCTAAAGCCTCATCATTGCCTTTTAAATAACTCTTGAATATCTCATCTGAATTTACATGCATTGTCCTGAATTTTATGCATTTAAAAATTCTTTTGTTTTTCCCTATTCTGTCCTGAATGAGAAAGACCGGGCCAGGGGAGTCCAACTTGATCAGCACCCCGATTACTGCAATAAGCGGCAATAGAAAGGGCAAGGAGAAAGCGGAAAGTATGAGATCAGAGCTCCTTTTGATGAATCTGTTGAATGGTGACTTTAAGTTATTGTTTATTTTTAACAAAAATAATTGCTGCATAAAAAGGTGGTGCAATTCCGTGTTGAGGAGGGCTATGCCTTTTAAATCCGGGACGAGGAGAACTCTCTTGGTATATTGTTGAACGGTACTGGTGATTCCCGATATTTCCTTCAAGGAGAGTGATGGGATAGCTATAATGACAGTGGACACATTTAATAAATTTACGAATTTTTTAAAGTACTTTGTTTTGCCGAAGACTTTGTATTCTCTATTATCGACTTGTATGTTTTTACCTATCTTTTCGTCTGCATCGTCCAGGAATCCGATAATGTTATACCCGAAATGTATTTCCCTATTTAAGCCTTTTACTGTTTCCCTTCCTGCGCTACCGGCGCCGATAATAATCACATTCTCCCGCCAGAGGCCGACTTTGCAGAGCATTTTCTTTCCGAAAAGCTTAAAAAGAGGAAACAGAAATAAACTATACATCCACAGAAACAGTATCGTAAGACGGGAAATTTTATCAGTCATTTTCCCGAGTGTCACAATTGCAAGGGTTATAACGATTGCAATTGTTATGGCCTTTATCAATTCCTTTGTCTCATCCCAGAAAGAAAGCCTTTTTATATAGAGCCTTTCGTAGGTAATAAATGCAATAAATATAAGCGGTATCCAGCAAAATGATAAAAAGTAAGGCAATGAAAAGATCAATGTTTTAATGTCCGGGAAGAGCACCTCGATGAATTTTCTCGTATAGAAAGCAAGGGTCAATGAGCTGTAAAAGGCTACTATATCTAAAAAGATAAGAGAAAAAACAGATACTATATTTTTGAGATTTCTCAGGACCTGCATGCCCTCTCCATAAACCCTTTAAATTCCATCCTAAATCGCTCCTTGCTGAATCTCTCGGCATTCTTTCGAATTTTTATACAATCAAAACCATCCTCTTTCCGTTCAAAATCTTTTACCGCCTTAATCAGGGAGTCCACCGTCTGTTCCCTGAAGAATAACCCGGTTTCGCCTTCAATAACGGTTTCCAAGACACCACCCCTGCCGAAAGCGATAACAGGAGTGCCGCAGGCCTGGGCCTCGACAGGAGCGATCCCGAAATCCTCTTCGGCTGCAAAGACAAAAGCTTTGGCCTTTTGTATGTAATTTTTCAAAACTTCGGCAGGCTGATGACCAAGCAGCTCTATATTTTTACCTGCCTTTGATTTTATCTTCCCGAAGTCCGGTCCATCTCCTATCACAACAAGCCTTTTATCAGGCATTGTGGAAAAAGCCTCTGCAATAATGTCTATTTTCTTATAAGGGACCATCCTTGATACCGTTATATAAAAATCCTCTTTCTTTGAGTAAAGCTCAAACATATCCGTATACACAGGAGGATAGATCACCGTTGATTCTCTTCCATAAATTTTCTTTATCCTTTTTGCTATATAATCGGAAATCGCAACAAAATAATCGGCTCTATGTGCGGTTGTTACATCCCATAATCTTATATAATGCAAAATCGATCTGGCTATATTACTTCTCAATCCTCTGTCAAGTCCCGATTCCTTCAAATAGTGGTGATACAAATCCCATGCATACCTTATTGGTGAATAACAATAGCAGACGTGGATTTGGCTTGCAGTAGTCAGAACCCCTTTTGCTACAGAAAATGATGATGAGATTACTAGCTCATACCGGGATAAATCAAACTGTTCTATAGCGAGGGGGAAAAGGGGCAAGTAGCTCCGGTATTTCGATTTTGCAAAAGGAATGCCTTGAATAAACGACGTGTGTACTTTCTTGTTGAGGATAAACTCTCTTTCGCGCTCAGGCAGAAAATCTATTAAACTGTAAATATCTGCTTCAGGATAAAGCTGAATAATTTGCTCCAGTGCTTTTTCCGCCCCGGCATAAGTAACAAGCCAGTCATGCACTATCGCGGTCTTCACTGTACTACTTCCCGAAAGGTCTCAAGGTGCTCCTGTGCGGAATCTTTCCAACTGAATAACCTTGACCTTTCAAGACCTTTATTTATAAGGTTTTGTCTTAAAAGACTATCAATCAGTACTTTATACATTCCGTCAGCAATGCTTTCCGTATCATAAGGATCTACATAATACGCAGCGTCCCCGCATACCTCAGGCAAGCTGGCTGCACGGGAGGCTACAACCGGGCAGCCGCATGCCATCGCTTCAAGAGGAGGCAATCCGAATCCCTCATAAAAAGAAGGGAATACAAACAAATCGGCAAGGTTATACAGTTTCCCTAATTCTTCATCAGGGATATACCCTATATATAATACTTCATTCCTGACGCTGTCAAGCAAGTCCATGATTGCCTTATTCTCCCAGCCCTTAAACCCGGCCAGCACCAATTTGAAATCTCTTCCTGCCTTTTCACGCAAGATACGATACGAAAGAAGCAAATTCTTTAAATTCTTTCTCGGTTCGATTGAACCAACGAATAAAATGAAATTGTGAGGTAAAGAATATCTCTCTTTAACATGCAGCAGGTCCTGTGGAGCGTATACCTTAAAAACGCCTGTATCAATCCCGAGATAAATAGTCTTAAGTTTACTTTCGGGGAATTTGAAGAGTTCCATGGCGCTCCTCTTTATGTAATCGGAAATTACAATAATCCTGTCTATCCTATCAACATTTTTTATAAAATTCCTCTCAAAGTAAACGACCCTGTCTTTCGGATGCCATTCAGGATGCACTTTCAGGGAGAAATCCGGAACCATACTAATTATGTGTTTTGCCCTGATATTTATAGGAATGGTGTTTGGTTCAAAATAAAGATCGAAATTCGATGAGGAGAATTTATTTATGGCGCCGCTTAATCCCCTCAGCGCTAAACTGACGGTATGGTTCTTTTTAACAATCTCTTTAATACGATAAAATTTTCCTCTATTCTCTTTATAGGTGAAAAGCTTTTTAGAGTAATAACCGTAAAAATATGTATAATCGTTAATGGAATCTATTGTCCTCAGGTGCTTTGCAATTTGATAAGTATAATGACCTACTCCCGTGAGAGGGGAAAGCAGGGGGATCGTGTTAATTACTATCTTCATTGAGCATTGCAAGATGTTTTCTTGTTTCTTCTAAACCCTTGTGTGATCCTATCTCATAAAAGCGTTTGGTTACCTCATATCCCAGCATTTCTCCCTTAACAACTAAATTCCCATACAATTCTGCAAGATCAAATACTTCTTTTTCGAGAAAATCATCAAACGCTTCCTTTTTTAAAAGTGCAAGGCCGTAGTCAATGTAGTGCATATCGGGAGTAATATTTTGTTTGTCATACCTGATAATCCTCCCATGATTATAGACAACATTACTTCTATCCCAGTGATTGTCATTCCTGAGAACCGTCATTAACCCCTTCTCATCATGAGAGGTATAATAGTCAAGAATAGGCTTGAGGTCGACATCGAGATAAGAATCACCGTACATTACCCAAAATGTATCACCTAATAATGGTAAAGCCTTCCGCAAAGCGCCGCCCGTACCTAGGAGTTTATCGCCATCGAACGAGTATGTAACTGTTATGCCAAACGGACTGCCATCTTTCAAAAAATCCTGGATCTGTTTACCCAAATATCCTGTACATAAAACAACCCTCTCGATCCCCTTCCTCTTGAGGAGTTCCATTTGATAACTGATAAACGGCCTGCCCGCTATGTCAATCATAGCCTTTGGGATTGTCTCAGTAATGGGACGAAGCCGGGTGGCAAATCCACCTGCAAGAATTGCGACAGGAGGCATCATGATTGAGTTACTACTTTCGTACCCTCAAAATCAAAACGGAAACGCACCTCTTGCAGCCCTGCTTCTGCCATAGTATGACGCAACCGGCTTTTATCTTCAGTATAAAACATGAGAAAGCCTCCGCCGCCTGCTCCAATCAATTTTCCTCCAAGTGCACCATTTTTCAGGGCAAGGTTGTACAGATCGTTGATATGAGAATTGCTCATGGAGCCGGAACGCTTCTTTTTGTAGTCCCAGTGCTCATTCATAATCTTCGCGAATTCACGCAGGTTTCCGGACTCGAAGGCATCCTTGCTCCTGAACCCAAGCTCTTTTACAAAGTGAAGGTTTTCGATCATGGAGTTATCTTTCTTTTTGCTTTTTTCGTCCTGCTCTTTAAGAATGGATGATGCGCTCCGTGAGTAGCCGGTAAAAAAAAGCAATAAGTTATCCTCAAGATTATAAAGCGTTTCATTGGAAATCTTAAGAGGCCATGCTTCAACTTTCCCGTCAGGCAGAAAATTAAAACAGGTGATCCCGCCATAGGCGGCTATATATTGATCCTGTTTTCCTATAGGCTCACCAAGCTTTTCAATTTCTATATGGCATGCCTGTTCTGCCAATTCCTGGGGATGAATAAGGTTCTTTTTCAAAGTGTGAAATGCTTTAAGAAGAGCAGTGGTGAAACTCCCTGAAGAGCCTAGCCCTGTTCCTGCCGGTATATCAGCCATGCTGGTTATTTCAAGATAAGGAGCCGCAATTCCAAGTAAGTTGAGCGCCTCCCGGATGATAGGATGCTGGACATCTTCAATTTTCAAAACCTTTTCAAGCTTCGAATATTTGACGATCAATTCTTCTACAAAGGTTTGGTGCAAGGTTATGTATACATACTTATCGATAGCGGCAGCAATAAGAAACCCGATATGTTCCCGGTAATAGGACGGCAAATCCGTACCGCCGCCCCCAAGAGATATTCTTAAGGGGCTTCTTGTTATAATCATCTATTTGCTACCTCCATATATCTTACTTACAACAACGAGAACTGCCTTAGCATCATAAAGATTGCCTTCAATTTCATGACCATCGGCAATTGCCTGGACAAAATAATCAAATTCCCTCTTCCAGGAGTTGTCGGGAAAAGGGTATTCCCACATTGTAGTCTCCGGAGGTCCCAGATGGGGCAGCATTTTATAGTACGTCAGGCGCTCAGTTCCATAACTGCCTCCCAGACCATCAATCTGGAGTTTCCCGTCTTTTCCGTATATTTCCAGGCAAAACATATTCTTCCATTCGGAGCAGCTGGCATGCAACCACGCCATCTGGCCCTTTTTCGTCCGCATAGAGATGAAGCCGTTATCTTCAACAGGCATATCCCAAAAATAAGTATTTACAAATCCCTCAATAGCATCGAAATCTCCCAGAATCCATCTTGATAAATCAATTAAATGAACCCCCTGGTCCAGTAATTCACCGCCCCCTGCAATCACAGGGTCAGCTCTCCATTCCCGGTCATAACCGATGCGTCCGCCGTGACCATATCTTCCGCGGATAAACATCAACTCACCAAGCACTCCCGAATCGATAATTTCTTTTGCCTTCATCATTGCCGGATGGAATCTCAGGTTAAATCCAACTTTGACTTTCTTCCCGGATGAGTGTGCTTTTATTACAAGCGGCTCTATTTCCTCCGGTGAGCGCGCTGCAGGCTTTTCCACCAGAACATGTTTGCCCTGTTCTATTGCAAACAAGCTGACCGGTGTCAGCCAGTTATTTGTCGTAGCAACTATGACAAGCTCTACATCCGGATGTCCCGCTGCTTCCTTCCAATCAGTTGTTGCAGTTGCTTGTGCTCCCATGCTGCTTATATATTGCGCCCTTTCAATACTCGTATCTGCAGCTACTATCAATCGATGTTTTCCTAATGCCTTTGCCCTCTTCTCACCAATCAGTCCACACCCGACTATCGCAATATTCATTATGCGTCCCACTTTTTCCCGCGATCTTCGGGAACGATTCTCCGTAAAGTATAGATGTCGCTTTTTTGCAGATCATCCTTATACTTTGCGAAATCTACCCACGGGTCCCAAACAGCGCTGATCAATTTGCCGGAAATGCCATCGCTTTCAGAGGATGCAAGATATACACAGAGAGAAGCCCCTTTGTCCAGGGGGGTCCCTCCGGTTTCATGCTGGCTCAGGGCCTTTTCATAAAAACTCCTGCCTACTGCCTCTTGACCTGCATCCAAAACCTCTTTCAACAGCCTGGTATTTAAGGCCCCTGGAGCCACTGCATTAATATCAATATTAAATTCGCGGCATTCTTCAGCGAGTGTTTCTGTCAGGCGTACAACAGCAGCTTTCGATGCAGCATATGCGCTAATCCTCGGCAGCGGTGCAGTTGCCCCACCACCCGAGAGATTTATTATTTTCCCGTAACGCCTCGCTTTCATATCGGGAATCACATACTGACAGGTAAAAAAGGTCCCGAATAAGTTTATTTCAATTGCCTGTATCCATTCTGCACTGCTGACCTTTTCGGTAGGGCCTTTCGGACCATAGATACCTGCGTTATTGACAAGAATATCGATATGCCCCATTTCTTCACCGCCGATATCTATCAGGCGCTTCACATCATTTTCATTCGAAACATCTAACTTTAAAGCGATTATCTTTTGGTCTGCATCAGCAATTGATTTCAATCTCTCGGCTGCATTCCTTATTTTCATCTCATCTCTTGCACAAATTGTTACAGAAGCACCCTCCCTGACAAATTCTTCAGCAATAGCCAAGCCAAGCCCTTGATTGGCCCCTGTAATAATTGCATTACGCTTTTTTAGTCTCATTCAATCCCCTCCCGACAGCACTGTACCGTATTGTAGGATTTTGATCCAAAAGCTTTTGAATAAATCCATTCGCATCAATTACTATCTTGTCCTCAAATAATTTTATAACGCTCCTATCCATATCACGAAAAACAGGGTATTCAGTTGCAATAATAATACAGTCCACTCCAGCAACAGCCTCTTCGATTGACTTTCCAAGTGATATAATTCTATCGAGGCCATCTGTTAAGTGCCTAATCTGTGGATCGTATGCCTGTACTGATACCCCATTGTCATAAAGCCACCGGCAGAGCTCAATTGCCCATGATCTTCGCAGTGTACTGGTGCCGGGCTTATAGGTTAATCCAAGTACAGCAATTTTCCTTCCTCCAAGATTCTCCAGATATTCTTTACATTTTCTTTTTACCCAATCTCTGTGGTAATCATTGCTGTCTTTTACCGCCTTGAACAGTAATGTCTGACTACCACAGTGTTGTCCCATATTGATCAGGAACTGTACATCTCTTGCCAGTGTCCCCCCCGCAAATGCAGCACCAGGACTGAGATAAGCCTTCGGCCCTATCCTCTCCTCGCTCTTTAATCCCCGTTCCACCTCTTTTGCATCTGCCCCAACAGATTCACATAACGTAGCTATTTCATTGGCGAATACAACGGAAGTAGCAAGAAAGGCATTAATAGCGTGTTTTGTCATCTCTGCGGACTCAGTGCGCATCCATTCCAGGCGCTTTGCTAAAACGGAAAAGATAGGCTGAAATTCCGTGATGCATTGAGCATCTCTTACTCCGATCACTATCCTATCAGGGTTCTCAAAAACCTGAATAGCTTTTCCCAATCGTAGGTTTTCAGGTGAATAAGCAAAAGCGGCCTTGCGACCGGGGTAATTGGTTGCGTATATTTTTTCCATGCGGCCTGTAAATCCCACAGGCACTTGTGATGAGATAATTACCCGTACGCCGTCTTTGAGCAGTCCCATAATGGATAATAATCTTTTCTCTATGAACTCTACATCAGCGCGATCTTCATCATCTACAGGGGTATCAAAAGTCACCCATACCACATCTGCATCACCTACCGCAAATGCCACGTCAACAGTGAAGCTCAGATTGCCATTCTGAATACAGCTGGAAATGAGATCATCCAGGCCTGGCTCATAAACCTGAGACTTCCCGCTAATCAAGGTAAGAATTGTCTTCTCGTCAAAATCCAATCCTATTACTTTAAAGCCACTCTTAGCAAGACAGGCTGCGGTAACAGAGCCTAAATGCCATAAACCGAAAACACATATTTTCATCTCCGGTCCAGAACCCATTTATTCACCTCTAAATATTTCACTGTACGTATAATAGCATCCTTAATCGTCAATTTAGGCTGCCATCCAATATCCCTTATTTTCGAGCAGTCAAGAAAGATAAATGGACTATCACCAATCCACCCCCGCTCCCCGCCCGCATATTTAAGTGCAGGATTCAGGCCCAGATGTCCGGTGATCCAGGAAATGGAATTATTGACCTCGCAGTATTCGTTTGTCCCGAGGTTCAGTACGTTAACTTTCTCCTGAGCTTTTTCGGTAGCCAGCATCATTGCATCGATACAGTCCTGAATATATAAATAGGATTTCCTCTGACGCCCATTCCCCAGCACATTAAGTTCATTGGGATTAGACAGGAGTTTATTATAAAAGTCGAAGACATGGCCGTGAGTATATCTCTCGCCAAGAATAGAAACGAATCTGAAGATCCATGCCTGGAATCCAAAGCCTTCGCAATATGCTGAAATCAGTCCTTCTCCCGCAAGCTTAGAGGCAGCATAAAGGGACGTTTGAAGAGGAAAGGGCGCACTTTCTGGAGTAGGGAAAATATCCGGTTCCCCATAAACAGAACCGGTCGAGGAAAAAGCAATCTTTTTAATTCCATTGGCCCTCATTGCCTCGAGGACATTAAATGTTGCGATAGTATTTTGCTCCAGATCTCTTCGCGGATGCTCTGTTCCGAAGCGAACGTCGGCATTAGCTGCAAAATGGAAGACAAAATCACATCCTTCCATCGCTACGCTCAATGCATCGAGATTAAGAACATCATCTCTTACAAGCGTAAATTTTGCGGACTTTTCTGCGCCTGCCAGAAATTCCTCCAGGCCCGTTGAAAAGTTATCATAGCCGACGACATGGTGACCTTCCTGAAGAAGTCGATCAACAAGACTGCTTCCGATAAAACCTGCTGCTCCGGTGATAAAATAACGCATATTGTAAATACTCCTTTTAGAATTTAATGGATTCAGAAGCCAGGGGCTCTACCAAACAATGATTTCCAAATACCGTAAATTTTGTGGACTTATAAACTCGCAGCGTTCGGAGTGAAAACCCAGAACTTCGAGATAAGATAGCCGGTAACAGCCGTAAAGCATGTCGCAAATATGACCCCCCAATAAGGTTGCAGTGAAAGTATTTTAACGGATATCTCTACAATTATCATGGTCAGCAGGTAATTGAATCCTATCATAACAGTATATCTTCCTACCTGATGCAATGCCTTAGCATTCCGGCTTCGGAAAGTAATTCTCCGGTTCATGGAGAAGTGGAACAAAACCCCTCCTAGATATGCCACTGTTACAGCCATCCTATAGTCAAGACAGAGCAGTTTCCATAGTAGAGTATAGAGGGAGAAGTATACTGCTGCGGTAAGAATTCCCACTACGACAAACGCGGCAACAGACCTCTTATTAAATGCAAAAAACCTTTTCACAGCATCACTGCCTTTGGATACCTTTGCTGCCAAAATTCCTCCTTACTCTGTCAGATCCGAGTTATCCGGCCTTGGTGCATGTTACTAGACACCTTATGCCAAAAGGATATGATATCCATCTGCCCAGTAATAGCTCGATCTGCATAAGGAATTTCAATAGTCGACTATCCCCCGTATTCTTAATATCTTTTTCTACAATCTCCTGAATGGCGGAGTCGTCAGATAAAGAAAGATGCTTGTTTTTCCGTTTAATCATACTGAATCCAGGATACACAAAAAATCCGAGGTGTGATTGCTTTAATACATCAAACCCTGTTTTATGCACAAGATCAAGCAGGCCTGAAAGTGTATAACGCCGGCGATGGAGAAGCATCTTATCATATATATCATATAAATGAGGCCCGGCCGGAACCTCAATAATGGCAATACCTCCAGGCTTCAAAATACGATAAATCTGCTGGACTGCTGCTTTATCATCGTCAATATGCTCAAGAACATTTAATAAAATTACAACATCCACGCAATTATCAGGCAGAGGACAATTTGCGAGGTCAAACTGAAAAAGCGGCACTTCAGGCATGCAGGAAGCAAGCTGTTTAAGCGCTCCACAGATAACATCCGATCCCATTACAACAGCATCAGGCAAATACTCACGGATAAGACGCAGCATAAATCCTGATGAGCATCCCACCTCAAGAACAACGGAAGATAACCCCTTCATGTACTTCAAAAGTTGTTCAAGGGCATAATGGCGTGATGCACAATCGATAAAGTGGTTCGATCCCGCCGATTCCTCATGAAGTGTCGTTAACTCATCCGTCCAGCCACACAAATTCGAACTATACTCCAGTACGGAAGTCTTCTGCCCACCAATACGGAACCCGCTTCCTTCCCAAATTGGAATAGTCCCACCCAGTGTTACAGGCGGCAAGGTAAACGGCAGCTTCATAAATTAACCTTGCGATCAATAATATACATTGGACGACGTTTTACCTCATCATATATGCGCCCGATGTATTCTCCTATCAGCCCCATGGAAAGGAGTTGTATTCCCGAGAAGAAAGTTACTACCAATACTGTTGTGGACAGCCCAGGGGTAAGCTCAACACCAATGAGCTTTTGAAAGACATACCATGCGCCAATGAGGAAGCTAAGAAATGCGAATAAAGCCCCGACAATAGACATTAACTGTAAGGGTTTGCTGCTAAAGCTGATAATACCGTTAAGTCCAATTTTAATTGAGCCTGTAAATCTATTATAATTGCCTTGTCCACAGGCTCTTTCATCACGGTCGTATTCTATAAATGTCTGCTTAAAACCAACATAAGCAACCAACCCTCTTAAAAATCCATGCATTTCATTGAGCCGCCTGAGTTCCTCTATTACCCTGCGGGTCATAATACGAAAGTCGCCAGTGTCTCGCGGGATTTCAACTTCACTTAACTGAGCAATTGCTTTATAGCCAATTTTAGATATTATCTCCTTAGCAACCGTCTCACCTTTGCGTGAACGCCGTTTAGCATAAACAACCTCGTAGCCTTCCT
>JAMCVZ010000011.1 GCA_023476565.1 Nitrospirota bacterium
GTTATGTGATTTAGATGACAGAGGAAATGTTATAGAAGAGTACTGCTTTTATGAAATGATCTCCAAAGAAACCGCTCGCCCCCAATTCGGTGCTCCCATTTTCGGTGCTTTTTCTCTCCCGCCTACACACGCCCCTGTGCGAGGGGCGGCACAGCTTCTATGGCCGGACAAAGAATATGAGCTGTTTCAATCCACGCCCCTGTGCGAGGGGCGGATGGGTATCGAATCTACGAGCAGGGCCAGGCTGTTTCAATCCACGCCCCTGTGCGAGGGGCGTCTCGTTACCCTCCCGACTGATCCACAAGTGTGGTTTCAATCCACGCCCCTGTGCGAGGGGCGTGTAGGGTTGGACGCGATAACTCATTTTTGGTGTGTTTCAATCCACGCCCCTGTGCGAGGGGCGAGTTTACATCTAACTCACTGAAAATAAAATGCTAATTTGTAGTTTTTCGCGAACCATTCGATAAACGATGTGAAAAGCACAGAGTTGTCAAAGAGCATTGCAAGTTTCTTATTGATCTATATTACATTTCAAGAATCGCGAACCACACAGGAAAAACATGTACGCAGGAGGTTCGCTTCCCTGATTCAGACAATCAACGGCCCCTCCTGATCTATCTGCGCCTTGGCCCCGACGTGTTCGACACGGTGATGCCATTTGGACCCAAGATAGTAGAATCTCAGGCTGTCTTTTTCCGGGTTAATCTCCGAAATCAGTCTGTCCTTCAACTTGGCCCATTGCGCAGGATCGACAATACACTCAAACACCGAAAACTGAACCCTCTGTCCGAAGTCCTGGCAGGCGCGCGCCACCCTTCTCAGGCGTCGCTGCCCGCCGTCATCGGATGTTGCAACATCATAACTCACAATTACGAACATGTTTTGCCCTCACTTCCAGATAAATGGAGGATAGTTATCAATGTCTCCGCGCAGGTAACGGGCCATTAACAACGCCTGCACATACGGGAGCAGGCCGATTTCAATCTTCTCCTTGATGAACGAATGCTCTATTGCCTCCTGCTTGCGCTTCTGATAAGCAACGAGAACGGTCTTCCGCGTGTCGTCGTCCATCCATACCGCCCCGGATTCTTTTTTGTTGAAGCCCTTGCCCTGCACCTGGCAGAGGTTTATCAATGAGAGGCCCATGCGATCTGCAAAAAACGGCCTGAACTCTTCCATGATATCGAGCGCAAGACTGTAACGGCCCGGACGGTCTCTGTGCAAAAAGCCGACTGCCGGGTCGAGCCCGACAGACTCAAGTGCTGAGCGCACATCATGCATCAGGAGCGTATACAGGAACGAGAGCAGGCAATTGACGTTATCCAGCGGGGGCCTGCGGTTGCGCTCATTGAAGGTAAAAACATCTTTTTGCGATGTCACCAGATGATCGAACACCCCGAAATAGGTATTCGCGGATTCTCCCTCTATTCCGCGCACAACATCAAGGGGTGATGCCGTCTGCAATCTTCTTAACGAGCTTGTAAGCGTCTGCGAAGCTGCGGTAACCGCGTTCGCGTCGATCCTTTCCGAATGGTCCCTCAATGCCCGCTGAAGCACTGTCCGGCAATTTGCGACCTTTCCGGTCACCACTGCACGCGCAATCAAGGCCGAAGTTTCCGGATTGTCAGCCCGGCGATACTGCTCGCGCCGGAGAAGAACATTGCCCGATACAGGCCCCTGCACTTTCGCAAGAAAGCGTCCGTTTTCCGTGAGAAAGCTGATTGCCACACTATTCTCCGCGCAAAAGCCCATCAGATAGGGACTGCACGATACCTGCCCGAAACAGACGATCCCGCCGAGGGTGTGCACAGGCACACGCAGGACTATTTCACCGTCAACCTTGACAGCTACCGTCTCGCCTTCCTTGGCAAGATATGCTCCCTGAGTTGTGACAAAAAGAGTGTTGAGAAGTTTTTTCATTTTGCCTCTATTGCGGATAATAAATATTTACTTACCGATCTTGCCTTACCGCAGGTCTTTGGCATACAAACCTCAAGCAATGAGCAGCGCTCGCATTTCTTAGAGTATTCGGCCTTAGGAGTAATTCCCGATTTAATAAGCTCATGCACTTTCTTAGCTGTGTCCTCTGTCTCCTGCCGCAATGCCGTGTCAAAAATAACATCTTCCCTGCGCCGCGTCTGCCCATAAAAAAGAGCGCCTTCTTTAATCTCAACATTAAGCATCTCCTCAAGACATATAGCCTGAGCGCAAAGCTGCACCCTGTCGCAATCATCCGATTTCGGCTTGCCGCGCTTATACTCAACCGGAAAAGGCAGCCATATCCCATCATCCTGCCGATGGAACTCCACTACATCAGCTTTGCCGATAAGCCCAAGCCTGAATGAGCGCAAGGGTACGCTATAATCAATACGGACATTCCCACGCGATTCGTGCTTATTGCTATCAGCCTTATCGTGCATAAGCCTGCCTTCGGCAGTAAAGAGATTCTCGTTCCAGATCTGCTCAATGTGAATCAGAGCGCACTGGCGGGGGCAGTAGGCATAATGCTGCAATGCAGACAGCATTATAAAATCATCTGTAGACTCAATCGTCATTTTTTTCCAACCTCTTCCTGCTTTCTGGTTCATGCAGATAATTCTCTGAGGAAACAACTTTTTTGCCTGTCTTTTTCTCGAGGTCTTTCCGCGCCTTGCCCGCAACCTCGCCACCTTTGCGCGCCGAATGCTTGCTCTCATGAAATCCCTCTGCATCATCAACCCGCGTTATCTCAGTTGTCGCTGCCTCGCCGAGCATTGAGAAAATAAGTTCAAGGTCGGTCATGTGGTCTCTTAAATTCTCTCGTTTTAATCCCTTTAAACTCTTATGCTGACTTGGGGTTATACCAAATGCGGCCTTTGCTATCTCGGCAGTAAGAATTTCGTATTCGCGTTTTTCCCTCACATCCCGTTTTTTCCATTCATCCGTAAGCTCCTCACGGATGGCTATGCCGCGCATTCTTTTCTCAATCCAGTCGTCGGAGTATCCTTTTGCCTTATACAATGCCCTTGTCCTCTTTGTGGCGAGTTCCGGGTCTTCTATTTCCTGAACTCTTTCATAGCCTACTCTTGCAAGCCAGCGCTTGAAAGGCTCGGCCTTTGGGGATGGAATGGACTGGATGACACGAAAGATGCCTTCCGTATTCGCGCAATTGACCTGTTGTTTGCCCCCTTCCGTATCAAGCCAAAGGGGGGTGACAATTTGTCCCCACCCTTTGGCTAACTCATTGTCGCGGTTACGCATTTTCTTAATATAATCTGTTGCGTTCACCGTATCAGTCAGAGCTACAACAACATCAGCCACTGAAAACCACCACTCGTTCTTATGCAGCGTCCGCCTTATCTTTCTGCCTTTAAAAACCGCTAAATGTGCTTCGGTCATAATGTATCCTCGTCAATCATTTTTGTCATTCTTACACCATTGCAAATCCGTCAGCATCCATTTCAAGCACTGGGAGTATAGCCTGCATATACCCTAAAAATTTACCATCATAATCACCGCGCCACTCATAAATCTCTTCATGGGCATTGATAGGGCTACAGAAACTACTGAATTGTCTTGTGTTAATCTTAAAGAAACGAATCTGTACGCTGTTGCGAATCAACTCTACCGGATCAACCTTCTTATATCCCTTCAAGGCTTCAATAATTTCAGGTACTATAACGACCAGTCTTGTATCAGTATCAATAACCTTACACAATTTTGCAACTTCCGGATAATCGTTGGTTTGTTCATGCTTAGTGATTTCAAGAGACTTCTTCTCGAAATCACCGAAATCGCTCATCAGTTCACGTCTCATTGCTTCCGAAACTATTTCTGTTGGATTTTTCGTCTCGAAATACAGTTCCTCAAAAAGTGTTTTTAAAACATTCCTCGATGTTACTAACTGTGGATTATTTTTCATGAGAGGATTATTAACACGAAAGTCGAATACCTCTGCTCGTATATTATTGCCGTGTCTGTTAACGCGCCCACCGATCTGAATCAAACTCGCCGCACTACAACTCTCCCGGAATGCCGTGGCGAAAGAAAAATCCATGCCTGCCTCGACGCAGCTTGTCGCTACAAGTGTCCAATCTGTGTCATCTTTCTTTTGTAGTCTCATTTTAATGTCTTCAACGAGAGCGTTTCTGTTATTAGGGGTTAATGCAGTCGATAAATGCATTACCTGATTTTTAGATTTCCACATTCTCCACGCTAAAACTGCCGCAGATTGTACCGTATTTAAGATAACCAGCCTTGGACCTTTTTTTGACTGAATAAACTTTATCAGGCCAGTAACATCAAACTCTTTTTCTATCGTGGAATATGCTACCCGTTCTTTCTCCTGCTTATTTACCTGCGTCCTTTGTTTAGTGCTCAAAAGATTCGGTACATTCTCAGCCGGACTTGCAATATTCCCATTCTGCCAAAACTGAGGAAGCGAACCCGATGCAAATACGAAATGGCAACGCCATGTGGCAGTCAAATCTTTTATCCAGCGCCATGCCCAAGGCCACAACCATGTAGGTATCGCAGCATGTGCTTCGTCTAAGAATATCGCTGACCCCGGTAATTCATGTAGCTTACGCAATTGAGCCGGATGATTCGCGCCCAATGTCTCAAAAAACTGAACTGCCGTTGTCACGATAATAGGCGCTGTCCACAGAGAAGCATGCTGCCGTAAGTCATAGCTTGAAAAATCAGCCTGATGGTGATGTTCGGCAACAACCTTCTCAGGATTCTCACCAGGAAGGACAAGCGCGTTACGATAAGTATCAACTGACTGCTTGATGATATTTGTGTAAGGCAATACCACGAAGATGTGGCGTAGCTCTTTATCAATAGCCGCACGTAAAAGATGCGCCATTACCGCTGTTGTCTTACCAGTCCCAACTGGACTGTCGCATGAGTATAAGATGGGCTGTGTATCTGCATCTCGGCAGGATTCATAAGTTTTATGCCTTTGTTTTTTGCGCGCTTTTGAAGCGTCAGGTTTGTTTTGCAAGTCTTGAACATAGTCAGTTAATTTTTCAAGCCGCTCTTTCCATTGCTGGGTTACAGATTGCTTTTCGGTTTCACCGCCATAATGTACGGCAGTGTCTCCGTAATCACCATCCACCAGACATGAGAACGCCAATCGTCTTGTCAGTCCAGTCCATCCCGACTTAACAGTTTCGTTTGACGATTTATCAATCTTACCGTACCATGCTTCATGATCAGCGAGATAATTCTCAAGCTTTTGATCAATTTCGTTACAAATCTTCTCATCACGTAAAAACAGGGTCCCCCTTCCAGCTTCCTGTGGCACAGAGCACAAACCAATGTGATGCCCGTATACAAAAAAAGCAGCCTCATATTCTTTGCCTCTGGATAAACAAGTCGTGCCTGCATCAACATGATTCAAAGACAGATGCTTCTTACCGCCTTTTTTCAAGACTGTCTGATTAGCCTTATCAAGCTTACCCAAATCATGAAGTAAAGCCGCTCGTTTTACCGCTTCTTGCAAAACTCGGGTATCCCCTGAGAAATACCTAATCATACCTGAAACATTTTCAGTTGCTCGTTTCATCACTCCAGATATATGTTTTACATATGTCTGCGGAGGGATACCCTGCTCCGGTTTTGCGCTATGTGCCAATGGCTCTTCGCTATTCATTCATTAAATCCCTGAAGTCATTCAATTTCTCTTGCAATTCCATAGGTAGTTCTTTAGGCACATCATAATCATCCCAAGATATTGACGGTTTCTCAGAGTCCTGACCTTTTTTCCGCGTAGGGGTTAACGCATCAATCAAAGCAAAATCTGAGCATGATCCCAAAGCAGATTTATGTTCCATACACCATGCATGACGTATTTCAACCATGTTCCGAATCATTGAAGCAGTTCCACGATATGCACGCGGAACTGCTTTAAGCAATACCGAGACATCCTCTTTAGTACACTGCGTCTTATGGGCTACCGCTGCATTTACAAAAAATGGCATACAATAAACTCCATGCTCAACAATTCTGTACGCCAACGGTGCCATACCTCTATCCTTCCCTTCTTCAACCCCCGACTTGTTAGTAAAGGTCTTTCTTGATATACAAACAGGGCTTATCGAAACACCAAGTCCAAATTGAACAACACCAGTCCTTATAGATGTTGATTTTCCTTCTTCAAGAAAGGTGTTACCGAATACCCTGCCGTCCCAATATTTCTTGATGAATTCAGTTCCATCTCCCTCAAGTTCTTTCTCAATCTGTTTCCGGTCACGGCCTCGACGTTCAAGAATATGAAATCTACCACTATCTTTTACAGCAGCCATCTCGGCGATTTCTTTCCATGCCTGACCATCTTTATCGTCAATCAAATCTCTCAATTTTCGTTTAAAAGAAACCGGTGAAATCTCGCCGCGTCCGTCCTGTCTTTGACGTGGATCGCTTTCTCTATCAGGATCACCATTGGGGTTAGAACTGCGCACTTCGATGATCAACAACCCTGTTGCCCTCTTGTCTACCAAATTCTCATCCTTTTCTGACATGATAAACCTCCTTTTGATTTTTATTAGTCTTCACTCTTAACATGTGCCAAATATCCCAACAATATTTGAGCCTTTACAGCATCATCGGCGTACGTTGGAATGGTAGCATTTCCCATAGCTGCTGAAACCTGTCCCATTTGGCCCAAGACCCATTTTGCCAATCTGACTTGTTTAGTGACACTCTCATCAGTCCCATCATCTTGAGCACTGGTAGCCCACGCCTGATAGATTGGCAATCTCTCACTCAGCAAAGATAGCCCTTTCAAAGGATTATCCAGTGCTGTGCGCATTATGGCATTACCGATCAACTGTGGCGGCACATCTTTTTTTCGAACTTTCCAGCAATACGCATAATGCAGTTTGTCTGCAAGTGCAAGCATCCTGCCAACATTAAATGCCGCGTTCTTCATATAGTCCTCCTTTTTTATGCCGAGTTTATATAACGCAATCGCTAAAATTGCTATGCCGTGTAGTACTGTTTTACGGGCATCTGACGAATACTCTTTTATGGCATCCGCATGATCCGCACTTCCATACCCGACGAACAACTCGCCAAGACGCTGTAAAGTGAGACTCAAGAAATTATTCGCTGTCTGTTTCGCAATGAAAGCATCTCCAAGATACAAATCATATACATGGCGCAAATAAAGCCCGGGGGCATCACGCTTATCAAGTCCGTTCTTAATCCACTGGTTCTGCAAGCACTTCATGACATCAACTGGCGAAGGACACGAAGGTTCAACCTGCAGAGCCTTTTCACCCTTTTTCCCCGGAAGCCACAAAGAAAATATAGGTAGATTCTTAGCCGCTGTTCTCCATTCTTCTACACTATGAATAATATTTTTAATACTGTAGGCAGTGCTTAGCACTACTTGAGCACGTCCCTCGTCAACCTTGCTAATAACTATCACATTGACTTGAGAATTATCGTTTAAGCCCGGTACTCCGCGCAGCGCATTACAAACAGTTTTTGTTTTGTTTTCATAAGCAGATTCCGCTGTAATATTTTCCTCCACATCCGGTGCTGCAAAAATACTTGCAAGCGCAATTTCATTTTCAGGTTTTTCTTCCAAATATGTGATGAGCAAATCCTGCTTGCGTTTCACATTAGGCACTCCTTGCCATGTCTTACATTTGCGATCTTCGGCAACGCACCACTGAAGTGCGCCATCCATAGCCTCAACCTCACTTGAACTTACTGGAAATATCGAAGAAGATATTTTTTTATATCGGTAATGACATGGCGCGTCATCATTCATCGAAAACAAATATGACTGTCCAGCCGGACCAAGTTTTCGTTTCGGAAATGGGTCAACTTTCAATCCTGATCCACCATATGCAGAAATACCTTTGACTTGATTATCCACACTCGCTCTTGGCAAATATTTGCTTACTAACACGCCCATTTCAGGACTTGCAACCCTGCATTGGTATTTAGCCCAATCGCTAACATCAAAGAACAACGGTGCATCGCATACTATTTCTTGATCCCGCTCTTTTAGATCGCCGATAAGAATTGTTTTTGCCAAATCAATTGTCTGTTCCTGCATATTCTGCAAGATCAATTCAGACAACCTC
The DNA here is from genome assembly GCA_023476565.1 of Nitrospirota bacterium. Classification (GTDB taxonomy): domain Bacteria; phylum Nitrospirota; class Thermodesulfovibrionia; order Thermodesulfovibrionales; family Dissulfurispiraceae; genus JAMCVZ01. The sequence goes on from JAMCVZ010000011.1 coordinate 8,082, forward strand.
ATAACAAACTCAATTGAAGAATCTCTGTCATGTGGCATTCTACACGTAAGATCAACAAGAACTTGCATTTTGTCATCTTTGCCATTAATTTCAGCAATTCGTTCTCGCGTCCATGAGGCAAGACTAATATCCTGCTCATTAAATTCATATTGACGTTCTTCTATCAATGATTTTCTTTTCTCTTCATATTTTTTCTTGCCTTTAACGTCTTGGAATACCGAGCTATCAATGGCCACCTTCCATATAGGTTTTTTTAATTTTACAAATGGAAAGCTGTTGTGATTTCCTTTACGTAATGTCCATAATTTTTTCATTTGTTCCGCAGTTATATATTCTATGACCTCTGGCAATCCAGCGCTGTTAATACACACAATAAAGCCTTCGCTTTTGCCAGGTGATTCTACATATTGATGTGGCTCGCTAACCTGAATTCCGCATTTTTGCAAGTTACGCGATAGTTGATATAGTTCATTTAGCATAAATCAGCTCTCCTTCCTTGATTGCCGCATCAACAGTAAAACTTGGAGCTATCTGACCATCCGATATCTTGTCGAAAACGCTGTGAAGCATAGAAGGAATTGTAATGTTGATGTCTGCCTGTTTTTTTGTGCCCTCCCGAAGCTCTCCCACATAAAATGGCACAAACTCTTTCCATCCCAAACATGGCATGTAATAAAACCTTCCTCGTTTTAAACGCCTGTAAAAAACATCCTGCAATGCATGCAAGTGATTATTACCTTGCGGTGCTTGGGTAATTTCTTCAACGACACCATAAATTCGATAACACACATCTATCAATATCGTCGCTGGAATCTGATAAGAGCTACCTTTGGCCATTTGATTGCCTTTCCGTAGCGGTCCACCATAGTTAGTCGTATATTTGTGATACTTAATAGGAGCGCATATCTCGACTTTAGTCGGGCGAATACATACACTTGTCCAACGTACAATTGCCTCAAACATACCTTTGGTAGCAGAAAAAGTCGGCGCTGGATACGACACCTGCGCTGCTCCCGAATCTGGGCGGGTAAACATAGCAGCATACCCCGCAATTTCAAATTTTACTTCGTAAGGTTCCATTTATATACCTCCTTTCATAAAGCGTAGTTTCAATATAGAATATTTCCCCAAGTCATGCCACAACCCGGCAAGATAATCCCATTCCCCGCATCCGAATTCAGCGGCAAAATCCGCAACCTTTTCCGCAGTGCCAATCAGATGATCGTAGAGGTCGTGCTCTCTGCCGTCCTCAGCGATATGTGCAATCGGCTTGCTCATTTCCCTTTATCCCCCTGCCCTGATAAATCCTGTTCATCTTACCTTCCTCCTCTTGTAAAAGACGGGGAAAAATTTCAAATAGTTCGTTTGTTTCAATTCTACCACCTTTCACGCGCACCTACTCATACTGCTAAAACACGCTTTTCGAGATGTTGCAAAATTTGCAACATCTCCTACCGTATCAGTTGTTAAGGATTCCTTAATAACTCACCGGAAACCCTTCCGACCAACTATTAAGTAATCCTTACAAGTTGCCCCCTTTTTTAGAACCGGCATGGTCAGTCTTTTTCACTCCGCAAGCCATCGGCAAACCTCCATTTACTTCTTCCCCAAATCCTATTCACAAACCACCTCCAGCAATCAGCCTTCCTTATCTCTATTGAATCCAATCTTTCTTTTGTTCGTATCCGGCGGAGGAGCCATCAACTGCCTGATAGCATTGAAGATTGCTTTAATCTCTCCGTCGTGTCTTTCAATCTTGTTTTCAAGCTGCGCCAGCTTGTGGGCAAGCTCCTTATGCGTCAGGAACATTTCGCGAAGCCTCGTAAAGGTTCTCATTATCTGGATATTGACTTCAACCGCTCTCTCGCTGCTAAGAACACTCGACAACATGGCGACGCCGTTTTCCGTAAAGGCATACGGCTTTTTTCTCAGTCCCATTCTCTCCTTATTGGATATCACAATTTGTGATTTCCAATTTTCCATCTCTTCCCCTGTCAACTGAAACATGAAATCCTCAGGGAACCGGTTGATATTCCTTCTCACTGCCTGATTCAACGTCCTTGTTTCAACACCGTAGAGGATCGCCAAGTCCCTATCCAGCATAACTTTTTTGCCTCTGATCAAGAGAATCTTCCCTTCAATAACTCCCGTTGGAACAATTTCGCTCATTACTCCCTCCAAGTCTCCACCACCATCCGGCCTTATGCCGAATACGGGTTTTCGAGTGATGGTTCAGCGGTTATGAACTATAACGAAACAACTATGATTTGTCAATAATGGAAGGATTTTGTAAAAAAATAATTTCAAGAAAAATTACTCGGGTTGAGCATTTCCAAAAGTTATATTGCTTTACTTCTTGAACATCTTCCTGAGATCGCCCAGCGATATCACGATCCTCGTCGGCCTCCCGTGGGGGCAGGTGTTCGGATTGTCCGCAGCATCGAGAGATTTCATCAATGCCGCAAGCCGCGCTCCGTCAGGAACTTCCTTTCCCCTGATAGAGCTGTGGCACGCAAGCCGCGCGGCGATCAGCCTTTTCCGGGAGTCAAGCGGCTCCAGGTCTTTTCCCGAATCAGCAGCACCCGCGCTCCCCGCATCCTTATTAAGCAATGCAGAGGCCACATCGCTCATCAGGGAACCCAAATCGGCGTCCCTGAGGGCTTCCGGCAGGCTCCTCACAATAATAGCGCCGTGGCCGAAATCCTCTGCTTCCAGCCCGAACTCTCCCAGCACCTGCAGGTTATCGAGAATGACCCTGTAATCTCCGGTCTGCAGCTTCACCTGCTGCGGGAAGAGGAGCGGACAGGAGCGGATATCCATGCGTCTTAAAAATCTCTCATAGTTGATTCTTTCGTGGGCGGCATGATAATCCATGATTATGATGCCGCCCCTCCCCGGGATTGCTACAAGAGTGTCCCCCAGATAAAGAAAAGGGGTGCTCCCGCTATAGAGCGTATCAACGTGTTCCGAGACCATCTGGAGGGCCTTGTGGGCGGCGCCATCGCCATAAGCTTCATACGCATTCGTAACCACTGGCTGTGAACCGGTGGACACGGTCCGGCTGTTGTCAGCAGGGACACGGTTTTCTTCGATCGGTGGATGGGGAGCGGGAATTGCTGATTGGCTCATGAGGGCTGTTCGTGCAGCTTTATGCACAAAAGTGAACACACTGCCCTTGTCCTCGAATCTTACCTCCCTTTTTGCCGGATGGACATTGAAGTCGACCTTTGCAGGGTCCATTTCCAGAAGAATGAAAAACAGGGGATGCTTATCTCTGGGGATCCGGTCCTCATAGGCCTTGTATACGGCATAAGTAACCGACTGGTCTTTAACCGGCCTCCTGTTTATAAAAACAAACTGACCGGCCTTGTTATTCCTCACCTGTGCGGTTTTGCTTAAAAAAGCCTTGATGCTCATCCTGCTGTCCTGCACTTCGGTCTCCATCAGCCCGTCAACAAATTCCTTGCCGTAAATCTGCAGCAGCCTTTCCTTGTGCGAGGATGCGGAGGGGAGATTCAAAGCCTCGGCCCCATCCATCCTCAGGGTAAATCCTATAGAGAAATGGGATATGGCCTCTCGCGTTATTGTATCGATGATATGATAATTCTCCGTGGTATCCGATTTGAGAAATTTGCGCCGTGCAGGGGTATTGTAAAAGAGGTCCTTCACTTCAATAGCAGTGCCGGAAGCAGGGCACTCGAGTATCTCTTTGATATCGCCTCCTGCTATTTCGATGCAGGTGCCGATAGATGATTGATGATCGTACCCTGGAATCCCTGCTTGGGGGGCCGTCGCCAGTTTCATCTTCGAGACCGCTGCTATAGAGGAAAGGGCCTCGCCGCGGAACCCCATGGTACTGATGCAGAACAGGTCCTGCTCTTCCCTGATCTTGCTGGTGGCATATCTTTCGAAGGCGAGCAGCGCGTCTTCTCTCTCCATGCCCGAGCCGTTGTCAGAGACCTTGATGAGCCGTTTGCCGGCATGTGCCGTATCCACTGCAATGCGCGTGCTCCCCGCATCAATGGAGTTCTCTATCAGTTCTTTTATCACAGATGCAGGCCTTTCGACCACTTCACCTGCGGCGATCTTGTTGCGGAGGGAGACCGGAAGCACACGTATGATAGACATGAATTATTTTACCACAGCGGCAGTTACAGGGGTTCAAATAACGTGAAATGGCCGTCCCTGCTTGCTCAGCATACCGCCGAACGCGCAAATAAGAAAGGTCTTCGGCATTGAAAGGTACGATGGGTGGTGTGGTAAGGGACGGTTAATTACCGTCCCTTACCCGATTAAGCGGTCTTTTTTGCTTTTTAATAATTTCCGTTAATGACCTCAATGCCTGATTTACAGAATCGTGGTCCGGGAAAAATTTGGCAACATCCGGATCGATAATCACAACATTTGTGCCTTCACTGTACTTCTTTGCGTATTTTCCCCGAATACCTTTGCTGAAATCATATTCTTCAAGCATGTCCGGATCTTTTTGCATTTTCTTCATATTGTTTCCTTTCATTTTTTGTCGCTTTTCTTGCGCTTATTATCCTGATTTTGTCTCCTCTTGCCGTATGAGCAACTACCAGAAGGCGATTTTCAAAGGAGTTTCCAATTAAAATAAATCTGTCTTCCTCATCGGAATGCAGCGGGTCATAAACCGTTAATGATAGAGTATCTTTGAAAGCTGTGCTTGCCTCATTAAAGGATACACCATGAATTTTTATATTCTTTTTTGCCTTACTCGGATTCCATTCAAATAAAAGCATATTTCACCATCATAAGGTATTATAGCAGGAATGAATCGCTGCCGACACATGATTCCGACTGAGTCATAGTTTTGGCACACACGCTCTACCCGCTTACGCTCGTCGGGAGTCCATTGGTCAAAATGTTTCTTAGCTAGTTCACCCATCCACGGACGGCACGGCAGGTGTCGGACTGAAGCATGTCGTATACAGCTTAAGCCTTCAGCGCAGGTTCTTTCTGTCAATACGCAGTTTCAGAGATCTCCGCAACCACATGCAGAACATACGCAGTATCCTGCGGAGAAAAAACGTAAAACGGGCAAAACAGGGGAGACATATGGTCTCCCCGGCTGCTTTTCCTGGTCCCGGTTAGCGATGCTTGTGCTCCGCCCCTCCCTTTTCTTTCATAGTACCCATCTCACCATGCATACGGCATTCACCGTGCCTCCCGTGTCTTTTCATTGAGAGAAAGCTCATCATTTCAGAAAACTTCTTCCTCTGCTCGGGGTTAAGGTTGGACTTTACCTCCTCCATCGCCTTAATGCGCATCATCTTCATTTCCGTTCTCTGATTCTCAATCTTTTTCACTGCAGCCTCGGCAGCAGCTAAATCCACAGGATCCTTCGAGAGGATCTCCTGCAGTTCAATTTTTGCCACCTTAATATCCGCTGCCTTTTTAATCATAGTCTTCTTTGTCTGGAGATGGATCGCCCGAACAGCTTCCTTTTGTTTTTCATCAAGTCCAAGTTTCTTGAACATTGACATAGGTGAATATGATCCTGCGCACCCACAGCCCTTGTCATGCTTGGACATGCCCCCATGCATACCGCCGCTCTCCTTTGCTGCCGCATCCGAATTCACGGCAAGCCCCATCACGAAAAGGACTGCAAATAATACCATGGCCAACTTTTTCATACTTTTCTCCTTTTTTGGTCTCCTGTCAACCGACAGTTTCATCTCTTCCATCATGTAAAGCCGGCACAAAAGAACGGAAGTTGCCGCCTCCCCTAAAACTGAAACGCTCCGCGAGAGCCGCCTTTTCTTCCATGCGGTATGCCTCCACCAGCCTGCCTTTCCCCGCTTTTTTCCTCACGCATCCCTCTATACTTTTCCATTTGCTCTTCGTCCACCTTTTCAAATCAAGATTAAGAAGCATAGGACTCCATTATTAAGTCGCATATTCCCGTCGGAAAGTTACAATGCCTTAAAAGCGTCGAATGCCGTTTAAATCTCAAGAGAAAACAGATACGCCAGTGGATGGGCAGATCAACAAACTCGAAGGCCCCACAAAGCTCTTCAGGGAAATCAATCCCCGGTAGTACGCTTCCTCGCCCACCCGGAAGTGACGGTGATCGAACCGGTGCACGGGTAGAAGCAATCCGGAAAACCTTGTGACTTTTTCGCACATCCTGTTATAATTTCGCTCATGGAAAGAACTCTGATGAAAGGCAATGAGGCCATCGCTGAAGCTGCCATCCGGGCCGAGTGCAGGTTCTATGCAGGCTATCCGATAACCCCCCAGAACGAGATCCCCGAGTATATGTCGCGGCGCATGCCGGAAGCCGGCGGCGCCTTTATCCAGGCGGAGAGCGAGATAGCCGCGGTTAATATGGTATTCGGGGCATCAGCCTGCGGAACACGGGCAATGACCTCCTCGAGCAGCCCGGGTATAAGTCTGAAGCAGGAGGGCATATCGTTCCTTGCCGGAGCCGAACTCCCCGCAGTCATTGTAAATATGCAGAGGGGGGGACCCGGTCTCGGCAATATCTCGGCAAGCCAGGCCGATTATTTCCAGGCAGTCAAAGGCGGCGGCCATGGAGATTACAAGCAGCTTGTTTATGCGCCCTATAATGTACAGGAACTCTGGGATTTAACCATGCTTGCCTTTGACAAGGCCGATGAATACAGGACCCCTGTTATGATCCTCGGCGACGCGATACTCGGACAGATGGTTGAACCCTGTATCCCGAAACCCTATATCAAGCCTGATCTGCCTGAAAAGACGTGGGCGCTTACCGGCTGCAAGGGGAGACAGCCCAATGTCATAAAATCCCTGTTTATGGGTGAAGGCGAGCTGGAGCAAAGGAACCACAAGCTCCAGGCAAAATATCAGACGATGAGGGACAGGGAAGTAAAGTTCCAGGTGTATGACATAGACGATGCGGAATTGATTGTGATCGCCTTCGGCATTGCCGCACGTATCGCCATATCCGCCGTTAGAAGAATGAGGAGCGAGGGGCGCAGGATCGGCCTTTTCAGGCCCGTCACCTTGTTCCCTTTCCCTGAAAAAGCTATAGGCGGGCTGGCCGGCAGCGGCAGACGTTTTATTACCGTGGAATTGAATGCAGGTCAGATGGTGGAGGATGTAAAACTGGCGGTTAACGGAAAATCAGAGGTACTCTTCTACGGCAGGCCGGGCGGCGCGGTAATCACACCTGAAGAGCTCTACGAGAAGCTTACCCTTCATTCATCTGCTCTTTGACTTGCCTGATAAGCCCGGCCCTGGCTGTCTCGATATCCGCCTTTATGTTGCAGCCCGCGGCGTTTTTGTGCCCCCCGCCTCCGAAAGACTCTGCAATACGGGCGACATTTATAGCGCCTCTCGACCTGAGGCTTGCCTTATAATCATTTTCACTGACTTCCCGCAAGAGGATTGCGACCCTTATCTTTTTCATAACCTGCGGGAATGAGACAAAGCTTTCGGTATCGTCGGGAGAGGTGGATGTCTCCTCAAACATTCTTTTCGTGATTGTTGTGATTGCAATGCCGTCTTCGATCCGGATCGTGTTGAGCAATTTTATGAAAAGTTTGAAGCGGCCCTCCGACCATGATTCATTCAATTCCCGGTGAATTAGATGGGGCGGGGCACCCGCTTCGGTCAGGGCAGCGGCAACAACGAGCACTTCAGGCGATGTATTTTCGAACCGGAAGTTTCCTGTATCGACAATCAATGCGGTGTAGAGGTTTATCGCCATCTCTTTTGTTACCGCTATCCCGAGCGCCTTTATGAGGTAATAGATCATCATGCCGGTAGCTGCAATATCAGGCGCCACCCATTTGAAGTCACCGAACTCTTTTTCGGTCTCATGATGGTCTATTACCGCCGAGGCTTGAAAGGTGAGATAGGCAAGCACGGACCTCTCCATCCCGGTACGTTTGATCTCATTGCAATCCACAAGTATAAGGTTTCTGAATTCCTGTATCGCTATGCCGGAAGATACCGCCGTATCAAAGGTGCAGAACCTCTCGTAACCCGGCAGGAACAGATAGTGCTCCGGAACCGAATCCCTGCATAAGAGAAGGGTTCTTTTGCCCAGCTTTTCGAGGGCCATAGAAAGCGCAAGAGCGGAGCCCAGAGCATCGCCGTCAGGACTCAGGTGGGCAGCGATTATAAAACTATCTTCCCTCTTGAGGAAATCGAGCAGATGTGCCGGCGGGATCAATCTTCCGAAGACTCCTTTTTCTTTATTTCTCTCAGCAATCTGTCGATCCTGTCGCCGTGCTCTATGGATTTATCAATCCTGAACTCGATAGCCGGAATGAATTTCACTCTCACCCGCTTCGATATCTCGCTGCGAACGAGACCTTTTGCAGAATTCAAAATCTCGAGCGTCGTATCCTTATCTTCCTCGTTCAGCACGCTGATGAAGATCTTTGCTATTTTCAGGTCTTCAGACAGCTCGACATCGGTTACCGTAACAAACCCGATACGGGGGTCTTTTACTCTCCTCATGATGATATCGGCTATCTCTTCTCTCAGCAGGATGCTTAATCTCTGTGATCGCTTGTATGGGTGCATAGGTCAGTGTCAGTAAAACAGTGTCAGTGTTTAGTGTCAGTGTCGGTTAAAGGAATTTTTTCATTCCTCTTACTGACACTATCCACCGACGCCGGCACTCCTTTTATAGTTTTGCGGCTATTTTCTCGATAATATAGTTTTCGAGTATATCGCCGATTTTGAGGTCGTTAAAGTTTTCTATGGTAATACCGCATTCGTATCCGGTCTGCGCTTCCTTGATATCATCCTTGAATCTCTTCAACGAGGCCAGCTTCCCCTCGTAGACGACGATATTGTCCCTGATTACCCTGATGCCTTCGCTTGTGCGGCTCATCATCCCGTCAAGCACATAACAGCCGGCGATAGTGCCGAGCCTCGAGACATGGAAAAGCTGCCTCACTTCGGCCCTGCCCAGGATCTTCTCCTTGAGGGTCGGTTCAAGAAGTCCTTCCAGCGCCTTCTTCACGTCCTCGATGGCATCATAGATTATGTTGTACAGCCTTATATCCACACCCTCTTTCTCCGCAATCTGCGATGCCTTGAGCTCGGGACGGACATTAAAGCCTATGATAATGGCATTTGACGCGGCCGCAAGCATCACATCGGATTCGTTGATTCCGCCGACCGACGCATGGATGACCCTTACTTTCACTTCGGTATGGATTATCCCCTCAAGCGCCTGCTTTATGGCCTCAACAGAACCCTGGACATCGCCTTTGATAACAATGTTCAGTTCCTTTATCTGGCCCTCCTTTATTCTCGCGTACAACTCATCGAGGGTCAACTTTTTGTGCCTGGCTATTTCCGCAAGCCGCTGCTTCTGAAGCCGTGCCAGGGCTATCTGCCGCGCCTTCCGCTCGTCCTCGACACTGGTAAAGACATCACCCGCTGTGGGCACCTCGGAAAAGCCGATGACCTCGACCGGGGTTGACGGGCCCGCCGTGAATATCTTCTTGCCGGTATCGTCAATCAGCGCCCTTACCCTTCCGGACGCTGCACCCGCGACAAAGGCATCTCCTATTTTCAATGTGCCCGATTGAATCAGCACCGTAGCTACGGGTCCCCTGCCCTTGTCCAGTTTTGCTTCGATGATCGTCCCCCGTGCAGGCTTGTGGGGATTGGCCTTCAGTTCCATCATCTCCGCCTGAAGCAGCACCATCTCGAGGAGGTGCTCGATACCGATTCTCTTTTTCGCAGAAACCTCCACGAAAATATTCTGGCCGCCCCACTCTTCGGATACCACCCCGCGCTCCGCCAGTTCGTTCCTTACTCTCGACGCATTCGCTTCGGGCTTGTCTATCTTGTTTATGGCCACCAATATGGGAACGTTTGCAGCCTTGGAATGGTCGATTGCCTCCACGGTCTGGGGCATTACGCCGTCATCCGCCGCAACCACGAGCACGACGATATCCGTAACTTTAGCGCCCCTCGCCCTTAACGCCGTAAATGCCTCATGGCCCGGGGTATCAAGAAACGTTATATCCTTGCCCTGGAGTGATACTTTATAAGCTCCGATGTGCTGTGTAATACCGCCCGCCTCCGTCTCGGTGACCTTCGTCTCCCTTATCGCGTCCAGCAAAGAGGTCTTGCCGTGGTCGACGTGCCCCATGATCGTAACAACCGGCGGCCTCGGAATAAGGTCCACGGTCTCTTCCACAGCCTCTTCTATGACATCGATATTTTCAGCGGTAACTGATTCGGCCTTTACTCCGAAACTATCGGCGACCAGGATAGCCGCGTCCATATCGATGGGCTGGTTGAGAGTCGCCATATAGCCCATTTCCATAAGCTTTTTTATGACGTCGGACACCTTCGTTCCTATAAGCTCCGCAAAGACCTTTACCGTTGTCCCTTCTTCCAGCTTTATCGACTTCTTTCGCGGGGCCGTAATCTGGGACTGGGCCGGCTGCTGTTCAAATTTTCTGAACCTGTCCTTGCCGGGCCTCTTGCCGCCTTTCTGATCGACCCATTTTTTGGGCTCTATCCTCTTGATCGCCTGGAATGCCTTCTGCATCGCCGGCTTGACCTTGATCTTCTCTACCTTTTCAACCTCTATCTCTTTTTTGAACCTGTCGGGCACTTTGATTTCTTCATCATCTTCGGCAACAGGGGCGGCGGGCAGGGTGGTTTCCAACTGCTCGACATCCTCAACGGGGATACTACTTGCTTCCGCCTCACCGGTTTTCATTTCAACGGGCTTCTCAGCCCTGTCCTTCCTGGCGGGCCCGACAATCTTACCGGACTTCTCCTCTTTTGCCTCTACCCTCTTTTCAGGTTTCCGCTCCGGTTTTTCCGCTGCCTTTTCAGGCAATTTTTTGGGCGCGGCCTGCTCCGGGGCTTTCTTCGCAGCCGCCGGCGCCTTCTGCTGCTTGAATGCAGCTTTAACCTTCTCCGCTTCATCAGCGCCGAGCTTTAAATTTGTCGTCCCCTTCTTGTACTCGATGTGTCTCATCTTTCCAAGCTCTTTGACGACTTCAGTAGCTTTTACGCCCAGTTCCTTTGCCAGCTCAGTGCTTTTTATTTCAGTATTGGACATCTATATTTCAACCTCCGATCTTTTCTTCAAGTGAAAAACAAGAGATGAGAAATGGGAAATTAAGAAATAAACAACACGGGACAACGGTTTTCGCCTTCTCAGTATCTTGTCTCTTATCTCTCATTTCTTAATTTTCTATTTCTCATTTTTAGTTTATACTTGTAACATTACTCCTGAAATGTTATCATAAAAGACTTTTTAATGCAATCAAAGGGGGTGCGTATAATATGGCCAGTTGTACTATTTGCGGAAAAAAGAGGGCTGTCGGGAATAACGTAAGCCATGCAAATAATAAAACAAAACGCGTTTTAATGCCGAATATCCAGAGGATCAAAATCGTTACAGACGGCGGCACCAAAAGAACACATGTATGCACAAGATGTATCAGGTCCAAGAAAGTAGTTAAAGCCGTCTAAAAACCGTAACGAGTAATTTTATTCAGTAACGAGTTTTCGGAATTATTGTCTTTCAACTCGTTACTTGTAACTTGTTACCGCCTTTAAGGTTGCTTGTTACTTTCCGTTCATATGGAAAATGCCGGTTCAATACTCTCAGCCCTCCTTAAAAGCCTCGGCATAGAAGAAAGGGTCAGGCTTGAGTCCATTCAAAGAGAATGGCCCACCCTCTTCACCGGGCCGCTTGCGCTCCATACTTATCCGGTGGACATTAAAGACGGAGAACTGATCGTCAATGTCGATTCCCCTGCCTGGCTGCAACAGTTGAAGTTCTTTAAAAAGGACATGATAAAGAAACTCCATGAATACCGCATCAGGGAGATCAAATTCAAACACGGCAGGATTTATAATCCCCGGAAAGGCCCCGCGAAAAATCCCGTAACCGCCCATAGAACCGGGGAGCTTAAAGAAACCGACATCGCCTGGATAAACGATACCATAGCCGGCATTCAGGATCCCGAATTAAAAGAAAGCATCAGGAAAGCGATGGAAAAAGCCTTAAGACAGTAGGGGCGATCCCTATGTGGTCGCCCAAAGACCGGGCAGGCACACAGGCCTGCCCCTACTCGTCACTGCCGTTATGCGGATTCAGCCTGCTCATATACAAGGAGCGGCCTCTCTCCCTTGGTAATGGCCTCCTCGTTGATCATACATTCGGTTACGCCGCTCCGGGAGGGTATTTCGTACATGATCTCAAGCATAACGTCTTCCAGGATGGCCCTTAAGCCGCGTGCGCCGGTCTTTCTTTCTATGGCCCTTTTGGCTATCGCAGCCAATGCCCCTTCCGTAAATTTCAGGCGGACATTATCCAGCGCAAGCAGTTTCTGATACTGCTTCACAAGGGCGTTCTTCGGCTGGGTCAAAATCGTTATAAGGGCCGCCTCATCCAGTTCCTCGAGAGTCGCCACAACCGGAAGCCTTCCCACGAATTCGGGGATTAACCCGTACTTCAGAAGGTCCTCGGGCTCGACAAGACCCAATATGTTTTTTCTCTTTTTGTCCCTGGCGCCGGCAACTTCGGAACCGAAGCCTATGCTCTTTTTGCCTGTCCTGCGTTCAATTATCGTATCAAGCCCGACAAATGCCCCGCCGCACATGAAAAGGATATTGGTGGTATCAAGCTGTATATACTCCTGCTGCGGGTGCTTTCTCCCGCCCTGAGGCGGTATATTTGCCACCGTGCCTTCTATGATTTTCAGAAGGGCCTGCTGGACGCCCTCACCCGATACATCCCTGGTTATCGACGGGCTGTCGGATTTCCTGCTTATTTTGTCGATCTCGTCAATATATATGATTCCCCTCTGCGCCTTTTCCACATCGTAGTCCGCCGCCTGAAGCAGTTTGAGCAGCACGTTCTCAACGTCCTCTCCCACGTAGCCGGCTTCGGTAAGGGTCGTTGCATCGGCCAGGGTGAACGGCACATCGAGGTACTTGGCAAGAATCTGGGCAAGGAGCGTCTTGCCCGTACCTGTCGGCCCTATCATGAGTATGTTGCTCTTCTGCAGCTCCACATCGGACTTGGAGCCCCTGAATATCCTTTTGTAGTGGTTATGGACGGCAACGGACAGAATTTTCTTTGCCCGCTCCTGGCCTACAACATAATCATCAAGGAAGCTATGAATATCGGCGGGGATCGGCAGCTTCCTGGAGAAGTCCCTGTCTGCTACGTGCAGTTCTTCATCTATAATTTCATTACAGAGCCCGACACATTCATCGCATATATACACCATCGGGCCTGCGATCAGCTTTTTGACCTCGTCCTGTCCTTTACCGCAAAAGGAGCATTTGAGAGAGTTATCGTTCATTTTCCTTGCCATCTAAACCTCCAAATCAGTTTCAGTATCAGTAATCGGTGCCAGTAAGGAATCTCGCAACCGACACTGTCAACTGCCGCTAATCACTGTTTTTTCACCTTGGCCTCTTTTACCGTGGATATCACATCATCAACGATACCGTATGCCTTTGCTTCCTCTCCCGACATGAAGTAATCCCTTTCAGTATCAGTATGAATTTTCTCGTAGGACTGCCCTGTGTGGTGCGCGAGAATTCTGTTGAGCGACTCCTTCATCCGCAGTATCTCCCTGGCATGTATCTCCACGTCCGTAGCCTGCCCGTAAAAGCCGGCTGTCGGCTGATGTATCATTATGCGCGAATTGGGCAGCGCAAGCCGCTTGCCCTTGGTCCCGGCGCTTAAAAGCAGGGCGCCCATGCTTGCTGCCTGGCCGATGCAATAGGTCGCTATGTCCGGCTTGACGTACTGCATGGTATCGTACATCGCAAGGCCCGCGGATACGACGCCTCCGGGCGAATTGATGTAGATATGGATATCCTTCTCAGGGTCCTCTGTCTGCAGGAAAAGCAGTTGCGCTATTACGACGTTCGCCACGTTGTCATCTATGGCCGTGCCGATAAAGATGATCCTGTCCTTCAGGAGCCTTGAATAAATATCGTAGGCCCTTTCGGTTCTTCCCGTCTGCTCTATTACAATCGGAACAATGCTCATAATTTAGTCTCCTTGCTTGCTCTACTTTTCTATTTTCGCTTTACCGAGCAAAAAGTTTAACACTTTTTTCTCAAAGACAGTACGTTTCAGCCCCTCAAGCGAGCCGTCTTTCGCTACATAATATTTTATAACATTTTCGGGAGAGATATAAAATCTCCGGGCGATGGCGAGGACCTCTTCCTTGACATCCTCTTCCTTAACGGTGATTCCCTCTTTCTCGCCGATCAATTCCAGCAAAATGGACGCCTTTACGCTCTTTTCCGCATGAGGCCTCAATTCCGCAAGCAGTTCCTCATCCGGACGGTTATCCTTGCCCGATGACTTTATCTCGTCGATTATCCCTTTGATCTCCGCGTCAAGCAGGCTTTCGGGAGCATCGAATGAGTGGGATTCGAGGAGTTTATCGAGTATTTCCTTCTGTTTGGCCCTGTCCGCCTCCCTGTTTTTCACTGTGATGATATTCTCCCTGACCCTGTCCCGCAATTGCCCTGCATTCTCAAGTCCCAGATCCTTTGCGAATTCATCGTCGACTGCAGCAACGTTGCGCCTCTTGATATCCTTAATTTTAATTTCGAATTTCGGTTTTTTCCCGGCGAAGGGCGACTGCAGATCCTCGGGGAAAGCCGCCTCCAGCTCGAATTCCTCATCCTTTCTCTTTCCTGTAAGCCCGTCAAAAAACTCCTGCGGGTAAGGTCCGCTGCCCACTTTAAGGACTACATCCTTTGCAGTGGAATCCCAGTGCGGATTATCCGCGGTCCCGGCACTCTTGACCGTGTAGTCGACAGTCACGAGATCGCCGGTATTGATGCCGTCATCCACGGCCTCATAGGCGGCCTTTTCTTCTGCAAGATTTTTCAGAACGGAATCCACCTCAGCATCAATCACTTCTATGGGGATATCCTTAACAGGGATGTCCTCATAGTTGAGATTTTCAACCTTTGGCCTGACATCCACCATGATGGTCATGGAGAGGGGAATGTTGCGCTGAAAATCAAAAGACTCTTCCACAACAGGTCCGGAAACCGGTTTTATATCGGCCTCCCTGACCGCAGCCATATAGAATTCAGGAACCATCCTCTCTAAAACATCAGCCTCTACATTCCTGCCGAACTTCTTTTCTATCATGGTCATCGGCGCCTTGCCGGGTCTGAACCCGGGAAGCTTTGACTTCCTCTGAACATCCAGAAGGCCCTTTTTTATCTCAGCCTCTATGGTCTCGGCAGGTATCTCTATTTTCAGCCGTTTCTTTGTCGATGATATGTCCTCAAGTGCCTTTAACAATTTCCCCTCCGTACGCTTAATGCTTGATTTACAATCAATTAGTTTACACTTAACAGCGCTGCTTTGTCAATTTCCGGGAGCCCCCAACTGCTTGTAGAAACGGGGGATTCCAGAGGTTTTCTGCCGGGGAATTACATTTTTGCTGATTGAAAATAATTCCTCTGTGAATAAATCGGCGCCGTTATCAGACAGAAATACGTTTCCTGTTACTGTAAGTATAGTATCAGATTAAGGCAGTTGTAAAACAGGGGTACGTGGCAATTAAGCGCCTATCCGTAATTTAATTTTAACAGGACCAGAAAGGCTATGCCTTTAAGCACCTCTATCCAGCCCGCAGCCCTTAATTTGATGTTATAGAGAGTAAGAGAGAAAATAATATTGTCGACCAGGGGGAAAAGCACGACAGCAGGTACTTTTATGGCATAATAGATTGCGAAGGCAAAAAAAACATAGAGCACCATTGATATCCTCTCAAGAGCCCTCTTCCTGAGATATACTTTTACTTTGAACACCCCCGCCGTAAAGAAGACCGCTGCCGCTATGTACAGCCGGGAATCTACTTCGCCTGATACGGCACAATGAGCAATAAGGGCCGAAAGCGTGAGCGTCGCAAAACCGGCGATTTCAGTAGTAATGGCATGTTCGCCTGCGGACTTCAGCAGGAGGATATACACGACCGGGACAGGTACATAGGGCAGCAGCCTCAGAACAGTATTGCCAAAAACTGCAAGCAGCAGCAACGACGCCAGGAATACCTGCACCATAAAAATCCCCGCTCCCTTTGAATCTGCGCGGCGTAACCACCATGTAAAAGCCTGCTTCGAATTTACGAACAGCGAGAGGGCAATAAGCGCCAGCATGCTTTTCAAGCCGCCCCATTCCCAAGACGTCTTAGCAGCCGGGAAACCGGCCAGAAAGCCGGTAAGAAACGAGATGACCAGGACTCCCCAGGAGCCGTATTCCTTGAGTATGTATTTGCTTATCTCTGTCCTCACACTCAATTGATACCCTTATTTATACCTTATTTTAAAATACAGAATTACCACGACGAGGACAAACGATATGCTGTTCGCCAGTATCACCGGCAAATCCTGGATTAAAAGCCCGTAAACCATCCAGAGGAATATCCCTGTCCCCAGGATAAGGAACATCCAGAGAGAGATGTCTTTCGTCTCTTTCATTCTCCACGATTTGATCACCTGCGGAATAAACGACGTGGTTGTCAATGCGGCTGCCAGAAGTCCGATGAGCGTAACGCTGTTGATTGACATTATCTTTATTGCAAGAGCCCCCTCTCAGTTTGTCGAGCTTTCATTATATTCTATACCGTTTTGACGGGATTAGGGAACAAACTGTTTTCTGAATAAACAAAGAGGATGGAGGGAACTTCCCTCCATCCTCTTTTGTCTGTACGTCTGTCTATTCTTTTACTTTGCCTTTACGGCAGTCCCTGCGGTCTCTTTAGCTTCTACAGGAGCAGTAGCAGCCTCAACGATATAGCCGAATACTGTCCCGACTATCGAGCCTACTACAATGCTCACCGATGCTATGCAGACTATCCCGAGCATGATTCCGGCTGCCACTATCATCCTCACTATAACAGTAGGCTCTACAGGCCCGCCCATGAGGTGCCTGATTACTACCAAGGAACCGTAACTGCCGAAGTAAAAGCCGGGGATAAGGCCGAAAATCAGGAATGCTATTCCGCCTAATGTCGCTCCTATCTTTGTTCCCATCCTTACCATCTCTTTTCTTGCTTTCATCTCTCCAGCCTCCTTTAGTCGTCAGTCCTGGTTTTTATTTTTATCCGGCAATAAGCCGGAACTGTCTTACCTGCTCTTTACTGTTGTGTCTATTCCTACTGTCCGGCTATACCTTACGGCGTCTACAACATACCCTGCCAGCCATCCCAGCAAGGATGCGCCGACCACAAATATCACTCCCGAAACAATGATCCCCAGCACCATTGACGCCCCGACGATAAGCCTCGGCAATAATGATACGTTTAACGGCAATCCGAATATACTGCCGGCAATGTTCAGCCCTATTACGCCACCTATGAATGAGCCCGGAAGCAATCCGATTATTGCAAACATCACAAGCCCTGCACCTGCCCCGAGGTATAATCCCCTTTTTGCCATCTCTCTTGTTTTCATTTTCTTCCACCTCCTCTTTCCCTTCTTGCTTTAATAAGATGCACCTTTCATGCCAGCGCTCAGTTCGTTGATTCCACAGATTTTTTATAGGAGTTATTTTTTGCGGAAATGCAAAAGCTGAAATCATTTTTGCAAGCCTGCAAAGGATGGCGGCTTATCAGGGGGATGGATAAAAGGGGAAGCCCTATTTTCCCGGGCGCCTGCTACGGTTAATTTCGACTGCCCTCTTTAAAAACAACCCGGCATAAAAAAGGGATTTGCCTGTGCAAATCCCTTTTCAAAACCTCTATAGCCTGATGCTCTTACTTACACTTTTTGGAGTTCTCCGAACCCCTTTGAGTAGGGGTCGCTCAGGTGCGGACACCGAGCTTCGGGAATACGATAAACTGCAAGACCACCCAAACTATGATTATGAGCCCGCCGAAAAGTATGTCGTTCACTCTTTCTTGCCCTCTTTCCCGGCGCCGGCCATTATGCCCTCATAGTCGACAAATTCTATAATGGCCATCGGGGCGCGGTCATTGACTCTCTGGCGGGTCTGAACTATCCTGAGATATCCGCCGTTCTTGCTTGCGAACCTCGGCGCTATTTCCGAGAAGAGCCTGGATACAACGGTCCTGTTCGGTATATAGGACATTACCATTCTCTTTGAATGGAGATCCCCCTGCTTTCCGAATGTCACCAGTTTTTCCGCTATCCCTTTGATGGCTTTTGCCCTTGCCAAGGTGGTTTCTATCCTCTGATGCTCAAAAAGGGATGACACAAGGCCGCGCAACAATGCCTTCCTCTGGTTTGCAGTCCTGCCGAAATGTCTTCCCGCTACTTTATGTCGCATTTCTAATCATCCTCCTCTGTATTTTAGAGCACTGCCTTAAGTTCGTTCATATCTATTTTCATGCCGAAACCCAATCCCATTGAGGTAAGTATGTCCTTTATCTCGTTCAGGGATTTGCGGCCGAAGTTCTTCGTTTTGAGCATCTCATGCTCCGACCTCTGCACGAGGTCTGCAATGGTCTTTATATTCGCATTCTTCAGGCAATTATACGCCCTGACGGACAATTCCAGCTCATCTATGCTCTTCAGCAGGTTTTCATTCAGCGTCGGACTGGCCGAAATCGTACCGGCAGAGCGGGGCGCCTCTTCAGAAATCCCCTGTTCCTCTACGAATATAAACAAATCGAGATGATCCATGATGATGGATGCGGCATCGCTTACCGCTTTCTCGGGTGTTATGCCGCCGTCCGTCCAGATCTCCATCACGAGCCTGTCATAGTCTGTCGATCTGCCGACCCTCGCCTTCTCAACCCAGAAATTAACCTTTTTTACAGGGCTGAAGACGGAGTCTACTGCGATCACATCGACAGGCAGCCCTTCTTCTTTGTTCTCCTCGGCTGCTATGTAACCCTTTCCCCTCTGCACATACATTTCCATCTCGAAGGTAGAGCCGCTGTCAACAGAGGCGATGTAATGGTCTTTGTTAAGCACCTCGACACCGGGATCAGCCTCTACGTCGGCTCCCGTTACAACCTTCGGCCCTTTTACTTTTACGGTGGCCGTCTTCTTGCTGTCACTGTGCAGTTTAAATCTCAGCTTCTTTACGTTCAGTACGATATCGACAACATCTTCCTTTACGGCCTTTATATCTGAAAATTCGTGTAAGACACCCGGTATTTTTATCCCGGTAACTGCAGCGCCCTCGATGGAAGAGAGTAAAACCCTGCGTAAGGAATTGCCGATGGTCACACCGAAACCGCGCTCAAGCGGCTCCACTACCAGCTTACCGTAAGAATCCGTAAGGGTCTCTTCATCAAAATTCATTTTCTTGGGCAACTGAAAGCCCCTTTTGACAAGATCCATGTTAAGGCCTCCTATGCCTTTCTGTATTTTTATTACTCTTTAGGAAGGTCCCCATAAATTTCTCCCTGAAAATTTCAAGGGCTCCCCCATCAATTACTTGGAATAAAGCTCAACGATAAGCTGTTCCTGAACCGGCAACTGCATCTCATCCCTGGATGGGACCCGTACAAACTTGCCCTTAAGGCTCTTGGCATCGACTTCAACCCATACGGGGAATCCCCTGTGCCCGGCTATCGACAAGCTCTCGGTTATTGCCTGCAGCTCCCTGCTCGACTCCCTTACTTCGACTACATCGCCGTCCCTGAGCAGGAATGACGGGATATCCACTCTTTTGCCGTTTACCAGGAAATGCCCGTGCTTTACAATCTGCCGGGCTTCCCTTCTATTTACTGCAAAGCCCATTCTAAAGGCCGCATTGTCCAATCTTCTTTCCAGCAACTGCAGAAGGACTTCGCCGGTTACACCTTTCATCCTTGACGCCTTATGGAAGTACAGCCTGAACTGATCCTCCATTATCCAGTACATTCTCCTTACTTTCTGCTTCTCCCTCAACTGCATCCCGTAATCGGAGAGTTTTCCCCTGCTCTGCCCGTGCTGGCCGGGAGGATACTTTCTCCTCTCTACTCCGCACTTTTCAGTGTAGCACCTGGCGCCTTTGAGAAAGAGCTTCTCTCCTTCCCTTCTGCACAATCTGCATGACGGACCCGTATACCTTGCCATTTTATACTCTCCTCCTTTTCGGCGGCCTGCACCCATTGTGAGGTACCGGAGTAACGTCCTTTATCAGCGTTATTTCCAGTCCTGCCGACTGAAGGGCACGGATCGCCGTCTCTCTGCCGGCTCCGGGGCCTTTGACATATACATCGACCTGTTTCAGCCCCATTTCCATGGCCTTCTTGGCCGCTGTTTCAGATGCCATCTGTGCAGCAAAAGGGGTGCCTTTTCTCGATCCCTTGAACCCGAGACTGCCCGCGCTCGACCATGTTATTACTCCGCCGTTGGGGTCGGTTATGGTAACGATTGTATTATTGAACGTGGTCTGGATATGAGCCGTACCACTGAGTATATTTCTCTTTACCTTTTTGCCGCTTCTTTTTTTCTGAGCCATTACGTATACTCCTCCTTATTACTTTTTCTTGAGCACAAGTTTCCTCGGACCTTTGCGGGTCCGTGCATTTGTCCTTGTCCTCTGTCCCCGTGCAGGCAAATGGGCAAGATGTCTGGTCCCTCTATAGCTTCCGATATCGGTGAGCCTCTTGACGTTCAATGAGATTTCACGCCTGAGGTCACCCTCGACCTTGTAGTCTTTCTCTATGCGGCTCCGGATCTTAACGATGTCTTCATCCTTAAGGTCTTTGACGCGTATATTCGGATTTACCTTGATCTCTTCCAGTATTTTGCTTGATAACGATCTTCCGATTCCGAATATGCGGGTAAGTCCTATCTCCACACGCTCGTTTTTCGGCAGGTCAACACCGGCTATTCTTGCCATATATCCTCCTAAAGAAAATCCTAATTTCTAAATCCTAAACAGTTTAGAATTTAGAGCTTAATATTTCGAACTTGTCGTATTTATCCCTGCCTCTGCTTGTGTCTCGGGTTCTCGCAGAGGACTTTTATGACGCCTTTTCTTTTTACAATTTTACATTTTGAACATATCTGTTTAACAGAAGGCCTTACCTTCATATACAATCCTCCAATAAAAACAAATTAGAAATGAGAAGCTAAAGTATGAGGGGTCTTGTTCCCTATTTCTCATTTCCCATTTCTTATTTCTCATTTAAATCTATATGTTATGCGACCTTTGGTAAGGTCATACGGGGAAAGCTCAACGGTGACCTTATCCCCGGGCAATATCTTTATAAAATGCATCCTCATCTTGCCTGAAACATAGGCGAGTATTACCTGCCCATTCTCAAGCTCGACCCGGAACATTGCATTCGGCAAGGCTTCCAGTATTGTCCCTTGAACTTCAATGTTTTCTTCTTTTGCCATGCTTAAGCTTAAAATTATACCTTTTTTTCAGATTTTAGTCAAGATTTTAGGTCCGTCCGTTGTAAGAGCGATCGTATGCTCAAAATGGGCCGATAAACTGCCGTCAGCCGTAATTGCAGTCCATCCATCGTCCAGTATTTCCACACCGGGGGTTCCTGCGTTGACCATCGGCTCTATTGCCAGGGTCATGCCGTCCTTGAGCCTTTGTCCCTGCCCGGGCCTTCCGAAATTGGGCACCTGTGGGTCCTCATGCAGCGAGCGTCCGATGCCGTGTCCCACGAAGGCCCGGACAACGGAGAAACCGTTGGCCTCAACATGTCCCTGGACAGCGGCCGATATGTCCGAAACCCTGTTTCCAACAACCGCGCTTGCTATTCCGATGTAAAGGGCCTCTTCCGTCACTTTCATCAGCTTCAGCGCTTCGGCGCCGACATCCCCGATAGGAACCGTTATTGCCCCGTCTCCGTAAAACCCGTCCAACACCACTCCCAGGTCTATACTGATAATATCACCGTTTTTCAGTTTTACAGACCGCGAGGGGATCCCATGCACGACCTGGTTGTTTACCGACGTGCATATGCTCGACGGATACCCTCTGTATCCCTTGAATGCCGGGATCGCATTCCTCTGCCTGATATGCTTTTCAGTGTATGTTTCGATATCGGCGGTTGTTATTCCGGCCTTAAGAAAAGATTTAAGACTCTCCAGAATTTCCGCTACAATGCGGCAAGCCGCTTCGATCTTTTTAATTTCTGCTTGAGATTTAATAATTACCACGAAAAACAATATAAAAATGAAAAGAACAAAGTGCAAAATTAAGGAATTCTATAATTTTTATTTTTACTTTTTGCATTTTGATTTAATTCTCAGTCTCTTCTGCCCCTCAGTTTCCCCCTCTTGAGGAAACCTTCATATGACCTTGTGACTAAGTGAGACTCTATCTGGGAAACAGTATCAAGGGCGACGCCGACAGCTATCAGGAGCGAGGTTCCGCCGAAGTAAAAGGGGACATTAAATCTCTTGATCAGGAGCTCGGGCAGGATACAGACGATCGCCAGATATACGGCGCCTACAAAAGTAAGTCTTGTCAGGACCCTGTAAATATACTCGGATGTCTTTGCACCGGGTCTTATGCCCGGAATAAAACCGCCGTGCTTCTGGAGGTTTTCCGAGATATCGACCGGGTTGAATATAACCGCTGTATAGAAGTAGCTGAAGAAGAAGATCAAACCCACATACAGGAGCGTGTAGAGCACGGTTCCGGGAGACAGTTGTTTCGCTATGGCCTGAACCCAGGGGACGGCGATAAAGCCCGCCACCGTAGCCGGGAACATGATTATGGATGAAGCGAATATGGGCGGGATGACACCCGCGGTGTTTACTTTCAACGGCAAATGGGTGCTCTGTCCTCCGAACACCTTTCTCCCGACAACCCTTTTTGCATATTGTACGGGGATTTTCCGCTGCCCTCTCTCTATGAAGATGATGCCCCCGATCACCGCCACCATCATCGCGAGGAGGAGTATAACAAAGAATATGGAAAGCTCACCCGCCTTCACAAGGCTCACGGTGCTGAGCACCGCATTGGGAAAGCGCGCGACTATGCCTGCAAAAATTATCAATGAAATACCGTTTCCGATACCGCGCTCCGTTATCTGCTCGCCGAGCCACATAAGAAACGCGGTTCCCGAGGTAAGGGTGATCATGGTAAGCAGCCTGAAAGACCAGCCGGGGTTCTGGATAAACTGGCCTCCCTGCATTCCTTCCAGTCCGACAGCTATACCGAATGATTGAACAGCGCCGATTACAACAGTTGCATACCGCGTGTATTTGACTATCTTTTTCCTGCCTGCCTCGCCTTCCTTTGCTATTTTGCCCAGGGCGGGGATAACAACAGTGAGGAGCTGGAATATAATGGACGCGCTGATATAGGGCATTATGCCCAGCGCAAAAATGGTCACCCTCGACAAGGCCCCGCCTGAAAACATATCGAAGAAGCCCATCATAGCGCCGCCTTTTTCAGTAAGGAATTTGCTCAGCGCCTCGCTGTTGATTCCCGGGGTCGGCACATGAGCGCCTATCCTGTAGACGGCAAGAAGGCCCAAGGTAAAAAGAACCCTGTTCTTGAGCTCAGGGATTTTAAATATATTCTGGATGCTTGTTAATACGCTCAAGGTTAAAGCACCTCTGACTTACCGCCTGCAGCGTTTATCTTTGATAGTGCAGAGGCGCTGAAAGCATGGGCCTTGATCGTCAGGGGCTTGCTTATATCCCCTGTGCCGAGCACCTTCAGGCCATCTTTCATGTCTTTTATCATCTTCCTTTCCAGCAGGACTTCAGGTGTAATGACGTCGATACCGGCCAGTTTTGTAATATCCGCCAGATTGATTATTGCGTATTCCTTTTTAAAGGGACTGTTTTTGAAACCTCTTTTGGGAAGCCTTCTCTGGAGCGTTGTCTGCCCGCCTTCAAAGCCCGGTCCCTTTGTGCCGCCTGAGCGCGCTTTCTGTCCCTTATGACCTTTCGTGGATGTTTTTCCGTGTCCGGATCCCATACCACGTCCGATCCTTTTGGCTTTATGCCTGCTGCCCTTTGCCGGGGCCAAATCATGTATTTTCATAGCCTTAGCTTTTAACCTCCTGTTCGCTCTCTTCTTCTGCTGCTACTACTACTACAGGCTCTCCCTCTGCCTTGCCCCTCAATTTTAAAACAACATCAGGGTCTTTTAAACTGCCGAGCCCGTCCAGTGTCGCCTTAACGGTATTAAACGGGTTATGACTGCCGAGAGATTTGGCAACAATGTCCCGGATGCCGGCTACTTCCAGAACAGCACGCACCGCACCGCCTGCAATCAATCCCGTACCCTTGGGGGCCGGGTTCATAATCACCGAGTTCGATCCATACCGGCCGGTAATTCTATGGGTTATAGTCCCCTCTTTCATGGCAAATCTCATCAATCTCTTTTTTGCCTGCTCTACTGCCTTCCTGATCGCCTCGGGGACTTCAGAAGCCTTTCCTTTACCGACACCGACAATGCCGTCCCCGCTGCCGACAACAACAAGAGCACTGAAAGAAAACCTTCTGCCGCCTTTTACGACCTTGGCAACCCTATTTATATATACGACTTTATCCTTTAAATTCAGTCCTTCAAAGTCGATTCTTTCAGTCTTCACCATGCCTCCTGTTACGTAAATTTAAAATTTAAACTTTAAAATGCAAAATTAAGAATTCGACAATTTTGACTTTGCATTTTGATTCTTAAAATTCGAGGCCGCCTTCCCGTGCGCCTTCGGCAAGGGCCTTTACGCGGCCGTGGTATTTGTACCCCCCACGGTCAAAAACAATCTGTTTCACTCCGGCCCGGGCTGCCTTTGAGGCCAGCACTTGCCCGATCTTCTTGGCCATTGCAACATTGCCCTTATGCCCGCCCTCGCCCTTTAGATCCTTATCAAGCGTTGATGCGGAGACGATAGTCCGGCCTTTTGCATCATCAATGATCTGAGCATATATGTGATTGAGGCTCTTATAAACGCAGAGTCTCGGTCTTCCGGCGCTTCCGGATACTTTCTTTCTGAGTCTTACGTGTCTTCTTTTTCTTGCCTGTTCCTTTGCTATCACCGACATCCTCCGTTATTTTTTGCCCGTCTTCCCGGCCTTGAGCTTGATCCTTTGGCCGGCATACCGGATGCCCTTGCCTTTATAGGCATCAGGAGCCCTCAATTCTCTGATATTGGCCGCAACCTGCCCCAGAAGCTGCTTATCGATGCAGTTCAGGGTGATCGTCGTCTGTTTCTCATCGATCTTCGCCGTGACTCCTGCGGGGAGTTCAAACTCTATCGGGTGAGAGTACCCGAGAGTGAAGTTGATCTTGTTGCCCTTTACCTGCGCCCTGTAGCCGACGCCGGTTATCTCCAGGACTTTAGTATACCCCTGGGAAACCCCGCTTACCATATTTGATATCAGGCTCCGGGCGAGCCCGTGGAGCGCCCTGTCAACCTTTGAATCGGAGCCCCTTTCAACAAAAATCTTGTCATCGGAGATCGAAACCTTTATCCCTTCCGGGAAAGTGTAGCTGAGCTCGCCTTTCGGCCCTTTCACTTCGATAACGCTCTGCTTCACTTCAGCCTTTACTCCCTGCGGTTTTTCTATAGGTTTTTTGCCTACTCGTGACATCTTTGTCTCCTCGATGAAAATTTAAAAATCAAAATGTAAAATTGTGGAGTTCCTTAATTTTAATCTTTGCTCTTTTATTTTTACTTTCTACCAGATATGGCACAGGACTTCTCCGCCGACACCGTCACGGCGGGCTTCCTTGTCACTGTATACTCCCTTTGATGTAGTAATTATCGAGATTCCCACTCCGGCCATGACCTTCGGGATCTCATCTTTTCCGACATAAACCCTCCTGCCCGGCTTGCTGATTCTTTTAAGACCCGTGATAATCGGTTTATTGTCAGGTGTATATTTAAGGGTGACTCTCAGGACACCCTGTTTTTTATCCTTTATAATCTTATAGGACTTTATGAAGCCCTCTTCCTTCAGGATCTTCGCTATCTCGACCTTCATCCTGGAGGCCGGGATATCCACCTTCTCGGTTTTCGTGAGGAGTGTATTCCTCATTCTGGTCAACATATCTGCAATCGGATCAGTTAACATTCCACACCTCTACCAGCTCGATTTTGTCACTCCGGGAATATGTCCCCGAAGAGCGAGTGACCTGAAACAAATCCTGCACAGTCCGAATTTCCTCATATAGCTCCTCGGTCTGCCGCACGCCTTACATCTATGGTAAGCCCTTACCTTGAATTTAGGCTCCCTATTGGCCTTCTCAATCAAACATGTCTTTGCCACCAAAGTCCTCCTTTATTTCCTGAACGGCATTCCCATATGCCTCAGCAGTGCCTTGCATTCCGCATCCGTCCCCGCGGAAGTGCACATAGTGATATCCAGACCGTGCACCATTTCCACCTTGTCATAATCTATCTCAGGGAATATATATTGTTCCTTCAAGCCGAAGGAATAATTACCCCTTCCATCAAAGGACTTTGCTGATAGCCCCCTGAAATCCCTTATCCTGGGCAGGGCCAGGCTTATAAGCCTGTCCATGAACTCATACATCCTCTCGCCCCTGAGCGTAACCTTGCACCCCAAAGGAACGTCCTGTTTGAGCTTAAAGCCCGCAATGGCCTTTTTTGATTTTGTGATAAGCGGCTTCTGTCCCGTAATGGTTGCAAGTTCCTTTTCCGCGGCGTCAAGGAGCTTTATGTTCTGTGTGGCTTCCCCGAGAGTAACATGGACGATGATCTTCTCAAGTTTCGGGACCTGCATGATATTCCTATATGAAAACTCCTTCATGATTGCAGGCACAGCCTCTTTCGTATATTTCTCTTTCAGTCTCGGCGCCATGTTAATCTATGACCTCCTTGCACTTCTTGCACGTCCTGAGCTTCCGGCCGTCATCAAGCACCGCGTTGCCTATCCTTGTGGGCTTATTGCATTTCGGGCATTGCAGCATAACGTTTGAGATGTGCACCGGCGCCTCTTTCTCTATTATTCCGCCCTGTGTATACTTCTTATTGGGTTTCGTGTGTTTTTTCACTATATTTATACCCTCAATGACGATTCTTTCCTTCGCGGGGTTAACAGACAGTATTCTTCCTTTTTTGCCCTTGTTTTTCCCGGTCATTACGACGGCCGTATCGCCTTTTTTTATCCTTAAACCCACCTTATCCTCCTCTTTTTCGTTATAGCGCTGAACGTAAAGGGTTATAGCGTAAAAAAAAGAAAATTCCTTTTAACGCCATAACGCGATAAACGCTGTAACGCATTACAATACCTCCGGGGCAAGAGATACGATCTTCATGAATTCTTTCCATCTCAATTCCCTTGCAACCGGTCCGAATATTCTTGTCCCAATCGGCTCCATCTGGTTATTCAAAAGAACAACTGCGTTCTGATCAAATCTTATATAAGAACCGTCGGGCCTTTTGGTCTCTTTTTTAGTCCTGACTACGACGGCCTTGGAAACAGCGCCTTTCTTTATATTTCCTTCAGGAATAGCTTCCTTAACGCTCACTATGATAATGTCGCCAAGCCGCGCATATCTCCTGTTGGAGCCTCCAATTACCCTGATACACTGTACCTTTTTGGCTCCCGAGTTGTCCGCCACTTCAAGAATGCTCCTTGGCTGTATCATGTCTATCTGCCCCCGCCTTCCACGATCTTAATTACCTGCCATCTCTTGTCCCTGCTCAACGGTCTGCTCTCGATTATCTGAACCATGTCCCCGGCCTTGCACTTGTTTTCCTCATCATGGGCCTTGAACCTGGTTATCTTTTTGACCGTTTTCAAGTAGAGCGGATGCTGAAATGTCCTCGTTACAGCCACGACAACGGTCTTGTCCATCTTGTCACTGATAACTTTACCTGTATATACCTTCTTAGGCATGTTGCCACCTCTTAAAATAAATTCAAAGTTAAAAAATTAAAATTAAAAATTGCGGGAATTCCTTATTTCTAATTTTTTATTTTTGACTTTTGCTTTTTTCCGTAATTACCGTCAATATCCTTGCTATATCCTTGCGAACCGCGTGCACTCTCTTGTTATTCTGCAACTCACCCTTTGAAAGCTGGAATTTAAGGTTGAACAGCTCTTTTCTCAAATCCATTTCCTTTTGCTTCAATTCATCTGTTGATAATACCCTGACTTCGGAGGATCTCATAGTGCGGTCTCCTCCCTTTTCACAAACTTCGTGGCGATGGGAAGCTTCCGTGAAGCCAGCTTGAACGCTTCCTTCGCTATCTCCTCGCTGACACCCGAGACTTCGTAAAGTATTCTTCCGGGCCTGACGACAGCCACCCAGTATTCAGGATTGCCCTTACCCTTGCCCATTCTTGTTTCAGCGGGTTTCTTGGTAATAGGCTTATCGGGGAATATCCGTATCCAGACTTTGCAGCCCTTCTTGGCAGCCCTTGTGATCGAAACCCTCGCTGCCTCTATCTGACGGCTCGTTATCCAGCCGGGCTCCAGGGCCTTGATTCCGAATTCGCCGAAACTGACGTCCGAGCCCCTGTAGGCCTTGCCGTTCATATTGCCTTTCATTGTCTTTCTGAATTTTATTTTCTTGGGTGCTAGCATAACATTCTCCTCTTAAGCAAGTTCCGTCCTGTCCGAAAGTATATCACCGTGGTATAACCATACTTTAATACCGATAATGCCGTACGTTGTCTTTGCCTCGGTAAAGCCGTAATCCACGTCGGCCCTGAACGTGCTGAGCGGCACCCTGCCCTCCCTGTACCATTCGGACCTGGCTATTTCAGCCCCCGCCAACCTTCCGGAGCACTGGACCTTTATCCCGAGGGCGCCGAACCTCATGGCTGATGAAACCGCACGCTTGAGAGCCCTCCTGAACGCGACTCTTTTTTCTATCTGTAAAGCGATATTTTCGGATACGAGCTGCGCGTCAACTTCCGGCTTCCTGATCTCTTTTATATCGATGGCAACCTGCTTGCCGGTAATTACCTCAATCTCTTTCTTCAGCTTCTCGACCTCCGAGCCCTTCTTGCCGATTATGATTCCCGGCCTCGCAGTATAGATAATGACTTTCATCTTCTGGCCCGGCCTCTCTATCTCTATCTTGGATACGCCCGCATGGGACAGTTTCTTTTTGATCATTTTACGGACATTCACATCCTCAAGAAGCTGATCGGAATAGCCCTTTTTGAGAAACCACCTGGATTCCCACGTACGGATCACTCCAAGTCTATTACCAATGGGATTCGTCTTCTGACCCAATTAACACCCCCAGCCTAAGATTTGAAATTTGAAATTTGAAATTTGAAATTTTCTCATTACTCCTCCGCCAGGATAATGGTTATATGACAGCTTCTCTTCTTTATCACGTTCGCCCTGCCCATGGCGCGCGGCTCCATGCGCTTCATATAGGGCCCGTTGTCGACCTGAACCGTCTTTACCTTCAACTTATCTATATCCACCTGGTTGCTCTTGTTCTCAGCGTTGGCCATGGCGGATTTTAAAAGCTTCTCAACGTGCCGTGCGCCCCTGTACGGCATAAACCTGAGCGATATCAATGCATCAGCGGCCCTCTTGCCCCTGATAAGGTCAACAACCCTTCTCGCCTTTCTCGGAGTAATGCGTGCGTGTCTTAAAATTGCCTTTGATTCCATAACATTAACCTTTCGCCGGGGCTGCTTTTTCGGAGCGTGAATGGCCCCTGAACGTCCTTGTCGGTGAAAACTCACCGAGCTTGTGCCCTACCATGTTCTCGGTGACGTATACAGGAATGAACTTTTTCCCGTTATGAACAGCAAAGGTAAAACCTATAAATTCCGGCACAATAGTGGATCGCCTCGACCATGTCTTGATCATTTTCTTGTCCCCGGTCTCGACCATGATCTGTACTTTTTTCAAGAGCTTCGGCTCCACAAACGGCCCTTTTTTTAAGGATCTTGGCACTGACTCCTCCTTTTACTTGCGTCTTTTTACGATATATTGGTCTGTTCTTTTATTACGTCTTGTCTTAACGCCTTCCGGTTTTCCCCACGGTGAGCATGGGGGCCTTCCTCCAGAGGACTTGCCCTCTCCTCCACCCAGCGGATGGTCGATCGGGTTCATGGCAACTCCTCTCACATGGGGCCTTTTACCCAGATACCTTTTCCTCCCCGCCTTGCCGTACGATATATTTTCCCTTTCGGCATTTCCGACCTGTCCTATTGTCGCCAGGCACGTGACCATAACAAGCCTGGCCTCTCCGGACGGCATCTTTATCTGTGCATACTTTCCTTCTTTTGCAACTATTTGAGCGGCTGATCCCGCGCCCCTGACAAGTTTTGCTCCCTGACCCGGCATCAGCTCAATATTGTGGATCATGGTTCCAAGGGGTATCTCTTTTATGCTCAGCGCATTGCCGGGCTTTATTTCCGCTCCGGAGCCCGCCATCACGGCGTCTCCGACGTTCAATCCTGCAGGAGCAATTATATACCTGTGCTCACCGTCCCTGTACTTCAACAAGGCTATCCTGGAGGACCTGTTGGGGTCGTATTCAATGGTCTTCACGGTAGCGGGGACGCCGGTCTTATCACGCTTGAAATCGATGATCCTGTATTGACGCTTGTTGCCGCCACCCTTCTGCCATGAGGTGACTTCACCCGTATTGTTCCTGCCGCCTGTTTTCTTCAAAGGGACAGTAAGGGACTTGTGCGGCTCGCTGGATGTTACTTCCCTGTAATCCGGCGCGCTCTGGAATCTCCGTCCCGGCGATGTTGGATTGAATTTTCTTATTCCCATTGTCGTCTTCCTTTATTTAGTAACGAGTGACAAGTGACGAGTAACGAGTTTGCTGAATTATTATCTTTTGTCTCGTCACTTGTTACTGGCAACTTGCTACTGTTTTTATACGCCCTCAATAAAATCGAGCTTTTCACCCTTCTTTAAAGTTATTATCGCTTTCTTTTTATCAGATCTCCTGCCGATGGATTTCCCGAATCTCTTCAGCTTGCCCTTCACATTGACAGTGGCGACCTTCTCAACCCTGACCTTGAATATTTCTTCCATTGCCTTCTTTATTTCATGCTTGTTGGCGGCGGAATCCGTCTCAACAAGTATCTTGCCTTCCCTCTCTTTGAGGTCCATGCCCTTCTCTGTGAAAAGAGGCTTCTTGATTATATCGTAAATAATTTTCATAGTTATACCGCCTCCCCGCTTTCCTGCAGTTTTTTCAGAGCATCAGCAGTAAATACGATATTATTATAAGCTGTTACATAATATGCATTCAGGTCGCTTACCCTAACAACATCGACCCCTGGAATATTTCTGACTGAAAGGGTTACGTTCGCATCGCTTTCAGCAAGTATCAGGAGCGCTGATTTTCCGGATAATCCCAGGTCATGCAACACCTGCATCATATCCCTGGTCCGCGGCTTCTCTATGGCAAGGGAATCGAGCAGGACAATCTCATTATCCGCCAGCTTCATGGTCAATGCCTTGTATAGAGCCACTCTTTTCATGCTCTTCGGAAGATTGATGGAATAGTCCCTCGGCTGGGGTCCGAATATAATGCCGCCACCCCTCCATTGGGCGGACCTTATACTTCCCTGCCTGGCCCTTCCCGTATGCTTCTGCTTGTACGGCTTTCTGCCGCCGCCGCTCACCATGCCCTTTGTCTTTGTGGCATGGGTACCCTGCCTCTGGTTTGCAAGGAATGAGACTACATAGCTATGTACCGCCGCCTCGGATGCCCTGTTGGCGAATACTGTCTCCGAAAGGCTCACCGTACCCTTTGAATTGTTCTTTATATCTTTTATTTCGAGTGTCATGTTGCCTGGCTGCATACTATTTTTCCTTCCGAATCTCTATTATTGTATCTTTAGGCCCCGGAACAGCGCCCTTTATCAGTATAAGATTCTGCTCAGGACGGACATCGATAATGGTCAGGTTGCTCACGGTGACCCTATCACATCCCATATGGCCTGCCATCCTCATGCCCCTCCATACCCTTGACGGGTACGAGCTTCCGCCTATGGACCCCGGCGCCCTGTTGAACATCGAGCCATGTGAGCCAGGGCCGCCTTTGAAATTATGCCTTTTCATAACTCCCTGAAAGCCTTTACCCTTTGATATGCCTGCTACCGATACAACATCGCCTTTACTGAAACTCCCGGCCTTTATGGTATCGCCGACTTTCAAGCCGTTCATGGGGAATTCCTTCAATATCTTAAACGCCGGGGTCCCGGCCTTTTTAAAGATACCCGCCATCGGCTTTGCAACGTTCTTTGCCTTTCTCATTTCGAGAAAGCCGACCTTAACAGCCTCGTATCCATCCGTTTCCGGTGTCTTGACCTGAATAACATGGCACGGCCCCGCCTCGACAACCGTAACAGGCACAAGCTTTCCGTCTTCAGTAAAAAACTGGGTCATTCCGAGCTTTTTCCCTATAATACCCGTCATAGCTTTATCTCCACATCTACCCCCGATGCAAGCTCCAGTTTCATCAATGCATCCACCGTGTCAGGGGTCGGGTCGTATATATCTATCAATCTCTTGTGCGTCCTGATTTCGAATTGCTCGCGCGACTTTTTATCAACATGGGGCGACCTTAAGATAGTGTACTTGCTTATCTTCGTCGGCAGGGGTACCGGCCCCGCAATTCTCGCCCCCGTCCTCTGCGCGGTATCAACGATCTCCCGTACAGACTGGTCCAGCAACCTATGATCGTAAGCTTTCAGTTTTATTCTTATTTTTTGACTCACCTTACTTACTCCAGGATCTCTGTAACAACACCGGCGCCCACTGTACGGCCGCCCTCTCGTATGGCGAACCTCAGTTCCTTCTCCATCGCTATGGGTGCTATCAGTTCTACGGTTATGGTTATGTTGTCTCC
>JAMCVZ010000013.1 GCA_023476565.1 Nitrospirota bacterium
CATTAGCAGAGTTCCACGGGCTTGCCCGTGGGTGAATGCTGCCCGGAGAGATTTTGGTATACAGATAATCGTGGAAAACAGGTTATCAGGGCACAGCGTATATAGAACTGAATACCATGTAGTCTGGATACCAAAATATCGGAGGCGAATCCTAAATCCTGGCGTACAAGGATATCTGGGAAAAGTTTATCCAGAGATACTGGCTATGATGCCTGGAGTGGAAATTGTAGAGCAGAACATTCAGATAGATCACATACATACGATTATGATAATACCGCCGAAATATTCAGTGAGTGAAGTGATAGGGAGAATCAAGGGCCAAAGCGCCAGTAAACTGAGGGAAAAGTTCATATGGCTTAAAAAGGTATACTGGCATGAGAACATAGTATGGTCGCCAGGATATTTTGTATCAACGATTGGATTGAACGAGCAGCAAATAATTAAATACGTCAGATGGCAAGAGAGCCAGGATTTAGGACAAGCGAAGCTTGAATTATAAAGTGCCACGGGCTTGCCCGTGGGTATCTACAGAATATGCTACAAAGATACTCCCGACAGGTTATTACTGCGGGCAAAGCGGACGAAGTCGTCGCTGACGCAGGGGGACCTATACCGGGTCATTCGGTCTTCACTGGGCATTTGCTGCAAGGATTAGAAGGAAACGCCGCCACACCAGATGGCATTATTACGGCAAACGGAGTAATGGCTTATGTATATGAAAGGGTTGCCAAGGACCTAAATTCAGATCAAACCCCTCATTTCGGTTTTATTGATGGCGACGGCGACTTTATCTTCACTGCTCCAATGCTTACGTCTATTTCAAAAGAGCATGAGAAGGATGAAGATGTTTTAATTGGGCAGCTTCGATGGTATTAGCAACCGACATAAAAAGTTACTTCAGCGCTCTTTTAGGGATTTGTAGGTTGATGTTACCCTATGATCCCAGCCTCTTCCAAAAAAGTAGATCCTTGGGTAAACAGTTCTCCAGTTAGAGGATTCTTTCTTTTATCAAGACTTATGTAAAGCTTTTTGGCAGCTCTGGTCAGTCCGACATAAAACAATCTTCTCATGGCCTCCTGGTCGCTATTCCTTCTGGCATAAAAACCATCAGTGCATAAGAAAACATAATCAAATGTTCTACCCTTTACCGTATGAACGGAGATCAGGCAAACCTTACCGTCTTGCAGAGAGCCCTCTTCCCTCAAAATGTAAGAGGAAATACCATTCGTTTTAAACTCAGATAGATACCTCCTCAACAAATCATTTGTTAAGCCGACCAAGACGAGACGAGATGGTCTCACGTTTTCCACCTCAATCAATCTTTGCATCTCCTGAACAACATTGCGGTTGATGTTTTTCCCGGTGCCGTCCCATGTCGTATCAAGCAGTTCGATCGTCGCTTCGCTCTTGCGATCGGGATTCGGCTGTATCTGCTTTGCGAATCTTCTCTTGTTTTTCTTGATAACGTTATCCGAAGCGATGACCACATCTCCAGGGCAACGATGGTTGAATTTAAGATAATGTACTCCTGTCGAGGGTTGAATAGACGGATACCTGAGGAACGTTTCTACAGATGACCCCCTCCATTCGTATACGACCTGATCATCGTCGCCTATTACAAAAACCTCTTTCGCATAATTGCCTATAACCTCTACCATCATTATTTGGGTAAAATCCAAATCCTGGAATTCATCAACGAAAAGGTGTGAGAAGTCATCACAATGAAAACTATTCAAGTATGTTTCTGGATTTCTAAGCCAGTCTCGAACCGGCATTGCAAGCATATCGGAGAAATCGATAAACCTCTTTTCGCGAATATAATCCGGATCATTCCCCATCCCTGTTTCGTACGCTCGGTAGAGGGCAAGTATGTTCCTGTAATGCCTTTCCTCGGTCGGCGACCAATCGGCTTTATTGGCATGAATATATTCTGCCAGCGATTGGGGGGTATTCAGAAAGGATCTTTTTTCACGGTCTATAATATCCGACAGTAATGATTCATCTTTATACGTGGAATTGTTTTCGATCTTAGCCAGAAAGAAATTTACTTCATAAGGGTCGGAAACCTCTTTATAGTCTGTTCTGATTTGTTCCAGGATTTTTTTATTTTTGACAGCAACTTGCTCCATGGCGTGCTTTATCTTCTTTTCCAGGTCTTCCGGGTCGTTTTCTGAACTACATAATTTGTTTTTGTAAATGTATTTGGCTCCAAAAGAATGAAATGTGTGGATGTCAACGTTGGCCCCATAAAAAGAATGTTCCTTATTTGTTCTATCTCCTTCAACTCCTAACCGAACGGATTTATTAAAGACCAGAAATAACGACTTGCCGCCAGCTTCCTTAGTAATCTCCTGAATCCTTTTGTACACTACGTAAGTCGTCTTGCCGCTGCCAGCAGGAGATATAATCATTTTTCTGCCGCCCAACGGGAGCAGAGCGGCTTCCCATTGAGATGGATCAAACCCGTCTTGCGGAAGCGTCCGCCCATTCTGCATAGGCTGCTTGTCCTCAGCCTCCTTGAGTCCTGTTAATTGGATGGGAAATGTTTTTTTCTGCTTCAGCAGCATACGCAGCAAGTTGCAAAGAGAAAACCTGCCGAGCCTCGCTATTTCACGCTTTAGATCTTCAAATTCTCCGAACTTTACCTTCAGCTCATCTTTATAGAATTCAGGCCCGTAGGTATTATCGTAGGCAGTAAGCGTATCGTAAAAGCTGGATGAGGGCAGGCAAATCAAGTTTTTGCTAAAAACTGTCTTCACGTTGTGATAGTTAAAATACGGCTCGATTGCGATACGAGGCTTTGCTTGCTCACTTAAGTATAAGGGGCTGCAAGGTTGTTTTAGAATTGATATCAGGTCTGCATATCCTCTGTCCAGCAAATAAAGGCAACCTGCAGGTTGCTCCTATCATTCAACCCTTTTAACCAGAAATGGTATAGATACCAGGGCAGCAGATGCAAGCGTTTCTTATATTTCGCCTTGGACAGTTCGGCTATCGACAACTCCAAAAATATAAAGGGGCGTCTGAGATCACTGTCGAAGGAATAAGGCGGAAATGATCGGTCATCAATAGGACTGTCTATCGGGAAAAAGTAACGATCTTTTGCATCCTGTATCTTTTTCAGCAATGAGTGAGTGTCGATACGTGAGACATCCTCTTTCTGCTCTCTTTTTTCCAACACGACCAGGCTTTTGTCGAAGACATCTCGTTCGCCTTTTTCAAAAAGGACGATCAGGGATCTATTGATGCAGGATAATAGTTGTTGATACTTGAACTGCTCAACAGACGATTCGTAGTAGCGCTTTATCTTTTCCATATGTACGACTGTTTATGCACTCCCCATTTTTGCAGGAAATAACGTACCTTCCAAGGACGATTGGTTGGCATATCCATTGTACCATACCAAGGGGCCGGCTTAGCAGTACATCGGTGAGAATGGTTATTCTTCCATTCTCACCGATGCTTCCGCTCATTCACTTTTCAGATTAATCCTTCTCGTGCTCCACTGCCCCACTTCTTATTGCGTTTGCAGTTGCGGTATCAACGATCTCGATATCGCCGAACCTGTAGACGTAGTGCGGTCCCACATACTCATTCTCTTTATTGAAACTCCCCTCGTCCACATAGTAGAAGGTAGCAATAACCCTCTCACCGCTTTCAGCTTTCAGAGATATAGTGTGTTCAAATTCAATATCTGACAGCCGCATGCATCCCCCGGAAAAAGTGTTTTTATAACTCATCCCGGCGCCTTCGTTCTGTTCAAAGTATGCACACTCTTTCTCAAGCCTCGAAAAGAATTCTGAAGCCTCCTCACGTATTAAACCCTCATAATTCGAAAGCGCACGGAGAAGGGCCTCCCTGAGGGACAACTTTTCAGCTGTTTCTGCTTCATGTGATCCCTTCTCTTTCGGTTGCCGTGCCCTCCTGTAACTCCAAGCCAACAATTCATTGAACTCTTTAAGCGTTGGTCCTTCGGAGGAATAATTCAACTTGAAGGAAAACCAGACTGAAGGGTCGTTATCATACTTTTCTACACCGGCGACGTAATCTTTGGCCGATTTTATAGGAATTCTCTCCCGAAGGATATCGCTATCAATATCCCTAATCTCCAAATCAAAACCGACTATTATTTCACTCATTTCAGACCTCCGATAGGAAATAAGGCATGGTCTTTTTCACCCACTGGTTACTTTTACCGTGCCCGTCATAAGTAATAATTGCTCAAAAGAAAAGCGGAGAGCCTCGTACAGCAAGACCCTCCGCTTTTAATATTACTTTTCTGCAGGTTCTAATTAAGGGGAATAGTAGATAATATCCTCCATGTCCACCTGCCCCTTGGATAACCCCAGCCTCATGGCAGGAGTCGCCTTATCCTTGCCGGCCTCGACAAAGTTGTAAAAGACCCTGAAAATATCCAGCATTTTGATAACGCCTTCCGGGTTATAAGGACTATACCCATGCCACTTCCTGCCCATGCTACTCGGCGTTGAAATGGGTCGCTCAAGAAGGGATACTCGCCGCCTGGCCTGCATAAAGAACCGGTCAATGGCATGTAGGCTTGCCTTGTTGTACAGCCATGCCATGTGGTCCTCGTCGTACTTGTCCGTATCGGTCAGATAGCAGACTGCCTTCTCCGGCTCGCTCATATTTGGGAAAGGATGGCTAACCCAGCGATCCTGCCATTTGCCGAATGTTTTGACCCTCTTCATACGCTCTTTGATGATCATCAGTTTAAGGGCCGAATCCGACATATCCGGGTGCTTTCTCTTAAGGGCGTTCCACTCCTTCCTGCTTTCGGCCATGACCCGCTTCCGCTCATCAATGGTCAGATCCTTATTGATCCGGACGTAGAAAGCATCACATGCCCCTTGCTTGATCTCTTCTGTAAAGGCGGAAAAGCAGGCGGCCCGTATGCCTGACTCCTGATCAAGAAAGAACCGCACCTTCTCTACGCCTCCGAACAGCCTCTTCAGAGAAAAGAAATGCCCGTAAAGCGTATACTCCGTATGCACCTGCATCCCTTTGGCCGGGAGCCGGACGGTTTCATCCAGAGTCTCGGCAACTTCCACGTCATCTCTTGAAATGACCTCTTCATAGGTTGACTCAATTTCTCTTTCAAGGGAGTCGGCGGAAAAACGGTAAACCTTATCGCTCACACGCCCTAAGGACTCCAAATAGTCTTGTTGAAGCCAAAGCCGGGCATATTTACGGAACGGGCGCTTCCTTTGATAATCCCCCGACTGTATGGCGTCATGCTCCACGACCACCCAATCCAGGGATGGTTCGAAATTCAGGTGCAGTCCAAACACATACCCTGTCGTGTTGTCGGCACTGCCCACCGCATTCATAAGGACATTGCGTTTGTCCTTCGTCTGCGACCAATTAACAAGGTAGTCCTGTCGGTCTACGCCAATATACAACCGGCGTATCGGCATCCCCTCAAGGAGCTTCCGTTCCCTGCTTGCGGCAAAAGCCAGGCACTGCCGGTGAATGTAATCGATCTTGTCATACAGAGTCGGCATGGAAATGTCGGCCACTTCGCAGGTCCGCTTTAGGGGCATTTTATTAACGAGCAGCCTGAACACCTGTATGTTCTTATGAGGCTTGCGCTGCCGCTTCATCGGCTGGGTGACGGCAAAGGTAGTTCTGCAGAGTTTGCACCGGTACCGCTGTGAGCCGGATTTGGTCTTGCCGAATGATTGGTAGTAAGGCTTGCCGGCTTTTACGTCGATTTGGTGGTTCCCACAGTATTCGTTGGGGCAGGTAATTGGCTTCTCAGAAAGGTAGGAAAGGATTCTGCTGGTCTCCTCATCTATTGCCTTATTGCTCTTAATAGGGAGAACTTCGTCGCAATGCGTGCATCGGAAAAAGGGAGCCAGGGTATTTCCCTTGCCGCCTTTTATGATATAAGCATCGCGACCCCTTGTACTGGCACCGGGGCCTTTGGGCTGCTTCTGTGAGCTGGCTGGTACTCCAAAATTGGGACATCGCGGATTCTTGCAGAAATTGACCTGGATCCCATTCGCCGCTTCGGGAATCCTTGGTTTGTCCATTTTATTGTCCATGGCATCAGACTGCCTCCTTTCGCGTTGGGGATACCGGCTTGTATAAAACCGCTGGGGGCCGATTTATTATGTCTCTATCCGTTGATAACCCGATCCTGAACAATCCCTTCGGGGAACCGAAGGTACCGGATTTATGAAGAAGGACATCCGAAAAAAAGTGCCATGGACTGTGTCATCAAGAGCAAATCCTGCCGCCGTTGGCGCCCCTGTTGGATCCGTTTTGGCAAGTTTTTCAAGGGGGTTCAACGTAGATTTAAAATTATTGACTTGCTAAAGACCCGGCTTATTTTGTAAAATATATATCTAATTTCATTTCAGGAGGTCTAAATTGAAAGAAGGTGTCCATCCGAACTATAAAGAGGCAAAGGTTGTCTGTGCATGCGGCGAAGCATTTGTTACAAAGTCTACAAAAGACACCCTCCGCGTTGACATCTGTTCGAAATGCCATCCCTTCTTTACCGGCAAGCAGAAACTGCTGGATGCCGAGGGCAGGGTAGAGAAGTTCAAGAGAAAATACGCAAAGAAGTAGCTTAAATCCCCCTGAATCCCTCTTTACTAAAAGGGGACTGAGGGGGATTAAGGGTTAGAGGTCCGGATTTGCGAACTCTAACCCTTTTTTATTGAATTAAGGAGAAGGAAAATATATGCAAAATGTAGGCGGGCAGGCGGTTATAGAAGGCGTGATGATGAAATCACCGGTCGGGTGGAGTGTAGCCGTCAGGAGCCCTGATGGCGGCATAACTCTCAAGCTTGAGAGGACCAAAAAGCAACCGGGATTCCTGAAGCTGCCCGTCATAAGAGGTGTGGTGGCCCTTTTCCATGCCCTCTATATAGGGATTAAAGCGATCGAGTTTTCGGGCAATGTGGCGTACCAGGAGAAAGAGGGGGAAAAGCCCGCCAGCCCCTGGAGTATGGGAATATCCATAATCGCCGCTGTCCTGCTTGCAGCCGGCCTGTTCATAGTCCTTCCCCTTTTTTTTACTAAACTGACGGGAAACGTTTTTCATAAAGTCTCCGACAGCTCTCTGGTATTCAACCTTGTTGACGGCCTGATCCGTGTCGGGATATTTCTCCTGTATGTCTTTGCCATTGGACTCTGGAAAGAAATGCGGAGGGTATATGAGTACCACGGCGCAGAACATAAGGTTATTTACGCGCATGAGGCCGGCGAGGAGCTTACCATCGAAAATGCCCGAAAGTACAAACCCTATCATCCGCGCTGCGGGACGAGCTTTCTTTTGATCGTAATGGTAATCAGCATAGTGGTGTTTTCTTTCATCCCGCAGAAATGGCCCTTTATCGAGAAGGCGGCCTCGCGGTTGATCCTCATACCTGCCATAGCCGGTATTTCCTACGAGTTGCTCAGGTTTTCGGCAAAAATGAAGGACAATCCGATAGTGGGATTAATGGTCTTCCCGGGGCTCCTGCTGCAGAGGCTGACCGTAAGGGAGCCCGACAATTCGCAGATAGAGGTTGCACTGGCCGCCCTGAACGGGGTCTTGAATCTGGAGGTGAGGGATGAAGAGGTTTCACGGAAATGTTAGAGAAGCTTTTAGTAATTGAAGAAAAATACAACGAAATAACCAATGCGCTTGCAAGGCCCGAGGTCCTGTCCAATGCCCAGGAATACCAGAGATATTCGAAAGAGCGTGCGGACCTGGATTCCATTTTCGAGAAGATACAGGAATATAAAAAGCTGCTGACGGATCTGGAAGGTGCTGAAGAGCTGGTGAAGAGCGGCGATGGCGATTTGAGGGAGCTTGCACAGGAAGAGCTCGAGGAGCTCAAGAAGCGGCGGCCGGTCCTTGAGGATGAGCTCAAGCTTATGCTGCTGCCCAGAGATCCGAGGGATGAGAGAAATGTCATTCTCGAAATCAGGGCCGGTACCGGAGGAGAGGAGGCGGCTTTATTCGGGGCGAGCCTTTTCAGGATGTATTCAAAGTACGCCGAATCGAAAAAGTGGAGGATAGAGGTGATCGATTCCAATCCGACCGGGCTCGGCGGATTGAAAGAGATCGTGGCGAACATTACGGGAAAGGGCGCTTACAGCAGGCTGAAATATGAAAGCGGCGTTCATAGGGTGCAGAGGGTGCCGGTAACGGAAGCATCAGGGCGGATACATACTTCAGCGGCAACGGTAGCGGTTTTGCCTGAAGCAGAGGAAGTCGATATCAGGATAGAAGAGAAAGACCTGAGAATCGATACCTTCTGTTCATCAGGCGCGGGAGGACAGAGTGTCAATACGACGTATTCCGCTGTAAGGATAACCCATGTTCCGACGGGTATGGTTGTTCAGTGCCAGGATGAAAGGTCCCAGTTGAAGAACAGGGAAAAGGCCCTGAAGGTCTTGCGCTCACGGCTCCTTGAGCTTGAAATAGAAAAGAAGGAAAAGGAGCGTGCCATGGACAGAAAGACCCAGGTCGGCAGTGGAGACCGGAGCGAGCGGATACGGACCTACAACTATCCGCAGAACAGGGTGACTGACCACAGGATCGGACTTACCCTTCACAAGCTGGAGCAGGTCCTTGAAGGGAACATGGACGAGATCATCGACGCGCTGAATACGCATTACCAGGCAGAACGGCTTAAAGAGCTGTAAAAAGTTGTCCAACGAGATCTTCAAAAGCTGGGGCTTGTTTCCATACGCACACTGTGGATTGGGATTCACTATCCGGCTACGGCCCGATGATTTCTGCGAACCGCCCATTGCGGACCCGCATGATGGGTGGTGTGGGGGCTGGGGGTTAAACTCCCCCGGCTACCCGATTAGATGGCAATTGTTGTTAGCTTTAAATATTTTTCCATTGGATCAAAATCCCTATCATCATGTAATAGTGGGCACTGATAATGAATGCAAAAAGTTCCAATCATAACATCTATAGTCTTCCGTACAGTGACCCCCTTCTTTCTGAGAAACCGATAATTCCATGCGCTTTTTATAGCCAATTCCTGTCCAACCATTTCCATGAATGGAAAATCCAAGAGCAAGTTCTTCGCTGTTCTGAAATCATTGTCGCTTTGAAATCCTTGGAGTATCTCAGTCAAAATAAGGTCACCAACAATAATATATTTATTCCCTATGGCAGAATCCAACCAATCGGTTTTATCAGTTTTTCTGCCGTTAAAATAATCAATCCAGACTGATGAATCTACCAATATCATTTGTCTGTCCGCATCTCATCCAGATTACCGACCCATTTCAGTTTGCCTCTAAAATCTTTAACTTTTGTTTGACGATTGAACTTCACCAACAGTTGTAACCCAGCTTTTATGGCGTCTTTTTTTGTTCTCAATCCAGAAAGCTTAAGTGCTGATTTCATTAAATCATCGTCAATTACAACATTTGTTCTCATTTTTACCTCCCGTGTGTATAAATATACTTTATTATACACAAAATAGCACGGAATGGAAATATTATTTTTGAAAATCTAACGCACGAATCACGGGGAGCGTGAAACGCGATCCCGTGCATGAGGTTGTGTACGCCCGGCATGGGCGTGAGCTTATGGGGTGAAAGTCCCCTGTACGAGAACCTGACAATGTTCATAGTAAAGGTATCAGGCGATATTAATAACGGGACTGAGCAGAAAGAGTTACTGGCATCTCGCCAAGACATTGTCTACGAATATGGGG
The DNA here is from genome assembly GCA_023476565.1 of Nitrospirota bacterium. GTDB lineage: Bacteria > Nitrospirota > Thermodesulfovibrionia > Thermodesulfovibrionales > Dissulfurispiraceae > JAMCVZ01. Next base: position 9,699 of record JAMCVZ010000013.1, read on the forward strand.
TTGTCCAACGAGTATCTTCAAAAGCTGGGGCTTGTTTCCATACGCACACTGTGGATTGGGATTCACTATCCGGCTAAGGCCCGATGATTTTCGCGAAACGCCCATTGCGGACCCGCATGATGGGTGTTGTGGGGAGGGACGGTTAATCACCGTCCCTTACCCGATTATAACTTTGTTTATACTTTATATTCCCAAAATATCTTCAGCGCTTGTAAAAAAACCCTTGTCTCTCTTTTCTTTCTTTTCAAATGCTTCTATCATCTCCATGTCTTTCATGTTTTCATACAATTCAAATAACGACTTTTTTATAAGTGTTGACCTGTCGGCATGAAAATACTCTGATAGACGCTTTAGTATTTTATCTTCGTCTTTGTTTAATCTAACGGATATTACTCCCATTGATGATAAACCTCCTCTCTTTTAGCTATTGATATGACAAAATAATTTCCAGCTTCTATATAAAAAATAGCCCTATATTTTCCTTTTCTTAATCGGTAATAAGTTCTTTGTCCAGACGATTTCAGTTTCTTAATATCAAAAAGCCCTAAGTCATTGGTAGTATCTACTGCAATAAAATAATTAAATGGGACGGTTCCATTTATTTATTTTCCTATCCTTTTGAGCACACTTCCTTGTTTCACGATTTAAATAGAACCGTCCCATTTATTTAATTGTGCCGATCAAGGAATGGTTTGCGACAATGATCTGTGCCTTGTCTCGTTTTCTCTTTGCGGTGTAATAAAAACACTGTTCGTAATATATACAGTTGAAGCCTTTGCAGGCATCTGTATCGGAGCATAT
>JAMCVZ010000039.1 GCA_023476565.1 Nitrospirota bacterium
CTCACGATATGGGCGGCTTCGTCTTCAGAAGGAAGGGTCTATGCATTGCTGTGCACTGATGGGAGCCGTTCTTCCCATATTCGGTTCCTCCATTCCCGTATTCGGCTCTTTTTAAATCCCGCCTACAATTACGTCGGCGTCAACAGCAAAAAAACCGTTTATCGCATTCTCTTAAACGCCCTGGACCCCGTTTCGGTCAAAAGGGCTCTTTCTGATTTAAGAAGCAATAAAGACTTTCAATCACTCAAAGAAAGCGCTCTTGCCCGGCAGCGTGCTGATTGGCTTATAGGTATGAACGGGACCCGTGCTTTTACCTTAACAGCCCAGGCAGCAGGCCACAACGGCACTATGAACGTTGGGCGCGTCAAAAGCGTCATACAAGCTCTTGTCGTCAGCAGAGAACGCGAAATACAATCTTTCAAACCTATCGATCACTACGGCATCAAGGCGCTTTTCGAGCATACAAACGGCCAATTTGCAGCAACCTGGATTCCGAGCCCGGAGCAATCCGGTCTCGATTCGGAGGGCCGCCTGATCGACAAAGTCGCAGTTCATAAGGTCCTCGATAAGTTCATGGCCGGCAGCGGCGGCATTATCTCAAAATACATTACCGAAGAGAAAAAAGAATCCCCGAAGCTTCCTTTTTCCTTGTCGGCCCTACAGATCGCCGCCTCCAAGAAGTACGGCATGAGCCCGCAGCAGGTCCTCGATGCTACGCAAGCCCTTTACGACAAGAAGCATCTTTCCTATCCGCGTTCCGGAAGCGACTATTTGCCTGAAAGCCAGCATGCGGACGCTCCTGATATCCTCAGCGCGATCGCAAGCGCCGGTCATAACTTCGCTCAATGGGTTTCGCTGGCCGATCCGTCCATAAAGGGCCGTGCATGGCTTCCAGGAGACGACAAGAGAATTACCCCTCATCATGCCATTATCCCTACTCGCATAACTCCTGATGTGTCAAAGCTTTCTCCTGATGAGCTTACCATTTATTGCCTTGTCTCAATGCATTATGTGATTCAGTTTTGTAAGCCTCATGTGTACAATCAGACCATTATCGAGGTAAGCTATCAGGATGAATTACTCCGTGCATCTGGCCGCGTCACAGTTTTCGCAGGATGGCGTGAAATACTGGGAATGGATGAAGACAAGGACGATAAAAACGACGACGTCCAGGCTTTGCCTGTCATGGCCCAGGGCGACTCTGCAAAGCATCTAAGGTCTGATCTGCAGAGTAAAACGACGCAGCCTCCCAAAAGATTTACGAAGGGCTCTTTGGTCCAGGCCATGAAGGAGATCCATAAGTTTGTGCAGGACCCCGAGCTCAAAAAACGCCTCAAAGATTGCGAAGGGATCGGCACGGAGGCTACCAGGGCAAGGATAATAGAGGAGCTTTTCGAGGCTGATTTTTTCAAAGAGGTAAAGAAAATCATCGTTCCGACCGACAAGGCTTTCGCTCTTGTCGATATTCTTCCGGAGCAGCTTAAAAAAGCCGATACGACGGCTCTTTGGGAAGATGCTTTGAGCCGCATTTCAAACGGGGAATTAAGCATCGAGAGCTTCATGAGCGGCCTTCTTGAAGATGTAAACGCAATTATAGACACCGCTAAAACCACTTCGGTGAAAAGCGCTTCTGAATCGAAATATGCTTGCCCTAAATGCCAGAAACCTTTGAGACAACGAAAAGGTTCAAAGGGTATTTTTTGGGGTTGTAGCGGTTATCCTGACTGCAAAGAAGCATTTCCTGACAAAAAGGGATTACCTGATCTTACTCCACGGCAACAGCAGGAATCTTCTAAATTCTCATGTTCGAAATGCAAGAAACCCTTGAGGAAAATAAAGGGACCAAGGGGCATTTTTTGGGGATGCACCGGTTATCCCGAGTGCAAGAAGACGTACCCTGATAAGAAGGGCATTCCTGATTTTTCACCTAGAAAAAAGGCAGCTACCGCTTGAGCAGAAAGTGTAAAATATTTTCCTTTATCTTTGTCCCGATCGTCGCGGCAGGGCTCTTACAGGCCGCTTCTTTTTGGACAAAAGATATCCTAAAGCTCAATTTTACCGACTCAATGCCAAAGGGGATTTACTATATGCATTCGTTTTCTCACAGGTCTTTGCATAGGGGCGATATCATTGAATTTACTCCTCCGGGCTGGACCGCTGATTATATTTACAAGCGTCATTGGTTGCCTGAAGGCACGCCTCTTTTGAAGCACGTCGGAGCGATCCCTGGAGATCGCATAAACATAACCGATGATTCCGTTTTTATTAACGGCATATACGCCGGACCGGTCCAGAGCGTAGACAGTAAGGGGCTGTCTCTACCTGCTTTACGGGGCGCTTTTATCGTGCCTCAGGGGTATGTTCTTCCCTTATCCGTGCGTATTTTCAACTCATTCGACGGGCGCTATTTCGGCTTTGTTTCTATTGCGAACGTTCGCAATATAGCAAAGCCTATTTTATTGTTTCAGTAGGAGATCAATTGTTAATTATTAGCGCAGTAATGTCCCTTTCATCATTGGCCGCACAATGCGGCCCTGTTGTGCATCCCGCAACCACGACGGCGATCATTCGCATCGAGTCCGGTGGACATCCGTACGCAATTCATGACAACACTACTCATAAGACTTACAAGCCTTCTTCGAAGAAGGAAGCGCAGTGGACGGCCTACAGGCTTTTGCTTCAAGGTCACTCTATAGACATGGGCTTGATGCAGGTAAATTCTCAGCATATTGGGGATATGAATATCGACTATCGCAACCTTTTTGATGCTTGCTATAACATCCGAACGGGCACACAAATACTCGCAGGATTTTACAGAAAATACTACAGGTCCGGAGCTCGCCCCGAGGCTATTTTATTGCTCGCTCTTTCAGGCTACAACACCGGGACTCCCTACAGCGGTAGGGCTTATATCAACCGTATCCTTTTGGCTGCGGGCTCTTCTGTTCGTGTCGCAGTTATCAATCATAATCGGCCCTCCAGGGCCGCTTTAAAGGGGAGGGCAGACGCACAGCCAACGGCACCTTCAGGCGCTCAATACTGGCCCTCAGGCAAGTCAATAATTGCCCTTTCGCGTGAGCGCGACAGGGCGCCTTGAAGATGTCTTTTACAGGTCTTTTCCGAGGGGGGGCGATAGGCCCCTTTTTTATACCTTCCTCACTTCTTTTCAGGAAACTTTTCTTTCCCTTTCTTTGATCCTCCCGAGTCTTATAGCGCTCTGATTTTGAGAGGGGTTATTCTGTCTTTTTCTGGCCGGAGCGACAGCGGAGAGCGGAGCGGGGACCCTACATAAGTCCCGGCGAAGCGGTGCCGGAAAAAAGACGGAAATAACCCCCTCGTGCGTACCACAGAAGGCTATTTGCGGCCTCTTTATGTTTCGTACGAAACAATATAGGAGCCGAGCAAGCGGCGGTCCAGGAGGTCGAGGAGACCGAAAAAGAACCGGAAACGACCTTAAAGGCAGTACAGGGGAAAACAAAAATGCAGGGCGAGATAAAAAGACTGGGCTGTTTGTTTTTGTTTTCGTGGGCTATCAGCCCACTTTTTACGGATTTTGTCTTTGTTTTCCCTGGTATTTTTTCTCAATTTTTGGGATGTGGGCAACCCAGAAAAATGGGCAGTTTGAAAGGCCGACTGCCCACGTTTTGCGCAAAGCCTTATTTGGCGCGGCTTCACGTGGGACACACTATATTATCTTATTGTTTTTTTGGCTTTTTTTAAATTCGCATTGTCGCTTTCTCTCAATTTTGCCTATTTGCCCACTTTTTCACTGCCCACTGACTGCCCACGCCTCTTATATCGTGCTGCTTTGTAGTGTTTTTTTGTGGGACATGAATGGGCTGTTTTTTGTTTTTGGGCAGTTGAACTGCCCATTTCTTTGTAGAATGGCTTCTGTAGCCGCTTTGCGCCTTATCATAGTGGGCAAATCAGCGCCAGTGCTGGGTTTGCTGCTTCTACAGACGAAATAGCATGAAATTATCATTTTTCGTATAGCCCATACAACGCCATTTCGCCGATTGTTCAAGGCGTTTCGTGGGATGTGGGCGCACCTATTGTCCCACATTCTCCGCAAATCATTTATACATGCAGCTTCGCGTGGGACGACACTGGGCAAACCTTTAAATCGTGCGGCTTTGCCTATGTTGCTAAACATGCAACGACACGGAAGCCGCTACAGTATTGGCTTTAGCCAATGTCCCACTTTGGGATATGCCAGCAAAGGCTTTATAGCAGCCGTTCCTCACATACTTTTTCCGAATTGCAAGCAAAGTGGGCTGTTTCCCTCGCAAAGCCGTGCCGTTATTGGTTTTCTGTGGGCAAACCCGCGCCGTTGCTGGATTTGCGTTCAATATTCACAAAAATTCGATGGAATTCTATGATTTTCAGAGCGCCCATTTTGGGATATTCAATAATCCCAAAATCTTATAAGTTAATGTTTCTTTTGCCTAAATTTGGGACGATAGGTTTTTTCATTTTAAGGCGGGATACTATTAATGGGATGCGAAATCATAGAAAGGAGCCACTTTCAATAAGTTGCGTGGGACGTTATGAAAAATGTTACTAAAAGAAACACAAAGCCTTTGAACTCTCAACAGCACGGAGAGGCTGAAAAAGAAACCCCGGCGCTCAATATAAAACACGGGAAAGCGAAGCCAGAAAGAAACCGGAGAAGCGCCAAAAAATTTATGAATCTCATGCTCTCATTGTGCGGTCCGAAAGGCAGGGGCGGCGGGTCTTTCGGGCGTACTCATTTTGTAAGAAATCCCACTCAATTTTCACAACGAGTTGTCATGAAAGCCCGGGTCGTAAAAATGAATGCGAAGGGGGTCAAAAACCTCAGGGAGCACCTGGCTTATATCCAGCGCGACGGTGTGGACCAGGACGGCGGAAAGCCAAAGGCTTTTGACCATGATCACGACGAACTTCCATCAAAACATATCGCAGAGTTTGCCGACAATTGTTCAGGAGACCGGCATACTTTCCGTTTCATTCTTTCTCCGGAAAACGGAACATCTCTCAATATGAAAGAATATGTCCGGGAGGTTATGACACAGGCCGAAACAGACCTCAAGACAGAGCTGAAATGGACGGCAGTCGTCCACTACAACACGGACAATACCCATGCCCATATCTTGATCCGCGGGAAGGACGATGCGGGCAATGATCTTGTCATATCTCCAGACTATATTTCTCACGGTTTCAGGAACCGGGCAGCCGAGATCGCAACGCAGAATTTGGGCCTCAGGACAGAGCATGAAATAAAGCAGGGGATTGCGCGTGATGCGATCAAAAACCGTCTTACGCCTTTAGACCGGGAAATATTATGGGCATGTGACGTAAACGGCTTCTATGCGGTCCCTCCGATAACCGCCGATCCAGACCAGAATTTTAAGCGAGCAGTCCACATAAGACGTCTTCAACATTTAGAATCTTTAGGGCTCGCAGAGGAAAGGCTTAGCGGTTTTTGGCATATCTACAATGGCGCAGAAAAAGTATTGAAAGAAATGGGCGAAAGAAACGACATTATCAAGACGATGCATAAAAGAATGAAGGGCCTTGATAGAATGCCAGAGTGCATTGTTCACAGGACTGACGACCCGCATATTTCTAAGACTGAAATAAATGGCATGGTCCTTACGAAAGGCCTTGAAAACGAGCTCTACGACAGTAAGTTCATAATCGTTCAGGCAGATGATGGTAAGGCCCATTATTTTCCCATGTCCTACTTCTCCGAAAGACCTGGCTTCGAGGTTGAGGAAGGTTCCCTTGTCACTATCAAAGGCAAGGAGTACCAGCCCACCTTTGCTTCAGACAAAAACATTGTCCGCTTTGCAACCGAGGGCTTTCCAGGGAATGATGGGAAGAGATTTGGAGGCCAGGGGATATATGACCCTGCCGCTCATCTGGAATATGTTTCAGGAAAACTGCCTGAGGGCGTGGACCCCTCCCGTTATGTAGATCAGCATATAATGCGCGTGGAAAAGTTTGTTTCTCAAAAACTGGCGACAAGACTTGAAGATGGTACATATCGAATAGAACCAGGCACCGCACAGAAGATAGCCGAGATCGAGACTGCAGCGCAGAAAAAGGGTCCGCGACGCCACTACGAAATAGATGCCGTTTCGATAGCTCCACTGGATAGACAAATACATTCCTCCGGACCTACCTACCTGGATAAGCTCATCGCAGAAAGAGGCTATACAGAGGAGGCGCAGAGGGCTATTCTTACACCTGTACAGAAAAAAACCAGAGATGCGCTTTTGAGGCGAGTTGAAGAATTGAAGAAAAGAGGATTGCTAAGGATCATTCCGGGGGAGAACGGTGAACCCAATAAGTATTTATTTATAAAAGGCGCTATCGAGAAGATGGAGGAAGAATTTAAGGCGGCTCTTTATAAGAGATTGGAATCTAAATATGGGAAACCAGTTGACCTCAAGGAAGGGGAAAGCTTCAAAGGCGCTCTCGGGGCAGTAGAAAGACATCCGGAAGGCCCTTACGCGATAATCCATGACAAAGTGAACAATAAATTCACAGCTATCGAGATGAAGGGGGGCATGAGCAAAATGACAGGTACAGATAGACTGATAAAAATCACGAAAGATCGCGAGAGGCGCTTTCTTGCACCTCCAAAGTACACCATGAAAGTAGATCAGCCAAAACGGATAGAGAGGAAACAAGATAGGGGGAGGGATTTATAATGCAAGGGAATCGAATCCTCATTCTTACTGCCTTTACAATTTTGATTATTATCTTTTCAGGCATATGGGCCTCGACACAATGGGCCGCTTATTTGCTGGCATATCAGCCTCAACTAGGTGCCCCTTTGTTCACTATAGCCGGGCAGCCAGTCTACTTCCCATGGAAATGGTTTACATGGAATTATTTTTACTACTATTACGCACCACGGCAGTTTACAACTGCTTCCATCCCTATGTATGTTACTTCTGGTCTTGCCGTCTTATTTGCGATTATTGCCTCTATTGTGAGGAGTAAGAGACTGAAAATACCCACTTCCCACGGCTCCGCTCGATGGGCCACCGAGGAGGAAATAAAGACCTCCGGCCTTCTTTCCACATCTGGTGTTTTTCTGGCGCAAACGAAATCGGGGCAATATCTGAGACACGGCGGCCCTGAACATCTTATGATCATGGCCCCTACAAGATCGGGCAAAGGTGTCGGCCTCATTATCCCGACACTTTTTTCATGGCTTGAGAGCGCTGTTATTACTGACATCAAAGGTGAAAACTGGGCAATAACTTCAGGATTCAGAAAGAAGCTGGGCCATCGCGTAATAAAATTCGATCCGTGCAGCTCAGACGGGACCAGCGCGAAATACAATCCCCTTCTCTCCATTCGCGTAAAGACTTTGAATGAGGTCCGCGATTGCCAGAACGTCGGTGAGATCATAGTTGATCCTATGGGGACCGGAAATGTTGACCACTGGGGGAAAACAGGACTCTCCCTTCTGGTTGCCGTCTTTCTTCATATCCTCTATCAAGACAAGTGGCCGAAAACGCTTCCCGGCGTAGCTTCCATGCTCTCAAATCCGGAGCAGTCCATACAAGAGACATTTCATGAGATGCTTACTTACGAGCACGACCCCACAGAGACTATTTTTCAGGAAATCTACGGAGTAAAGTCTAAGACACATCCTAAGGTTGCGGAGGCGGCAAGGGAGTTACTGAATAAAAGCGAAAATGAGCTCTCCGGCGTTGTTTCAACGGCCATGTCGTTTTTAGGGCTTTATAGAGATCCTATCATCGCCAGGAACACCAGCGAAAGCGATTTTACCCTTGCCGGCTTGATGAATTTTGAAAGGCCTGTGAGCTTATATCTCGTAATTCCTCCATCTGATATACAGCGAACCATTGCGCTAATTCGTATGATTCTAAATCAACTGATAAGCCGATGCACAGAGGAGATGCGCTTTGAGGGAGGAATGCCAGTAAAGTCTTATAAGTGGCGACTCTTGCTGCTCCTCGATGAGTTCCCGGCGTTCGGGCGTATTGACTCTTTCGAGAGGCAGCTTGCCTATATCGCTGGTTACGGCATAAAAGCTTTTCTTATTTGCCAGAGTCAGAATCAACTTAATAAGGCATACGGCCAGGACAACAGCATTATGGACAATTGCCATATAAGAGTTTTCTACAAGCCGAATGATCCCAAGTCCTCAGCTATGGTTTCTCGCATGCTTGGAACTTCAACTCAATACGTTGAAAGCCACAGCTACCGGGGAAGCCGCTTGAAACTATGGCTTGGAGATGTGAGCCACACTATCAGTGAACAGGCCCGCCCGCTCCTTACCGAAGGCGAAATGCAGAATTTGCCGGATGATGAGGTTATTATTTTCTCTCATATCATGCCGATTCGTTGTAAAAAGATTGTGTACTACAAAGACCATAATTTCAAAGATAGGCCATGTGAGGCTCCGAAAGCTTCAGAAACTACAGTAGGCCAGCGGGCGGCGGGGGGCAATGAGGAAGTACATCAACAGACCGCATCTCCAGAGCCGATGATAGAGAGCGTCGATCAAAGAGATTTGCAATCTTCGACTCAAGAAAAGCCTGAGGAAGTAATTCCTACAGTAGCGAACAGCGATAAATTCATATAGGAGAAAACCATGAGAAATGATTTACACATACGCTTGGGAACTGATCTAAGGAAACAGCTTGAAGCAATGAGACTGAAGAGAAAAGGCATAACGCTCAATGCTCTTTGCACTTCCATTATTACTGACTACATAAACGGTAATGATCAATCAAAGAGAGATGCTCTAATTTTAAAGGGTATAGAGCGTTTAGAGCGCCGTATGATCAGTTTGGATAAAAAGAATGAAATTCTTGCTGAGATGATCGCAGTTTATGTCCGCGTATTCCTTACTAATGTTCCGCCTGTAGAGGAGGGTCAGCGTACACTTGCGATTTCCTTAGGCAATACCCGTTTCGATGCATTCATAAAACAGGTTTCCAAAAAATTCAATTACGGCGGCTCTTTCTTTGCTCAAATGCTGGATCAGAATTTCAAAGCTGACGATTTTAAAATTCCAGAACAGGAAGATTTGAGTGATCCTACAGAAAATACAGGAGACAATGGAAAACTCAAATGATTACTACTCAGTCAGACGATAGATTGCTCAAAATGCTTTCGACGGCCCTGGGGCCTGATATAGCAAAGTTCTTGAGCGATCCTAAAATAGTGGAATTAATGCTGAATCCCGATCGGCGCTTGTGGATTGACAAGCTCGGGATTGGACGTCAAGATACAGGCACTAAGATCATGCCGGCAGATGCAGAAAGAATTATTGGCATTGTCGCAACATCGGCAGGAAGCGAATGCAATCATATTACACCTATACTAAGCGCCGAGATGCCCGGTAGCGGGTATCGCTTTCAGGGTATCTTGCCGCCCGTTGTGTCGAGTCCTGTTTTTACTATAAGGAAAAAAGCCCTTCTCATTTACAGTCTAGACGACTATGTAAAACAGGGTATTATGACGAAAACACAGATGCAAACGGTTAAAAAGGCCGTTACAGACAAGGAAAATATTCTTGTTGTAGGCGGGACTGGGACCGGCAAGACCACGTTGGTTAACGCGATCCTGGCCGAGATAGGAAAAACCAAAGACAGGATTGTCATAATTGAGGACACGCAGGAGCTCCAGTGCCCTGCGGATGATACTGTGTTTCTCAGGTCCCGCGAGGGAGTGGCTACTATGACCAATCTTCTCAAGGCCACAATGCGCTTACGGCCCGACAGGATCGTAGTCGGAGAGGTTAGAGGGGGAGAGGCCCTAGCGCTCCTGAAGGCTTGGAACACCGGGCATCCAGGAGGGGCAGCGACTGTACATGCAAACAGCGCTGCGGCAGGGCTTACTCGAATCGAACAGCTCATACAGGAAGCTGTAGTAGGAGTAAGTAGGCATCTTATCGCCGAGGCCGTAAATATTATTGTCTATATAGAGCGCACTCCAAGGGGGCGCAAAATCAAAGAAATATGTCGCGTTTTAGGTGTTGATGGTGAAAAATACCTTACCAAATCAATTTAGCGCAGTTCCTTATGATAAATATATCTTACCCCTCCGGGCGATCCTCGCCGCATGCGGCACCCCTGAATGATAGATTTATCACGATCGATGCCGGCGCTGGCAGTTCCTTTTTGATAGATGTATCGCATACCTGGCTGAGCTCCGGAGACTGGGGATGATAGATGTAGCATCCTCGAGGAAGATATCCGGGCGCCCAGGATGATAGATGTATCGTCCTGAAGACCGTGGACGTGATCAGTACCTCGATAGATGTAGCGACCCCGAGGCCCGGTCAATTCCGACCTACCTGCGTTTTTTTCCGCAACATAACAAGATATTGTGTAAAGCGGAAATCTTAAGCACCATATTATCCATAATTTTTTTATTTTGCACGATAGGTTTTTCATCATCCTTGCGGGATACTCCATATAGAAAACATTTTCTTTATGGAGGCAAAAGGATGAAAAAGCTATCTCCACTGGCAGTTATCTTATTGGCTATATTTTCAGCGTCTTCCGCGTTTGCAGCAGGCAGCGGTATGCCCTGGGAGGGGCCTTTGCAGCAGATACTTAACAGTATCTCCGGGCCTGTTGCAAAGATAATCGGGGCAATCGCAATCATAGCGACCGGCCTTGCCCTGGCGTTTGGAGAGGGAGGGGGCGGTTTCAGAAAACTCCTTATGATTGTTTTCGGCTTGTCCATCGCCTTTACCGCAACAAGTTTTTTCCTTGGCTTTTTCGGTTTCAGCGGCGGCGTGGCGTTTTAACATGCAAAGAGATATTGAAGCTCCTATACATAGAGCCCTTACCGAGAAGATATTGCTTGCAGGAGTGCCGCGCGAGATAGGAATACTTAACGGCACAGGTGGTGCGGCTTTCGGGCTCGGCTTGGGCTCCTATTGGGTTGTGCCTCTCTTCGTTGTCACCCACTTTATTTTTGTGAGGCTCACAAAGATAGATCCTTACTTTTTCGACATTTTTAAGCGGTATCTGAAGCAAGCTGACATATATGAGGCATAAGTGATTAACCTTGCAGAATATAGAAAGACTCCGAACAGATTGGCGGACCGTCTCCCTTGGGCAGCAATAGTCCGCCCTGGAACCATCCTCAATAAGGATGGTTCTTTTCAGAAATCCTTTGCCTATCGAGGTCCCGATCTTGACGCTGTAACGGAGGGCGAGCTCTCTTCATTTTCGGCGCACCTGAATAATATTCTTAAGCGTTTTGGCTCGGGCTGGGCCGTCTATTCCGAGGCCCAGCGTGTCAGGTCCGACCGCTACCCCCAGGCTTCTTTCCCGGCGCCAGTGCCTTTTCTCATTGATGAGGAGCGCCGGGCTCTTTTTGAAGGAGGCACGCACTACGAAACTAATTATTATCTCACTTTCGTTTACCTCACACCACCCGAAAGCGAGAACAAAATCAAAAAGACCATTATTCAATCTGCGGTAAAAAGAAACAGCGGCGAGGATTACAGGCAACAGCTTAAATACTTCGAGAGTGAAACTACTCAGATCAGGGGCATGTTTGAAGAACTTTTCTCTTATTTCGTTCCTCTTAACGATGATGAAACATTGACGTATCTTCATTCTACCGTGTCTCCCAAAAAACAGAAAGTCAGCATGCCTCATATACCCATGTACCTTGATGCCTTTATCGCGGACACTCCCCTTGTAGGAGGCTTTGAGCCGCTCTTAGGCGATCATTTTTTAGGGGTGACTTCCATCTTAGGTTTTCCCGGCAGGAGTTTGCCCGGGGTGCTCGATGATCTTGGCAAGCTGAATTTCGAATATAGGTGGTCGTCGCGCTGGATACCCCTCGATAAGGTAGATGCTCTTTCCGAGATCGACAAATACAAGAAAAAGTGGTTCTCAAAACGAAAAGGCATTACCACAATCATCAAGGAGCTTGTCACCAACTCGGAAAGCGTAATGCAAGACAGCGATGCAATCAATAAGGCCGGCGATGCGGAAGAGGCAAAGACTGAGGTTGCCGACGATCTGGTTTCCTACGGTTATTATACTTCCTCTGTTGTCGTTTTGGATCAGGACCCGCAGCGCCTGGAGAAAAAATTGCAGGCCATAGAGCGTATTATTATAGGCCGCGGACTTACCTGCATACGGGAAAGCATGAATGCGGTAGAGGCATTTTTAAGCTCTATTCCTTGCATATGCCGCGCAAATGTTCGTCGTCCTTTGCTCTCCAGCTACAATATTGCTCACATAATTCCTACAATGGCAGTGTGGGCGGGGCCTACCGAGAATAAACACTTAAAAGCAACTACAAGTGAGGGAGCCCCGATTATGCATACCCTCACCGGAGGCAGTACGCCGTTCCGTCTTTCCCTCCATGTCGGTGACGTAGGCCACGCCATGATAATTGGGCCGACAGGTGCAGGGAAGACTGTCTTTTTAAATGCCCTCACCGCTCAATTCATGCGCTATCCAAAAGCACAGGTATATACCTTCGACAAGGGCTATACAGCGGCGGCGTTGATTGCGGGCATAGGAGGAGATCACTACGATATCGGAGGGGAGAGAGGCGTAGGCCTGGCTTTTCAGCCGCTCCTTAATATCGACAACGAGAATGATAGGCGCTGGTCCTTTGACTGGACATTAAACATGCTTCGCGCGGAAAGAATAGAGTGCGATTCTGAAATAAAAAAGATTGTCTGGACCGCGCTCTGTTCCCTTGCCACAGCACCGGCAGAGCAGAGGACAATCACAGGCCTTGTTACCTTGACTCAGAAAAAAGAAATTAGAGATGCCTTGCACCCTTATGCGATCGGAGGGGCATATGGCAGCATCTTCGATGCGGACTACGACGGCCTTTCTTACGGGAGAATTCAGTGCTTCGAGATGGAGCATTTGATGAATATCCCTCAGGCTTTGCCTCATGCGCTTGATTACCTTTTCCACAGGATAGAGGCTCGCCTTTCCTCACTCATACCTACATTAATAATTCTCGATGAGGCATGGATATACCTTGACAATCCTTTGTTCGCAGCAAAAATCAGGGAATGGCTGAAGGTTCTCAGAAAAGCCAATACCTCTGTGATATTTGCAACCCAAAGCCTTGCCGATGCAGAAAAGAGCTCCATCCTTGTAGCACTTATAGAAAGCTGTCCTACAAAGATATTTCTACCGAATCCTGATGCGGAGCAGGAAAACATAGCGGCAATGTACAGACGCTTCGGCCTCAACAACAGAGAGCTCAATATTTTGGCCTACGCCACAAAGAAAAGACACTACTACTACAAATCCTCTTTAGGAAGCCGTCTTTTCGAGCTTGGCCTTGATAAGTTCGCGCTTGCATATTGCGGCGCCTCCCGAGAGGAATGCGAAAAGCTTGTGCCTGCTTTGCTTAAAGAGCACGGCAAAAACGGTTTCAATAATGCTTGGTTGAGACACAAAGGCGAGATTGTTTTGGCAGATATGCTACAAGCCCTTATAGAGAAAAAAAAAGGAGACAATTAATTATGAAAAAGCTTATTACCACAATACTTATTACATTTCTTGCAATATGCGTTATTCAGGCACACGCCCTTATTGTCTACGACCCAACGAATTACGGCCAGAATATCGCCAACTATGTACGGCAGGCCGAACAGCTTTATCAGCAAGTACAGCAAACCGCAACACAGCTGCAGCAGCTTGAAGCTATGGCGCAAAACCTGAAAAATATGGATGCTTCTTTACAGCAGCAAGTTATGTCAGGCATTCAGAATAACCTCAATGTGCTTAAAAACATACAGAGCCAATCTAGGGGCATGACGTACAACTACGGCCAGCTTTCTACGGCATTCGACCAGATGTATCCCGGTTTCGCATCATATAATGGCGGCTTGTCGGCAGAACAGTATTCCTATCAGATACAGAAATGGCAAAACCAGACTCACTACGCTATGCACGACAGCATGAAGGCACAGGGGCTCGCCGATCCAGCTAAGATCCAGAGCGAGGCCGAAATGCTCAATACGCTGATAAGCGCATCTCAGACAGCCGAGGGAGCCCTTGCAGCAGCCCAAACCGGCAACCAGATAGCGGGATTCCAGGCGCAACAACTCATGGAACAAAAGCAGATCATGGCCGCTGGATACCGCGCCCAGGCGTCTTACTATGAGCAACAGGTACAGCAGCAGGAGGCTACAAAAGCACGGGCTGAGCAGTCTATGAGCGACTGGGGTAAAAACCCTGGGAAGCGCAAACCAGTTGATGTTATGAACTTCGGGAAATAGGAGGCTTCTTATTATGACTGCCGATTCCGGTGCACTTACGAATATAATGAATCAGTTTTCACAAGTTTTTTCCCTTGGTAGGGGCCAGGTGTTCAATTACGCATGGGCTCTTCTTGCAATTCTCACTGGACTTGAGCTTTCTGTAGCCTCTCTTTTCTGGCTGCTCACGAAAGACGAGATAATACCTGTATTTATTAAAAAAGTGCTGACAATAGGGTTATTTATTTTTTTCGTTCAGGGCTTTGGTCCGGGCTTCAACGGCATGAGCCTTTCGAATATCATTTTGCAGGGCTTTATCAAGACCGGCGCAGTAGCAGGTGGGAACGCCAACGTCGCAAATGTCATGGGCGATCCGTCCGCGATAATAGATTTGGGCATTGCAGCGGCAGGCCCTATTTTCAAAAGTCAGTCTCTCATAGCCTCGCTGCTCAATTCTGCTGGAGTAGATTTCATTTTTCGCGGCATTTGCGGTTTGCTCATATTGTTTACTTACTTTGTCCTTGCAATTCAGATAGTCATAACGAATATAGAATTCGGTATTGTTTCTACTTTGGGATTAATACTTCTACCTTTCGGTGTTTTCCGGTACACATCGTTTCTTGCTGATAAATTTTTCGGCGCTATCATAGCCTTTGGCATCAAGCTCATGGTACTTGCGTTTGTTGTCGGTGTCACATTTCCGCTTTTGCAAAGCTTCACCCTTCCTTCCGATCCTACTCCAGATCAAATTATCTCTATGCTTTTTGCATGCGCCGCGATCGCGTTTATAGCCTGGCATGCGCCCGGCGTAGCTTCGGCAATCCTTGCGGGGTCTCCGTCGCTTACGGCTGGGACCGGTGCCCAAGGTGCAATAGCAGGCGGTATGGTAATGGCGGGGGCGGTAGCCCCTGGAGCGGCAGGTCTGAAGGGAGCTTCTGCGTTGGCCGGAGGAACAAGCGCAGTTGCAGGAGGGGGCGGCAGCGTCAGAAATGCGCTAAGGGCCGGTTTGTCGAGTATGCGAGGATCTTCCCAGGCAAGCGGCATGGTCGATGCTTATAAGGGAGGAAAGCAAAGGGCCACGTCTGCGCTTGAAGGACTGAATATATCGAATGCAGCGGGCGGCAGTAAAACAGATGGCGGGCCGGGCAATAGGCCTTCCCCTTTGGAAAGCATGTATAAGAATATTCAGCGTTCCGTCCCGCCCGAAGCACAGCCGGGCGCCGGGGCCGGTGTCAATATCAAACCGAGTGAGGAAGAATAATGGCAAAAGGAGCTTTCCAGGACCAGTCACATAACTACAAACCCGAAGGGGAACCAGTAACACCCTATCAAAAAGCCGCTGCGGAATGGGACGACCGCATAGGCACGTACCGCGTCCAGGCGAAAAACTGGAGAATATTCGCCCTGGGCTCCATGGCCGTGTCCGTAATTCTGGCCGCCGGTCTTGTGTACAAGGCTTCAAAGTCATCTGTGACGCCTTACGTTGTCCAGACTACCAGTGACGGCCTTGTTGTGGCCGTAGGCCCTGCAAAAGCCTCAAATTACACTCCTCAGGCTCCAGAGATAAAGCATTTTCTTTCCGAGATCGTTAATAAATCTCGTTCTATCCCTCTCGATCCTGTAGTTTCAAAGCAAAACTGGATAGACGTTTACGACTTCTTGAGGCCTCAGGCTCAAAATGAAATGAATGTTATTGCACAACAAGAAAACCCTATGTCCAAGATCGGTCAGATCACCAGGACAGTGATCATTATAGGCGTTATACCGCAGTCGAAGGATACGTGGCAAGTAAGGTGGAAAGAGGACGTGGTAAATAAGGGCGGTGAAATTGTCGAATCCTACAAAATGACCGGCCTCTTTACAATTGACTTTCAGCCTCCCACGAATGAAAAACAATTGATCAAAAACCCCCTTGGGCTCTTTGTGAGACATTTTTCTTGGTCCAAAGACGTAACGGCAGAATGACGGAGGACGCATGATAAAACATATCCTATTTTCTATTTTTGTTTCAGTAGTTCTTTTCACTACAAATGCCGCTTTCGGCGAGCTTACTCGCGTAACTCCTATCGTTCCGAAGGACCTCAGCGATACCGAGCCGGTCCTTTTTTCGCCTTTGCGCGATAATGCCAAAAGTACGGTATTGCAAAAGGCCGATCCTTCTACAGACCTTGCCCCCTCGAAAGGGGCCGCCAAGACAAGGAAGGCCTCCAGGGGAACTGTAAAGCCTCCTGATACTGTTGAGGAGGGAAGAGACCGAGACGAGGAGATAGAAGGCCTTAAGGAGCAAATAGAGGCGCTTAAAGACCAGAATGCTTTATCTCAGGTCATTAAAAATTCTACTCAAACACCGACCGAAGCGGCAAAAATTCAGGCAATGACCGTCTACACCTATGTTCCAGGCGCTATCTATACCATAGATACCGCACCGGACCACTTTACGGATATCTTTCTGCAGCCCGGAGAAGAATACAGAGACGTGGGTGCTGGCGATACCGCCCGCTGGATATTCTCGAAAAGCCTTTCCGGTGACGGCGCTTCCTCTCAATACCATATTTTAGTAAAGCCCTTGCAGCCGGGCCTGTCAACTAATTTTGCTATCTATACGAACAAACATGTCTATCAGATCAAGGCCCGATCGGTAAAGAACTTCTATACGCCTTCTATATCCTGGACCTATCCGGCTGAAGAGCGCGATGCGCTTATAGCGATGAAAAACGAGCAGCAGAGACAGGAGAAATTACAGGCAAATGGCAAGGAGCCTATTTCTCCGGACAAGCTGAACTTCAAATACAAAATCAAGGGCGATGACTACGATTGGAGACCCTTGCGCGCCATGGACGACGGCGCAAAAACATATATTGAGATGCCCCCGAGCATGAAATCCTCGGAGGCCCCTGCCCTCTTCATTGTCGATTCAGAAGGCAATCTCAATATTGTCAATTACCGCGTGTCGGGAACCTACTTTATCGTCGATCGACTGTTTAAGGAAGCTCGTTTACAGCTTTCAGAAAAAGAATATATCAGGATTAAAAAGGACAACTGATGGAATATAAGTCAGCAGAGAAGGCACAAGAGGCCTTTATCCAGGACGATCAGCCCTATGATCCTGAGCGGGCAGCAGCAGAGGCATCGACCCGAGATATTCCTAAAAAAGGAATGCTTACAACTATTCGCGGCTTCAAGCCTGAAATAACAAGCGCAAATAAAAAGGTGGTTGTTACCGCCGTTGCTATTGCAAGCTTTATAGTTCTTGTTGCGCTCATTCAGGTTTTCACACCGAAAAAAGAGACCCTTCCTGCATCGGATGATAAAACACGACAGCAGAATACACCGGCCCAGGCAAAGCCTACGCTGCCTGACTCGGTAAGCCAACTGCCAAGCAGCTACATCACCACCCCGGACAAAGACACCGCGAAAAAACCGTCGTCTCCCACTTCAGGAAGCCCATCTTCGATCCCTGGCGGGGTCCCTCAGTTAGGCACTCCTATGCCCGGAGTAGTCCCGGCGCCTGGCACCGTGACTCCCGAAGCGGCACGAGCGGCAGGACTCCCTTCAACTACTGTACAGCCAGGGCAGGCACAACCAATACATGAGACAGAACCAATCTCTCCCGCAGAAGCACGAAAAGAAGAGATGAAGAAAAAGAGCCGTGAGCTCATAGAAAACGCAAGGAAAAGCCCTATTCTTGCCCCTATGGGAGGCGCGAATAATACAAAAACCTCTCCGGCGCCCGCCGCCCCTGCCCCTGCCGTCGATCCCTTTGCCATTGCCTCGAGATTAAACACTATGACTGATTCACAGCCGAAGCAGGAGCCGCAGCAGGATCAGAACCGCCAGGACGAAAAGAAGAGTTTCTTAAAAGAAAAAAGCGACAAAACATCTTATGTCTCAGACGTTCTTCATGCTCCATTGTCGCCTTATGAAGTAAAGGCAGGAACTATCATTCCGATCGTCATGATTACAGGGATCAATTCCGATCTTCCCGGCGAGATCGTCGCACAGGTGAGAGAAAACGTCTATGATACCGTCTCCGGAAAACATTTACTAATTCCCCAGGGAACAAAAATAAAAGGCATTTATGACAGTCAGATTGCCTACGCCCAGGACAGGGTTCTGGTGGTATGGCACAGGCTTATGCTACCGAACGGCAATAGCATTAATCTCGAAAATATGCCCGGAGTGGATCTTTCCGGCTATTCCGGATACAAAGACAGGGTCAATAATCACTGGGGCCGTATTATGGGCTCCGCGGTCCTTTCTTCCGTCTTCGGCGTTGCAGCGAAATATTCCGCAGGGCAACCCAGCAGCACCCTGCAGAATCTTTCTCCAGGACAGGCCTCAGGTCAGGCAGCAGGCGATACGATAAATAACGTCGGACAGCAGATAACGAAAAAGAGCATCGATATACAGCCCACCATTGAAATAAGAATGGGTCAAAGATACAACGTGCTTATCAGCAAGGACTTAATTTTACAGCCGTACCGCTAAATCAAAATAAGGAGGTATTACTAAAAGTGACATATGAAACATCCAGGGCATTAAAGCTCGTACAGGTCCGAATTCCTGTATCGCTCTACGCGCGGATCGTAAGACAGTCCCAAAGCTCCGGACGCAGTATGGAGGACCTGTACCAGGATGCGGTAAGGGCCCTTCTACAGGCTTACAGCGAGAAAAAAAATGCTTTTATCTTCAGGGCAAGCTACAAAGGCCAAAAGGCATACAATCTTAATGTACGGCTACCTGGGAATCTTTACGAACTTGTAGAGAAGGCAACTCGCAAAGCGGAGGTTTCAAAAACAAGCCTCGTGTATACGGCTTTATATGAGGCTTTTGATACACCGAAGAAAGGAGGGGAGACAAATGCCTAAGGTTGGAATCATCAAAAAAGTAAAGCATTTGCCGGTTACTGTTAAGTTGCCGCAGGAAACAGTGGAGGAAATCGCCGCCTACCAGGAATTCTACAAGGAAGAGGCGACAAAAAAAGGAATTGATGAAAAAGACGCCTCAGTAACCAAAGACGAATTACTTACGCGGATTGTCGAAATGTTTTTTGAGTCAGACAAGGATTTTCTGAAGTATAAACAAAAAATACAGAAGCGGCAGCACGAGTAAAAAATAAAAAGGAGATAATCTTATGGAGTCAACAATGCTGAAAATAAGGGAACAAAAGGGGTTTACTCTGGTTGAGATTGTCGTGATTATAGCTTTGCTCGCTATAGTTGCTCTTATCGTGTTTCAAATTTTTGGCAACCCTTTTAAGCAATCATCGACTGACGGCAATACTACACAGATATTTGAGCAGTTCCGCGCGGTTGAGCAGGGCGCATCGCAATACTACGCGCTCAACATGAAAGAAACCCCCGACATTGCTACTCTTACCACGGCGGGGATATTGAAGACATTGCCGGCGCCGACTACATCAGCTCGAGAGCCGACCAATACTTACACATCCGGATACACAATAGTCCTCAGTAATCAGTACCCATCCGGGACGACAATTACCGGCTTCGGAGGCCCGGCAACCGATACCGTCGCGTACCTGGAGGGCGTAACGCAAGATATTTGCTCACAAGTAAATTATCGCTTTGCTCGCGGTGTGCAGGGAGCAACCCCGCCGGCTGCGATAGACTATACCAAATCATTACAGTGTTACGGCACAGCACCCAACTTTGTTGTCCTCATGCCGGTCTACGTGAATTAACAGGGAGGAGCTATGCAGCGGCAGAAAGGGTTTTCGCTCGTTGAACTTATCATTGCACTAGCGCTTTTAAGTACTATCGCGGCTATCGTATACAACGTTGTAAATCCTAATCTATGGCAGGTTACGGGCCTCTCAGCCCGTATACGATCCGATTTCATGCAGATGGAAATGGGCGTAACCAACTACTATAGCGCTGCGGGCTCATACCCGGCCAGCTTGTCGGACAATACGTTTGTGCCGCAATATCTAACCCCCCCATCTGTAGCGTCAACTTTTGACGCTACTTATGGGACAGGCGGCTATCTGCTCGCGCAGCAGACGGGCCAAGCATCTCCCAACAACGGGTATTATCTTGCCTGCCGCGTAACCGTAACGGGCACCCAGGACCCCAATTACAAAGCTATCAAGCAAGTAGCGGCGAATCTATCTGTGCAAAAATTCTTTTACAACACTTCTGTTCCTGCGGTTTCCAACATGGGGGACCCTGCGGGAAACGCCACCGTATATTTAACATACTGGCTGACGAGGAACTAAGAATGACCATGCAAAGAAAAAAACAACATATAGGCGAATATCTTATCAGAAAGAAGATTATAACCAAGGAGCAGCTTGAAATAGCACTTCTTGAGCAGCACAGCCAGCCTCGAAACAAAAAAGAGAAAACCGGCGAGATTTTTGTAAGATGGGGCTTTGCCTCATACAAACAAATCCTCGAGGCACTTATCGAGATCGAACCGGCTGCACTTATCGACGAAGACGGATACGGCCACTCGATACCTAATCACGTTCTCATTAACACGCAAAGTGTTGTAATCGGCGGCGATGGTAAGCACATATATATAGGCACCTTAAATACACACCCGCATGATGTGGTAAGGACGTTACAGGAACACGTCAAGGACCAGCAAGTACAGCTCGCTCCGCACGGTGTTTCCCCCGACCAAATCAGAGATAAGCTTGAACGCCTCAAAAAAGATGAAACCGTACATTTTAATAACACGACCGATGGAGGCGACCCGGATATACCCGGAATAGTCCATTCTATAATGTCCCGAGGCCTCCAGGACGGCGCAAGTGATATCCATATTATCAACACAGGCCATTCTATACATATCAGATATAGGACAGATGGAGATCTGCATACTAAACTTGTTTTTCCAATCACAATTGAACAGCAACTATACGCCAGGTTCAAAGACCTCTGTCATGTGGATATGAGCCAGAAGAGAAAAGCCCAGGACGGCAGTTTTTCACAAAAATACCGTGGCCGCATTGTCGATTTCCGTGTCTCGATAATACCAATGATTAATTCCACTGAAAAAATCTGTATAAGAATACTCGACAAGGAAAAGATATTTATACCAATAGAGGAGCTAGGCATTACACAAGTCAGTGAATGGCTTGCCCTTACGAATATGGCGAACGGGATTATTCTAGTTTGTGGTCCTACCGGGAGCGGCAAAACAACTACTCTCTATTCAACCGTCAACCGCATGAATAAACTAGGGAAGGCCATTTTTACGATTGAGGACCCCGTTGAATACGAAGTGCCATTTATTTTCCAGACACAGGTAAATGCGAGGGATGAGATTACTTTTGCAAGTTACCTTAAATATGTTTTACGCCAGGACCCGGACATCATCATTAGTGGCGAGATCCGCGATGAAGAAAGCTGTGATAACGCACTTGCCGCCGCAGATACGGGGCATCTTGTCTATGCTACCTTGCACACAAACGATGCGATTAGCACACTACAAAGACTTAAGGATTTTGATATAGACTGGGGGAAACTTGTGTTTGCTTTGCGAGGCATTATGGTACAAAAGCTAGTTAAAAAGATTCACCTTGATTGTAAACGAAAGGGTTGTGCAGCATGTAATAATACCGGCTTTAAAGGCAGAACCTTAATTACAGAATTTGTTCGATTCAACGGCCCTGCAGATATTCATGCTTTACGGGAACAAAAGTTGAATTACCATACATTTCAAGCCGACGAAGTATTAAAGCTTTCACGACGTATCACATCAGGAGACGAGATTATAAGGGTTGCTGGCCGCTGTCATAAGGGTGAGTGGTGTAGTGATTGTCTAACCCCCGCGCTTTGTCAACATTTAGCAGCGGATGGGAATAATTCTCTCCCGCAATCTGGTAGCGCGCCTGTCCCTGTGCCTGTATCTGTCCAGGCACAGGAGGCCGCGAATGAGCCTATTATACTCTCACCTGATAAGGATACCGATACCGCAAAAGATGTGTCGCAAGGTGACGCAAAGAACGACACATCCACGGATAAAGCTACAACTGCGAAAGTTAATGATAACCCAGTCACTTCATCCCCATGGAAAGGCACCTTTACTGAAGGAGACTACATTTAATGCGTATAGTTCACTATTACGACGCGGACGGCAAACGACACGAATCCGACTTCATCGGGACCCCTGACGAAATCCGAAGCAGGCTGGATGCGCAAGGCGCTACAGTTATTCGTATAACGGCGCCTTCTGTATGGCGCGTTAAGAAAGTGAATGATAAAGAACTATCGCAGGTCTTAGCTGCACTTGCTGACCTTTTAGCATCAGGCATGTCCTTTTCCAAAGCGCTTGAGACCATTATAGCCAGCTTTGATAAATCATCCCCCCTGAAAGGCATTTTCTCAACTATACATCACTCTATTGTCAACGACGGTAAGACTTTCTCGCAGGCCTTTTCCGGCTATCAGCATGTTTTTGACAAAACAATTATCGCAATGATGCAGGCAGGCGAGGAATCCGGCAGCTTCGCGCAGAGCATAACGGCTGCATCTCAGTACATAGAGACCCTGAACGCAAGTAAAGCTGAAGTAAGGAAAAGTCTGACTGAGCCTGTAATAACCCTCTTAATCGGCTGCGTCGTTTTGATGTTCAACACATGGTTTACTATGCCGAGAATCATGAACAGTCCTCTGATGCGGGCGGTAAACAATGGCGGCGATACAAATATCTTTATCCGCATTCTTGACGCGGTTGCTTTTTCCTTGCCCTTTATTTTTGCTTTTGCCGGTATCCTCTATATCGCAATGCGCTATGCCAAACTATCAAAAAGCGACGCGGTGGAGCGCTACTTGCTAAAAATTCCCATGCTCCGCGAACTCACCTTTTACCGGGGTTTCTATGTTGCTTTCTATAGCCTTACGAATCTATTGACCACCGGCCTTCACCTATCGGATGCTCTCAGGATCGTGAGAGACGCTACAGATATGGGCATTGTGCAAAAAGATATGCAAAGGGCCTATGATGCCGTAAAAAAAGGCAAACACTTTTCCAGTGGCCTGCATAACATCAGCCCCATCGAACGGGCAATGCTTGAAATAGCGAAAGACGAGGAAGCGATAAAAAAGAATCTTGAGAGGGTGTATAAGCGCTTCTTTGACCAATATATAAGAAAAGTTAGGTCCCTCGCGCCAAAAACACAGGTGATCGTATATGCCTCTATTATTACGCTGATCCTCTTGATGGTGCTTGGCTTATTTATTCCCTACGGGAAAGTTCTAGGAGGTATACATGCCTGAAAATGAACCCACGTTCAAAAGCGACTCTTACGATGAGAAAAACAGCGACTTAAAAGAAACTGCCCCCCAAGCCGCCGAGCTTAAAGACCTGGGGGATGTGCTTATGGCAGACGAGCAGACGGAGCCGCTTGAATCCTCGCGCGGGGACCGGGCTCCAGATCAAACTACCAGGAAAGGATTGCTCACCGCTTTTAAACAGCGCTTTTCGCAGATGGAGAGGCCGCGTAAATTCAGCTTCTCAAAGAAACAGCCTGCAGAAAACGAATCCTTGCACTGGGAAGAGCGTTTTGTTATCGCAACTGTAACCATCCAGGACAAGAAGGATATTGAGGGCTTCATCCTCAATAAAGCCCTCAAGGTCCTTGACGACCCGGATTTTTATTACGGATATATTCTCACCGGCAATTCGCTGTCTATGGTAGCTGTTAAAAGCGCAAAGCATATTGTCGGCGGGCTTTCCATCTTTGCCCCTGCTTTTTTGACAGAAGGCAAGTTCTTCTGGTACGAAGATGATTCTAAAAGTTACCACTTCATCACCAGCAAAGAAGGAATTATAAAGCATGAATTGGGCTATCAGCCCCGCGAAGAATATACACCACTATCCGCCGACGCTGAAATTCTCGCGGGCGTCTCAATACCTAAGTCTCTTCGGTTCAGGTGGTCGCTGAGCAGAAAGGAGACCAATCTGACAGCTTCCCTCGTGCTTGTAATGGCCGTTGCAGTGATAATGCTTGGAATATCTCTTTATGACTTCGACAAGGGCAGAAGAGAGCAGTTTCGTCAGGCCCATATGGTCAAAAAGCCCAATTTCACGCGGGGGCTCCCAAACGTCTTCGGCCCCACATGGACCGTTGCAAACAAGATCCAGGGGAAAGGCATTATCCATTTAATCAGCATAAATGACGGCACTAAGCGGGAGGTCACTTTTAATATCAAATTCCCGAATCCCGTAGACACCCAGGGCTTTATAGCTCAAAATCCCACGGCACAAGTGCATAACGACATGGTGGTATACACCATGCCGATGCAATAAAGGAGGTCGAATGTCAAAAGATTTTAAAACTATTGCGATCCCCGCGCTCATGATTATCTTCACGCTGTTGATAACCGTGATGGCGGTAAAGATCAAAAAAGACGCCGCCGCTTCCTGGAAAGACGTAGTAAGCAGCGAAGTTAAGGCCTCCCTGCAAAAACAGTCAACGCCGAGCTATCAGGACATGGCGGGTTTCCAGCACCTACTTGAAGCCATAGCGAAAAGCAACAACTTACCCGTAAAGATAACGATTGATGCAAATAAGGTGATTATAAACGCAGACAACACCATTCTGCAGCGCGATGCCTTTCTTGAGAATTCTACCGGGATTTATCAGTTCTTGAATACTATAGCCGCGCTGCCATACCTAATGCAGTATACCTATGTGCAAATAGGCGAGGGCGCGAGTAGTGGATTCGATATCGCTATCCAGGTAAATGGCATTTAAGGAACCGACCATGAACTTAAAATCACTACACAGAAAACAAAAAGGCTTTATCAATATTCTTCTTGTTTCTGTGATCGCCATTGTCCCCTTGCTTGTCTATACGACCTTGCAGATCATCAGCACTTCTCAATCCGCGAGCTTCTTTTTCAAGCGAAACATGACAAAGCAGGGCATGTATGTAGTAAAAAACCTGCTTACATCAACCGCCGTCGATACAGACAACGACGGCAACCCGGAACTGCTTAAAGAAGGGGCTGGGAACACAATACCGCTTTCAATCGTCGCTCAGGGAGTAGACGAGTGGGGGCATGCGCTGAAATATTACACTTGGGATTTAGGCTCAGCAAACGCCAACCCGCTTTATTCGCAGAATACTACAGCGCCGCCCAACTCCACCATGATAGGACGGATAATAAGCGCCGGGCCAGACGGCGCATTCCAAACCAATGACACCAATACGACTTGTCAGGGCGACGACATATGCATCGACATATATAAAAGCGATGTGCAGGGGGCTCAATCTTCATCAGCGATCCCAGGCGAGATAAGAGCATTTTCCGGAGCCGTAGCGCCTGCAGGCTGGCTTGCCTGCAATGGCGCTACAGTACTGCGGGCGACATACCCATCACTTGCAGCGGCATGTATTGGAGGCGCTTGCGGCTCCGGCGACGGCGTAACAACTTTTACGCTTCCTGACGGCAGGGGTAGGGCTCTGATAGGAGCTGGGCAAGGGCCTGGCCTCGCCAACAGGGTTATAGGCCAGACGATCGGGGAAGAATCTCATCTGTTATCGATTGCGGAAATGCCATCTCATAGCCACGGAGTAAACGACCCGGGGCACGGCCACGGAGTAAACGACCCGGGGCATACGCATATTTTGGGTGACGGCGGATGGGGTATTTTGGGAGCAAATAACATTGGAGCAAACCAAACAGTCCTGGGCCGGTTATCAGAAGGAGCCGGATATTCCTTCTATACAACTTACAACGGTTATTCTTATACCGGTATCTCCATACAAGGGGCGTACACTAACATCTCCATACAAAACAATGGCGGCGGCTCGGCGCATAACGTAATGCAGCCGTCATTAGTGGTTAACTGGATTATTAAGTATTAATGAGAAATATTTTGAGTAACGGCCTATAACATAAAAAGGAGTCAATATGTCACCTAAAAATTTGTTCAGGTTCGGGTTTTATCTTACCATCGTTTTAAGCATTCAACTTTCAGTACTTTCGGTATTTGCCGCAGAGAGTCCTTTTGTTGCGGCGCGGGCACCTAAAAAAGAAAAGCAAATACAAAGGCCCGGAGAAGGGCCAGGCGCTCCAGGAGCCCAGAAAATGCCTCAGGGAGCCGCCGATCCGGTTTATGTACCTGCACCGCCTGGCCTGGGCCAGAAAGGGGTGCCAAAAGACGATAAAGATAGGTGGTCTGTATCCGGCATTGTGAATGACGATGTTATTCTTGTGGACCATGAGATGGATGATCGTCTGCTCCACATCCCGGACGGCTCAATACTTGATAATGGATGCGTTATCAAGTATCCGAAAATCCTTTGCGGCGCCGAGGCTAAAAGAATAATTGCAGACCGCTATGGCAAAAAAGATATATCAAGCCGGGTTGCCGAGCTTGCCAAGGAAAAGGGACTTCTGACTACTGAAAACAACCGGCTCAAAAAAAAAGTAGCGGAATTCGAGGAAAGATTAAAAGACCTGCCGAGTCTCCAGAAAGCAGCAAAGGAGCTGGAGATAATGAAAGTGGAGACTAAGCCCCTGGACGGCCTGAAAGCCGATATCCGGGCTCTTAAAACAGAGCGCCTTGAACTTACCCAGGATCTAGGCGTCCTGGCTCACCATATGCAGAAAATGAAAGCAGGAGAGTATTACAAGACGCCCGAAGTCGGGCCGTTTAATGTCGTCGCAACTCCTCAGAGTATGTACGTCTTTTTGTACCCCGATCAAAGGCCGAAGGCTGACAAATATTTTAACAGCACGATAAAAAGGGCGTATCAGGATGAATCATTGCTTCTCTATGTCCTGGACAAAAAACAGATATCAACAACAGCGGATATGCCGGAAAATAAGGAGACAACAAAATGAGAAAAAAGCAGTTCTTTTTACTTATAGCCGCAGTATTTTTACTTATCGTAGGATGCGCGCCGGCTATAAAGCCCAATGACCAGGCAGATACACAAAAGCAGATTATAGAGGAACAGGAAAAACTTGCCGCAGAGCCATCAATAGAACGTATTCCCGTTCCCTCAAAGGCCTTTACACTTGATGAAACAACGATACCAAAGGAGCTTGACAAACAGATGTCAGTATCGTTTAATCGGGCAACTTTGCGTACCATTCTACGCGCTGTTGCTGCCGAGTGGGGCGGCAGTTACATCATTGAAAACGAGGCTCAGGATTCCCGGTCTGGAGGCGAAAAGGAGGTTATCAAGTACACGGACACTCCTACGGGCGGAGGCGGGCCTTCAGCGCTGTATAAGGAAAGCCTTAAAAGGACGTTAAGCCTCGAATTCAAAGGCTCCTTGAAAGACCTTATGGAGCTTCTTTCACAACACACCGGCTATTTTTTGAATTACAAGAATAATGCCCTTATCGTCAGTGAAAAGCATACCTTCAGTTTTCAGGTCCCTTCCTATAAAGACCTTTTGAAAGAGATAAGCGACAACTTATCGAAAATGGGAGCAAGGGAAATCGGATATGATGAGATAACAAGCCGCATCACCTACACAACCGATTACCAGGGCCAGCAACGGATAAGGGCGTTCCTCAACGATTTGCGCGGCAATATGTCAATGATTGCGCTGAAAATCGTTATCCTTGATTTGTCATTTACAGGCAACCAGAATAAAGGCGTTGATTGGACAAAATTTCTTGCGGCATATGGACGCCAGAAAGTCGGTGCTTTTGGCTTAAATGCTTCTTCCACTACAGGGACCACCACGACGGTCACGACAACTAGCACCACTACAGGAACATCTTCATCAACGTTCAAAAGCGGCGTTGGTATCGTGGGAAACGCTACCGGCATAAATCTGTTTCTTGAGAGCAGCCGGTTTTCCATTTCCCAGTTTTTCAGCTTTATTGAGAGCTACGGAAAAGTTGATATAGTTCAAAACATAGGAGTCGAAACATTAAGCGGCAAGAAGGGGAAAATAAAGTCTCTTACAAAAACGCCCTATATAGACCAAGTAGGGGTTGCAGCACTCAGCACAACAGCGGCCAGCGCGCAGAACACAGCAACATCAAAATTTGCCGATTCCGGCGTGACAATGGAAATATGGCCCTACTATTCCCGCGAACAGGGAACCGTCACGGTGTCCCTCGATGCCGCTGTACTGGGTGTTACCCGGTTTATCAAGCTCGATGCCGGAAACCTTGGAACTTTTTCACAGCCGGAAACAACAGAAAAGAGCGTATCCCTTACGCTCAGGTTAGCGCCCTCTCAGACGGCCATTATCGGCGGGCTCTTCTTTGACAAGAAAACTACGAATTCTGTAGGAATGCCGGGTGATACCTATTTAACAAAGTCTTATGCCGGCACACAGGACAAGGAAGAATTGATACTTATTGTAAAGCCGAAGGTGTATGAGTTTGTACCCTCAGAAATATAAGTAAAAAGAGTTTATGGATCTAGGGTATTTTCTTCACTGGAGGGCAAAGAGGCGGGACGATCCTTACTCATGCTCGTTTAAGGGGCTTTGTAAGCCTGCTTTCGACTATTCATGTCTCGTTTGTTGTTGCGCGGATTATTTTACAGAGGAAAGGTCTAAGATTCAGGCATACATGACACAGATTGAGAAAGTGCATGCGTTGTCGGATTTGTTAAAGGGCGCTCTTGAAGGGTTTCCCGAGAAAAAGGGTGAGATTGATTATCACGTTATCGAACAAGCAGCTATGGAAGTCCTGAAGGGCCATGAGCATTCGGCTACCTGGCAGGCGGAGCCGTGGGAAATCTCTCTATATGGAAATCTTATCTACGGTTTGAATCTAACGTGCCGGCGCGATGCCGAGAAAAAGGATATCTGTAATTTTGATTTGTTTCTTTTGCCGAGGGGGAAAAATATTGCTTTACCGGACGATTTAGAGGCGGAAGCCGCAGGCCTTTTTTACCAAATGTATATGAAGGGCTACGCGATTTGTCATTTGGATTGTTATACGGCCCGGGGAATTGCAGACGCAAAGTAAGCATTTTATAAAAGATGATCAGGGCGTCTCCCTTCCGGGCCGGGCTACAGGCAAAAGCTCGAACCCTTTAAACTCCCCGGTTTCGACCCTTACGGGCTTGTATCCCATGACGCTTAAAAAGGCCTTCAGGCTGTTTTTTGGGGCCGAGCCTTGCCTTGTGTGGCACCCTGCCCTTAAAAAGCTTCTTATGCAGACAAAAACTGCAGCCGGGATCTTACAGAACCCCGGGTGCCGGGATACCGGGAAAGAAACGGCAAAAAATCCCTGCTCAGGCACCCCTTTCCTACTTCCCCCAGGGGAAAACACGCAAGGGATGTATCCCTTCCGTATCCCCCCTCTTCAGGATCACCGGCCATACGGCACACTTGCCAAAGCCTTCTTGTGGTGTCTCGCTCTTCAAGAGTCACGCCAGAACCCCTACGGGAACCTGTCATGCCTCTTGCCGCTCGATCATCTTTCTATATTACGGCCCTCGATACTCTCAGGCCTGGCTTTGTCTACGTGCTTTTTTCATTCCCCTGCCAAACCGCCCTTCAGGATTTATGAAAGGGCGGTTCGCCCGGGGAATTGTAGTTGAGAGGCACTACACAAATAAAAAGGCTCTTCAGAGCCTCAAAACAAAGCAGTAAAGGAGAAAGAAAATGGTAAAGGTAGAAGGAAATGTAGGATCAAAGCCGGAGGTTAAACCCATTCCTGGAGGCGTAAAAGTCGCCAATTTCAGCATTGCGCAGAATGAAACCAAAAAAGGTAAGAAGTCTACTGAATGGGTAAAGGTTAAGGCTTTCGGTAAGCTGGCCGACCTTGTAGAGGCGCATGTAAACAGCGGGGATTTTATCGGAGTAAGCGGAACCTTTTCTGTTGAATCATGGGATTCGCCGGAGAAGGGGAGGTAGTTTGCAGCGGTTGTAACTGCCTATTCTGTGGAGTTCTTCGCAGAGAAGAAGAAAGAGGAAAAGGCTGAGAAGTAAACAGTAAGGGAGAGGCTTCTGCAAAGGAGCTTCTTCCTTTTTAAGATAAAGGAGACCCCGTGAAACACAAAAAGAAAAGCAGCGCAGCAGCAGATTCCAAAGCAGTTAAAGGCTTAAAAACAAAGCTTCGCGGCATGTATGAAACAATGAGCATTATCCGGTATCTGTGCAGTGAAGCCAGTTTACCCGATGATCGGAAGATAGCTCTAATTCAAGAACTCGTAAAAGATACTACAAAGGAGGCATTCTAAAATGAAAATAGACCTCAGGCCCGAATGGAAAGAAAATGAAGGTGCAAACGCATTAGAAAGCCTTGTACGGGCATGTTTCAGACACCAAGGCGGTAGCACCATGCCTTTAATCGATTTTCTCTGTGGCCTCTGGAACGGATACGACTACCGGCCAGATATGCAGCTCTTATGTGGACGCATAGAAACCGAACACTTTAGACAAGTCATAGAAGTTATGTTACTTATAAGGACTGCACAGAAAGAGGCGCACGAATTTTTTATAGACGGCGGGAGAGTATTTGAAGCACTATCGGGATATGCTCGGCGTTATGGGCCTGTAGAGGAGGTTAAAAATGGGTAAAGACGCGCAAGGCTATGAAAACGGCATGTATAAGAATATCCCCGGCCTCGGGTTTACAGCGCCCCTGATTGAGCGCGCGGAGCTGCTGCGGGCCGTGTCGAAAAGTCTTATACGAAAGACGATTCCCTTAGAGAGACGCCGGGCAATCATCGAGGAGTTGCAGCAAGATTTCGGCATACAGCTCTCAGAGCGCGGATTAGAGCATTTCTTAGGGGAATAACTCGGAATATACTCGATGCTGTAGATAAGGAGAGTGAAATATGAATATAAGAGAGATTACACGAAAGCATTATTTGAAAGCGGCGGAAAACCTGAGAGAGATTTTACACAGCGACCGCAAGCATGGCGTTGCTTTGGAGCCTACGCATGATAATAAAGTAGATTTATTTATGCAAGCAATGGACAGAAGCGCAAGGATGTGCGCTAGAGAACTTTTCTCGAAACAAACGATGTCCGCTATTGACTATGCTTGTGCATATCGAGTTCTTGAGAACTGGTTTGCCCGAGAAATTGAAATGAATCAGCTATATCAAAAGAGGAAAGGTGCAAAAAAATGAATGCCGCGATATACGCAAGAGTTAGTACTACCGATAAGGGCCAGGACCCGGAAATGCAGCTCCGGGATCTCCTGGCCTTCGCCCAGGCCCGAGACTGGACGATCAGCGGGGAGTACGTGGACCACATGACCGGTAGTAAGGCCGATCGGCCAGCATTCAAAGAGCTGGTAAAGGCGAGTAGAGAGCGCCGGCACGATATTGTGCTTGTATGGAAACTGGACCGTTTCAGCCGTTCCCTTCGGGACCTCTTAAATACTCTCCAGGAGCTCCAGGAACTCGATATCGCCTTTGTATCGCTGAAAGATAATCTGGACCTTACCACCAGCGCCGGAAGGCTTATGACGCACATTATAGGAGCTTTCGCAGAGTTCGAGCGTGATATTATACGAGAGCGGGTGAAGGCCGGACTGGTAAACGCCAAGGCGAAGGGTAAGAAGTTAGGCAGAAGGGGACTCGCACCGATCGAGATAAAGCGTGCGATCGACGCATACGAGCAGGATTCTAAGAAATCAGTGCGTAAGGTTGCAAAGGCTGCGAGGATATCGCCGGCGAGTGCCGGCAGGATCCTGAAGGACTACAAGGCCGGGCTCCTGGACCGGGACGGGCACAAATATGAAAAGCCGCTTTTTAGCGTCTCAAAAACCCCTTTGAAAAGCAAAAAGGCAACCCCAGTAAAATCGGGGCTTCGGAATCTTAAAAAAAGCCGTTCAAAAAAGAAATGTTAAAGAGACAAGGAGGATATATGCCGAAAGCAAAGCGTAAATGTAGGGTATGCGGTTGCACGGATGATGATTGCAGTCAATGCATCGAGAAAACAGGCAAGCCGTGCTTTTGGGTCGAGTTGGACCTTTGTAGCGCATGTGTTGATATAAAGAAGCCTTTTCCTAAGCATTGGAAACCCGAAAAGAAAAAAATAAATAAGAGAAGGAAGGTGGTTCAATGAAGGTAAGAATTGTTTTTACAGAGAAGGGGCCTGCTACTCAGTTTCTGAATGATATCGATATGGTTATTTTTCAAGCGGGAGTTACGGATGTTTACATAGAGGACGTGTCGCTTGAATTAACGGACATTATAATTGAGGGACAGAAATACAAGTCTGTAGATATAGCGTCCAGGGAGCTGAAGGCTTGGCCGCGGTCTCGATAGATGTAGCATTCCCGGGGTCGCTGCAGAGGCCTCCGGAACGATAGATTTATCTTCAGCAAAAATGTTATAAGATGAGTAATTAAGCCAGAGGAGGAGGAATTTAAATGAGCAAAGCTACAAGTAGATCAAATGGGACGAGAGCTATACGATGATGGAGCGGAAGCAAAGCGCATTCTTGCAGCTGGCCGGGCTATTTACATCTCCGACGACGCATTTCCCGGCCAGGTAATTAAGAAATACCCGGACGGGCGGCGGGAGATCGTAAGGCTTGACGAGAACGGAAACGATATTGTTATAAGAAAGCTCAGCTAATGGACCAGCCTCAATTATGGGTAATTGCTGGGCCAAACGGTGCCGGTAAAAGCACACTTGTCCAGAGGAAGGGACTGAGTGAGCGGATAATGCCCGGAATTGCAAAGAAAGCTTTCACGCGGGCTTGGTAGATAAGGGTCTTTCCTCAGCAACTTCCTTCAGGAATGATAGATGTATCTACAGTGAAAATGTTATAATATAGTCAACCGAAAGGAGATTAACAAATGAGCACCGCAAGAGCTTTGAAGCCTACAGAAACCGTAAAAAGAGATATGCGTGAGGCAGTAAGGCAGTCAATAGCAACGATGCGTCTTGAGGGCTTCGTATTCACTCCTGAAGAGCTTGAAGAGTCCGAGTTGATTGCGAGTGGAGAGCTGACCACAGAAGAAGCGCGTAATCGAAGGCTCCGGCAGCTTGAACAGCTAAGGAAAGAGCGCCCGGAGCTTTTCGTATAGGCAGGGCTCTTGGGCGCTGATCCTTACGTCTATCCAGGTACTGACGTTCTAAAAAACAAGCTCGGCATTCAAGACAAAAAGCTGCTTGAGGCAAACGAGCGTTATTTTACCCACTACCGAAGTATAGAAATAAACGACAATCCCATCAAAGGCAAATTCGACTTCAACCACCTTAAAGAGATACACCGTCATATCTTCCAGGACATTTACGAATGGGCCGGAAAGTCCCGTACGGTCGATATTGCGAAGTCGCATACCTTTTGCCTGTCAAAGTATATTGACGTTAATGCAGAAAAGATATTTTCGGGTTTAAAAAAAGATAATTACTTGCGCGGACTTGAGGCCGAGGCTTTTGCGGAAAAGGCCGGTTATTATCTCGGGGAAATAAATGCCCTTCACCCTTTCCGTGAGGGGAACGGACGTGCACAGCGCGCATTTATGTGTGCGCTTGCCCGTAAGGCGGGCTATAAACTTGACTGGGAAAGGGTTACTCCAGAGAAGATGATAGATGCGTCCGTCAAGAGCTTTGGAGCTGATTACGACGAGATGAAAAAAGTTATCCTTTCCGTGATGGCACCTTTAAGTGCTCCTGAGAAACGAATAACTGTTCAACTGGAGATCAACCGCATAGAGGCAATTCATAATGTCGGGAAGAGGCCCCCTTTTCTACCAGGCCACATTAAAGACCCCGACCCGGTGCGCGAGTATAGGAATCAGGCAAAAGAGATTCTAAAAAATAGCCGGGACTGGCCCGGACCGGATGCAGACATAGAAATAACGAAGAAAATGATTTTGCAAGGATACAGCAAAGAAAGAATCTCAAGAGCTCTTAAGGCTGCAAGCCCCGAGCTTTCGGGAAAAGCCTCCAACCTGGACGCTCAATACATAGGAAAAACCTTAGAGAAGGCGCTACAGGCCCCTGAACTCCAAAAGACGCTCCGCTCTTTTAATCGCGGCCTGTCTCGTTGAGCCTTCGATAAATACATCTTTTCGGTCCGGGCGATCCTTCCCGCATCTGGACCGGAGAATGATAGATTTATCCCGACCGGTGTCGGCGCCGGCAGCTCCTTTGTGATAGATGTATCGCGGTCCACGCCGATCTCCGGAGCATCGAGGTGATAAATATAGCGCCCAGGGAACTGAGGAGCTGATCAGATCCTCGATAGATGTATCGTTCCCGGGGCCGCTACAGATCCTTCTTCAGAGACGACTCCCCTCCAGGCCGGGCCATGCCCCACCCTACCCCCCTCTTGTCCTGGATTGTGGAGACGATAAACAGAATGCGCGTCTCCGCTCCGCTCTGTACGCTTTGCGATCCGCTGCACTCCGCACGCATCAGGGTATATATCCCCTGGACCCCGAGTTCTTACGGCTACAAGAATAACGGCACAGCCCCAAAGGGCCTACTTTCGGTGTCTCGCTCATCAAGTGCCGCGCCAGTCCCCTACGGGCTCCTGTCACGTCCCTTGCCGCTCGATCTTTCTTTCATATGCCGGCGCTCGCTTCGCTCCCCCCTGCCCTTTGATGCTGCTTTTTTTATTTTCCAGTCGTACCGCCCTTCGGAATTCAGTGAAAGGGCGGTACGCCCGGAAAATTGCAGTTGTTAAGCAATGCACAGTTAAGAGGCAAAAAGGAGAAAAAAATATGTCACCAAAAATAGCGAGACCTCAAGAGTTAGGAGGAAAAACCGTGAAGGTGGAAACTGGGTACTGTTTATACTCTTATTTTAAGAGTTTTATAATCTTATTTTAACTGTTTAAAAGGATTATTATAATGCCAACTAAAAAACCGACCAGCGAGCAGTTCGAGGCATACCAGGGGCTGTACGATTATTTCAATGGAACGCTCTTCAATAACGAGCTTCCCGCGATCATCCTGAACTTTTCCCGTCATTCCGGGGCATGCGGTTTTTTCGCCCCTAATCGGTGGACGAAAGTCAAATACACCTGCCCGGGGTGCTCACTTAATGTATGGGGGAAGCCAGGACTCCGGATTAAATGCGTAGACTGTGACAAGGACCTGGAGGACGGCGAATAGCCGCCCTCCCCTTTCTGTATCGTACGATACAGTTTTATAATGTTATTTTAACCTTGACAATTTTTTTTTATAAGCGTATTTTAATCTTACTTTAAGCTTATTAAAAAAGTACGGCCACCAGGAGGAAGGCGGATGATAATTAATATCGCACACCAGAAGGGAGGGGTAGGGAAAAGCACTCTTGCCACCAATTTAGCGGTTGCCATGAAAGGGGATATTCTCGACCTGGACAGCCAGCACAGTTGCTTGCTTTTCTCAAGGCTCCGTGAGGACTCCGGATTAGGGAAAATCGCGGTCCATACGGCGGACACCGTTGACGAGTTGAAAGAGATCGTGGGGAGCTACAACGGCGAGAAAACGCTTATTATAGATTCAGGAGGGTACGACAATGAGATTAATCGTACCAGCCTTTATCTTTCTGATATCATCCTTACTCCCGTGGGACCTGCACAAATAGAAATATTCGGGCTCAAAAAATTTTCATCGATTCTCGAAAATGTCACAACAAAATTGCAGCAATCTTCCGGCAGGAGTGATATAAGCTTGCGGTCAAACGTCATTATCAATAATGCGGACCCTCGTAGCCAAGGCGCAATCGGTGAGCTGAAAGAATATATCGTTGCTAATAGTAAGTGGTTTGACCTTCTCGAAAGCGTACTCCACGCCCGGACGGATTATAAAAGAGCATATGGCCAGGGGAAAAGCGTAGAAGAACTCAAGGCAGGCAGCAAGGCCGGGGAGGAGCTCCAAAGCCTCGTGAAGGACATAAAATCAGTAATTGCGTTTTAAGCTTATTTTACTTTTTTAGTAAGATTATTTTAATCTTACCGTAAGCGTTTTAAGGGAGGCTATTAAAATGGCGAAAAACTTATTCAAAGATGTTCCTATGGATGATAAAAAGATAAAGGAAATCGGCAAGGGTGCGGATATGGTAAAAAACGCTGAATTGAAAGCAAAGCACAAAGGCAGACAGAAGAAAGAGCAGAAAGCAACATCACAGGTAACGGTGTATTTTACTCCCGAGGAAAAAGCGCGCCTCGATGATTTCATAGGAAAGCTTCGGGGAGTGTCTATATCTTCATACATAAAAATGCTGCTAGCAGAAAAGGGAGTCATTTGATATGAAAAAACCGGAAGATATGAATGATTATTGATGACATGGAGGACATAGATGAAATGCCCTAAATGCAAAAAACCAAGCGAGTTGCAGACAAAAAGGACCCTGGCAAATGGCAGAAGCGTTGCCAGAGAGCGCCATTGTCCGAAGTGTAGAGGCCAATTCTGGACAACGGAGCTCTTCGATATGGACGTTCAAGAGCAGACTCTTAAGCATAAGAGGGATGTAGAGGAGCTTGTACATAAATACACAGAAAGCAACTCTCAATTATCAGTAATTAGGGGGCATATAAAAAGCCTGATACAGTTTGCTGTTCCTGGTATAAAATAGGCCTATTGCGGCAGAGCAGTGCAAATAATTTCTTTCGAGGAGGCAGCAATGAAGCAAAAGCGTTTTATCTTCACTCTCATCCTTTTTGCCTTACTTGTCCCAATCGCTGTATCTGCATATTACGACAATCCGGAAGAAGTTGATAAGCGCATTACTAAGGACGGCTACATAGCAGCGGTTAATCCTGACAAGCTTACTGAAGCTATCGGATATAAAGAACAAAACAACCTTTCTGCTCTTCAGACTATGCTGAAGAATGGAGAGATTATTTTGACTAAGGGGGGAACAATTGTGGAGGTTGTCGCTTTTGCACATAGTTGGTCCAGGATTAGAATAAAACTTCCTGATGGAAAACTGTACTGGGTTAAAGAAGACGCACTTACAAAAATCGAATAATTTTGCCTTCTTGCTCCGGGCGCTCAGGGTGATAGATATAGCGTCCAGGGAGCTGAGGACCTATCCGCGGTCTCGATAGATGTAGCATTCCCGGGGTCGCTGCAGAGGCCTCCGGAATGATAGATGTATCGAAAGCATGGTTGTTAACGTTGTTAATGGGATATTTGACTTTTTACAGAGATTTGTTTAATATTTTCCCTAATCTTATTAAAATTTATTTTATATCATTTTTATATCATAAGGGAGCTGCAATGAAAAAGAAAATGATTTTTCTGGTTGCGAGTGTCCTTTCTTTGGCTCTTCTTACACAATGCAAGGATAAGCCAATAACCTCATCCAATGATGATGAAGTCAGAAAAAGAGCCGAGAAGTCTATGAGCGACTGGGGTAAAAACCCTGGGAAGCGCAAACCAGTCGATGTTACGAATTTCGGGAAATAGGGAGGGATGACTACTTCATGGATCGCCTTGCCTTGACCTCTGCCGCAAACATAAGCCATAATCCCCGGAATCCTTTTGTTGGGGGCTTGTCTATGGCTGGGCATATTAGATGTGCCAAGTGCGAGGGAAGGCGTACGACTTCTGTCTGCCCTCATTGCGGAGAATATAAGTGCTATATCTCTGTCTATTTCAATAAGAGGCATTGGCGTTTCTGGAAGTATAAGCCCGACGGAAGGCCCCTTGATTTTGATCGTGCCGAGAGACAATTAAATGTTATCCGCACTCAAATTGACGAAGGAACATTTGCCCCCTCTGGTTGGAAAGAAGGGAAAATTGCAGAGCGCCAATTCAGCGTCCAAATAGATGCATGGCTACGCCAGAGAGAAGCCGATTATGCAGCAGATGAGCTTGCAGCGGGAACAATACGACTCTATAAAAGCTACAACAATAACCATTTCTATCCATTCTTCAAAGGAACCGACGTACAAGAGATCGACGATAAGAAGCTAAGGGATTTTAAAGACGTGATCCGCGAGAAAAATCTATCGCTCAAGACAAAACGGAACATACTTGCAATTTTTCACATATTCCTTGTGTGGCTAAAAAACAATGCTAAAATCATAAAAGAAATTCCCATCATTCCGGAGATTGATGGAGATGATACCGTAGTTGTAAAGGTCACTGAATACGAGGACCAGCAGACTATTTTAAGTAGGTTCCCCGAGGAATTTGCAGACTCTATAGAATTCATGATGGAAACCGGCCTGCGCCCCGGAGAACTCTGTGCCCTTTGGATATCCGACATATCCTTGTCAAGGCATGAGGCTACCATTCAGCGCACTTATTCAGGACATGTGCTAAAGTTCTCTACAAAAGGGAAAAACAAGAAGCCCATACCCTTGAGTGATCGAGCTCTCGATATTGCTCGCAAACACATCGGCAGCCGAGCTGGTAATCTTCCGCTGTTCGTCAATCCGAGGACCGGCAGGGGATACAGGCCCAGGACGCTTCAGGTCGCCTGGAATGAGCATAGCGGATGCAAAGGGGAGATTCACCTTAAGGACGCCACGCGGCACTCTTTCTGCACTCAGATCGTAGAGAGCGGGGCAACGCAGCTTGAAGCTATGGCCCTTATGCGCCATTCGGACATAAGGAGCACTTTGAAATACTTTCACGCCAATACAAAAAAACTCCGTCATATAGTGAATAGACGTGGAAAGGTCAAAGATATCCTTAACAGAACGGGGACTGAACGCGGCAAATGACAAATTACCTTGAAAAAACAAACGGAGGGGGTGAGATTCGAACTCACGGTAGGATATAATCCTACAACGATTTTCAAGACCGTCGCCTTAAACCGCTCGGCCACCCCTCCATCGCGAGGTAAGCAAGTAATAATATTATCAAATTT
>JAMCVZ010000065.1 GCA_023476565.1 Nitrospirota bacterium
AGCCCGACCCTGATGGAAATGCTCAATGATGAGCTGCTCAGGAGCAGATTTGTCAGGTATATGGATAATCTCATCGAGCTTTCCGAGCACGAGAGGATGAGGACCAGGAAGTCGCCTTTCGAGCCGGTTGCAGTTCTGTACAACGGGAAATTCAAAGAGGCGCGGCGGTTATATCTCGAACGGTACAGGCAGGATTTGATCTCCCCGTTCAGGAGGCTTCAGGATGAGGGGCACATCGAGATCACGGCAACGTCTGCCACCCATGCGTTCCTTCCTGCTTTCGCCCACTGTCCGGAAACTGTAAAAAGACAGATAGAGGTCGGGATCAGGAGCTATATCCGTAATTTCGGGAAGCCTCCGGCAGGGTTCTGGCTGCCTGAGTGCGGATATTTCAATGGGCTTGACTCGTTTCTGAAGGACGCGCGCATAAAATACTTTTTTCTTGAATCACACGGATTGCTTCACGGCAAACCGGGGCCGCGCTCCGGCATTTACCGGCCTGTCCTGTCGCCTTCCGGACTGGCCGTGTTCGGAAGGGACTTCAAGTCTTCGAGACAGGTGTGGTGCGCGTCGAGCGGATATCCCGGGGACCCTTTTTACAGAGACTTTTACCGGGATATCGGGTTTGATCTCCCCCCGGATTATACAGGTAAGTTCACCCGTTTAAATGAAATCAAGGCATTTACCGGTATGAAGTATTACAGGATTACCGGCAAGTCTGAAGAGAAGTCGCCGTATGACAGGGCAATGGCTATGGGCAGGGCATCCGGGCATGCCGCGCATTTTATACAGGGCAGGAGATCAGATTTAGACCGTCTCTCCGAATTCATCTCCTGTCCGGTGGTCTTTTCTGCGTTTGATGCCGAACTTTTCGGGCACTGGTGGTTTGAGGGGACAGACTGGCTTGATGCGGTGTTGAGGAGCATGCCGGCGGATAAATCGTTTAATATTACGACCCCTGGCGCATATCTCAGTGCACATTTTAAAAAGGGAGTTCCCGGGCCCCCTGTGCGGCTCGCGCCGTCCAGTTGGGGGGAGGGGGGATATAGTGCAGTGTGGATAGGCAAGAGAAACCACTACCTTTACAGGCATCTTCACAGGACAGCGGAGAGGATGGCTGAAATGTTGAAGGGAAAGTGCAGAGGGGTGGCGGGGCTGAAAGCTGATACGAGAATCCGGAGAGTAGTCAATCAGGCGGAAAGGGAGATGCTGCTCGCCCAGGCCAGTGACTGGTTTTTTTTAATGGAAAAAGGGAGGGCGGCGGAATATGCTGAAAGCAGGGTGAAGGGGCATATCGATAATTTCAATCTCCTCTTTTCCATGCTCAAAGGCAACAATAGAGCGGACGAAAGATTAAAGGTGATGGAAGACAAGAACAGGGCGTTCGCCTGGCTCGACGCGGTAAAGGACTACTGCCCTTTGCCGTCGGATAACAAGTCTTCGTAAGGGTATGATTTTATAAAAGAGAGGAACTCATCAACTGCGTGTGAGACAACGGCATTCCGCGGCATTACCAGGGAGAAATCCCTGAGCATTTTTTCTTCTTTCGGCGTTATCAGTTTCAGGCTGCCGTACCTGATCTCTTTTCTTGCCGCCCACCGTGAGACTATGGATATCCCGATCCCGCCTTCAACGGCCTCTTTTATGGACTCTGTACCGCCGAGGACGAGGGCTATGCGCATATCGCTGATCTTGATCCCATGGGCCGCGAGGTACTTTTCTATCATCTGCCTTGTGCCCGAACCCTCCTCTCTCATAATGAAGGGCTCCTTGGGTATCTCAAGGACTGATATGACCTTCTTTTTAGCCCATGGATGGAACGGCGGCACAATGAGGGCGAGTTCGTCGGTAATCAGAGATTCTACTTTTATCTTGTGTCTGGCCGTCTCCCCTTCCACAAGACCCAGATCGATTACGCCTGAGTTGAGGAGGTCCAGTACCCTCTTGGTATTGCCGATAAGGACATTGATCTTTATTTTCGGATGGTTCTTTTTGAAATCGACTATGATGCTGGGGAGGACGTAATTCCCCAGAGTCGTGCTTGCACCGATTGTTATGCTCCCCTTGATAAGCCCTGTTATTTTGCCGATTTCCTTTTCGAGTTCGGCGTACAGGGCAAGGATATCCTTTGAGTATCTGTAAAGAACCTCTCCTGCGGGGGTAAGACTGATGGAATTGCTTGACCTGTCGAAGAGCTTTGT
The DNA here is from genome assembly GCA_023476565.1 of Nitrospirota bacterium. Taxonomy (GTDB): domain Bacteria; phylum Nitrospirota; class Thermodesulfovibrionia; order Thermodesulfovibrionales; family Dissulfurispiraceae; genus JAMCVZ01. The sequence goes on from JAMCVZ010000065.1 coordinate 2,202, forward strand.
CTCGTAGAGTTCCTCGAGGGCCTGGATCTGCAGGCTGACCGCAGGCTGGGTCAGGTGGATGATTTCAGAGGTCTTTGAGAAGCTCTTTGTCTCGGCTACAGTACAGAAAACTTTTAATTTGTGATCTTCCATCGCCATATGTCAAAATATATTACCATAAGAATAAATTATAAGCAATAAAATATTTTTAATGCATATTCAAAGTATGGATATTTTTTTGTTTTGAAACTGTGCCTTCTCGAAAAACCGGGTGCTGCGTTAGTCTGATTCTCGTGCGGCAGCAGTTTCCTGGCTTTTCGCCGCCTGTTGCCGGGCATCGCTCTCAGGGGGGACATAATACAGTATTCTTCTGCATTGGGGGCAATGCATGATTTCATCGTTTTTCTTGAGCTCAACGAAAAGCTGCGGGGGAATATGGATATTGCATCCCTGGCATATCTCGTTTCTGGCCTCAACTACAGCAAGGCCGCGGTTGGCCTTCATGAGATTCATGTACTGGGTGTATAGGTCACTTTCTATTTTATCGACGATCTTTTTTCTTTCTCCCTTGAGCCCCTTCAACTCCTGCTCATGCCGGGCGACCTCTTCCCCAAGCTCTCCCTTCACCACCTCTATCTTCGCTCTTTCCTCGTTAATGCGGCCGCTCTCGGCTTTCAGTCGTTTTGCCGATTCCTCCAGGGATTCCATTATAGACAGCAATTCGTCCTCTGAAGCCTTAATGTCCCTTTCAGCCGCCTCTATTTCCTTGAGATGCGCCTGGTACTCCTTATTGGTCTTGACCTCGGAGGTCCTTTGCTTGAGCTTTTTGATCTTCTCGCTTATGTCCTCAATGTCCCGCTCCCTGTCCTTTTTCTTTTTCTCAAGGGCCGCATGGTTCTGTTTTGCGGTTTCATAGGCTGCCTCGGCGTTTTTCAGGGGGCCTTCCTGCGAGGAGATCTGGGACGGTATGGCGTCTATTCTCATGCGTGCGGCAAGGATAACGGAATCGAGCTCTTGCAATTTTGTGAGAAGCCTTAGCTGTTCGTTCACTCAATACTCTCCAAGATAGTTCGTCATCAACTGTTCATGGTTGATAGCCGCTGTCCCGACGACAGTCAACGCTCAACGGTGAACTGAGTTGGTGGGCCCACCAGGACTCGAACCTGGGACCAACCGGTTATGAGCCGGTAGCTCTACCAACTGAGCTATGGGCCCGGACAATAAGAATTCAAAGTTCAAGAGTTAAAGTTTAAAAACTACTTTGAATTCCTTTGTTCCGCCTGAAACAGATTGAATCCAACATTTTAAATGTTTTGAGGCTTTTAGGTCAAGGACTTCCTAAAAAATCCCTGAGCCACTTGCTTCTCGACGGGTGTTTCAGTTTCCTTATTGCCTTCACCTGTATCTGCCTGATGCGCTCCCGGGTCACGTCAAAAGCCTGGCCCACCTCTTCCAGGGTGTGCGGGTTTTCCTCGCCTATCCCGAACCTTTTTCTTATCACCATTTCCTCTTTCGGAGACAGCGTGCAGAGTATTTTTTCGATATGCGTCTTCAGGTCATGCTGTATGACGGCATCCAGCGGCGAGAGATTCGATTTGTCTTCTATGAAATCTTTCAGCATGGTGTCGTCTTCCTCGCCGATCGGGGTCTCAATGGATATGGGCTCTTTTGATATTTTCAGGATGTTCTTGACCTTGTCGAGCGGTATCTTCGACCGTTTCGCTATCTCTTCAGGACCGGGCTCGACGCCGAATTCCTGGACGAGCTCCTTTATTACCTTGTTTATCTTGTTTATGTTCTCTATCATATGCACGGGAATTCTTATGATCCTTGACTGGTCCGCTATGGCCCTGCTGATCGCCTGCCGTATCCACCACGTTGCGTAAGTGCTGAACTTGTAGCCCCTTTTATATTCGAATTTATCAACCGCTCTCATGAGGCCTATATTGCCTTCCTGGATGAGATCGCCGAGGGTCAGCCCTTTCCCGATATATCTTTTAGCGATGCTTATGACCAGCCTGAGGTTGGATTCGATCAACTGCTCCTTGGCGCTGCCGACCTCTGTTTCCGCCTTGCCCAGCTCTTTCACGATCTTTTTTATCCCGGAGGTCCGCAGCCCGAGGTTGGTCTCCATGAGCTTTATCTCATCCCTGTATTTTTTATATTCAGCGTTTCTGCTTTTTGACTTGTCTGCCTTGCGGAGATTCAGGTGAAAGAATTCGAGATGGCCGTTGAGCTTTTTCAATTCCTCTGAAAATGCGTTGATAACGTCCTCTTTAAGGTTCAGCTCCATCACTTTCCGGAGTATCCGGTCCTTGTTGGTCTGAAGCAGTTTGGCTATGAGCATGTTCTTGCGGGCTGAAGGTATCTTGCCCTCGACGCAGAGGCCCCCGTCCTTCAGGAGCTTTTTTCTTTTTGTCAGTATGGTGCTTATCGCTTCCGTAGTCTTTATGAATCGTTTCCTCTCTGCCAAAAGGTCCTCATCGGTTAGTTCCTCCCCATCCTGGATGAGTTCTGTCAGGGGGGCCTCCCCCCTTTGCACAAGTTTTCCCAAAGTTATAAGTTTGTTCAGAACGAAAGGAATGGTGAACAGCGCGCTGCCTATTTTCAGTTTGCATTCCTCTATCTGCTTTGCAACCTCCACCTCCCCGTCCTTGGTGAGGAGCGGTATCAGGCTTATCCCCTTCAGGTATGCCTTTAAGGGATCATATTCCTGTTCAATGGATTCTTTTATAATCTCGGAATCTATCGGCTCCGTGGTCTCAATGGCGGTTATGTCTTCAAGGCTGTTGCCGGAGAAGTCCGAATCATGTTTGTTGAATCCCTCTTCGTAAATGTTGAACGTTTCCTTCAATGTTCCCTCCTTTCTCTTCTCATGTGTGTGGAGTGTTCCTGGAAAAGCCGGTTTTTCGGTCCCATTAAAATTTCCTGTTGAATCTTATGGGCGCCTTTTAGGCAGCATTCTCTTTTTTTCTGCAAGCAGCGAGTGCAGGAGCTCTATATCCCCCGCATCGCCTGCCGTTTTGATCCGCCGTTCGAGCTCTTTCATGGTAAATGCTCTCAAGCAGCCTTCAATGATTTCATCAACATGCTCCTCATCAATATCGGAATTGACCGAGAAACGCGTTATGAGCTTTTGTTCTTCGCTGCTGCATACGTCCATGAGATCTTTTCCGGACGGATTGCCGCTCCTGCCCCCGGTTATAAGCGTCTTCATCTTCTCAAAGAGCCCGCGCATGGCGTAATCGCCCATGCCCCGGGGGTCGAGGTTGTTTAAGATGTAAGAGCTTTTCTCGGGCATTGAAAAAATAATGCTCAGGAGCGTTTGCTCCTCTCTGCTTATTTTTTTTTCACTTATTCGCTCCAGATAGGTATGATTATCTTTTGACGCCGGTTTTGCGCGTAGGTTCTTCAGCTCCTGCCGCAGCGTAAGCTCATCTATCGCCGACCAGCTTGATAACTCCCTCAAGGTCTCGTCCCTTTGCAGCGGATCGGGACAGGCCTGCAGGATTGACAGCAGGTGCCTGACCCCGTCCAACTTGTTCTTGCCGTATACCTTCACTATGAACTCAACCGGCGAAATCGCCTTGCCCATATACTTCCTGAAATGCTCTCCTCCGTGCTTCCTCAGAAAAGTGTCGGGGTCCTCGCCCTGGGGAAGCATAAGGACCTTGGATACCATGCCCTCGGCATAGATGAGCTCAAGGGACCTCTTTGCCGCAGTTGTTCCGGCGGAATCCCCGTCGAACAGCAGGAGTACTTTATCGGAAAACCTCCGCAGCTTCTTAAGGTGTCCGGCGGTGAGGGCGGTTCCCAGGGGGGCTATTGTATTGCCGAAACCGTACTGGTGGCACATAATGGAATCCAGATACCCCTCCACAATGATGGAATAACCCTTGCCGGGTATAAAACTCTTTGCAATATTTATTCCATAGCACGATTCCCCTTTTTTGAATAGAATGCTGTCAGGGGAATTAATATATTTCGGGACACTTTTCGACGATGAGAGCGTCCTCCCGCCGAAGGCTATAATCCTCCCCTGCATATCGAAAATAGGGAACATGAGCCGGTCCCTGAAAAAGTCGTGGGGACCTCCGCCCGAGGCTGATTCTCCAAAATAAACAAGGCCCGAGGCCTTTATGTGCTCCAGCGGGAAGCCTTTCCTTTTCAGGTGGCTGAACAGAGCGTCTCTTTCGTTCCTGCTGTACCCCAGGGAGAACTTTTCTATGGTTTCGCTGCTCAGGCCTCTCCCGGTTATATAAGAGGTGGCACGTTCGGAATCTTTTAGCCGGGCTGTAAAGAAACCCGACGCTTCTTTATACATTGCAAGCAAACTCTCTTTCAGGCCTTTGTTGATTTTCGAATCCTCTTTGAAATTCTCGATCCTCAATCCCGCCTTGCCGGCGAGGTATGATATGGCCTCCTGAAAGGTCATTTTCTCATAATCAATCAGAAAGGTGAATATGTCCCCGCCTTTATTGCAGCCGAAACAATGAAAGATCTGTTTTGACGGATTGACCATAAAAGACGGTGTTTTTTCAGAATGGAAGGGGCAGAGGCCTTTATAGTTTTGCCCTGACCGCTTGAGCTCCACATGCTCGGCAATCAGGTCAACTATGTCTATTTTTGATTTTATCTCTTCGACGAGATGGTCTGACCTCATATCACCTGTCACCTTTTCATTATAATGCTTAACGGGGATAAGGGTTCTGCCCGTTGTATCAGATTACCATATTAAGGTGGGTAGATGTGCCGGAAGGTATGATTGGATTACTTCCAGTTCCTTTTTTTCTTTTTCAGCGAGATCGTTTCTGCCCGCTGAAGTGAATTGCTCGATGGACTCTCGCCTCTGTTTTGCCATTGTAGATAAAACAGAGGTCACATCATCATCCGCGAGCGTTCCCATTTTTTCTATTTCTTTGTTTTTCAGAGAGGCTTTGATCATCCTGATGACCGAAAGTCTCAGCTCATCACGCGCTTTCAAAGCCTCTTTGAGCGCTGCGTCCAAACTATGGGAGATAGTATTCATCAAACTCTCTGATATAATTTTTGCAATCCGGAAATCTTAACAGGACAATTACCTTTGAGAGGAGGTAATGTTACCTTGGTGAAAAGGTCCTCACGCGTTTGGCAGCTTTTTTACGAGCAGCCAGGATTTTTTTCTTCTTCTTGATGCTCGGCTTCTCGTAATGCTCCCTCTTTTTTATATCCGACAGTATCCCATCCCGTTCGCATTGCTTCTTGAACTGCTTAAGGGCGGATTCGAACGAATCGATATCTTTTACTTTTACAGAGGGCATCTATCTATTTATCACTCCTCTCTCTATTGAGATTTTGAGGTTTTAGTCAGTGTATTTTATACTTTAGCAAGTCGCCAAATTATCTGTCAAGAAAAAATCCAGCAGGAAAAACGATCAATTTTGTCCGAAAAGAACGCCCGATCACCTCTGATTGACATTAATTCCCCCGTATAATAATATAAACCTCGAAAGAGGCAATAATATTAAAGACTTAAATCTTAAGTAGTACGAAAAAAACAACGGGAGGAAAACGATGAGGACTGCAGCGCTGAAAAGAAAGACCAAAGAAACGGATATATCTATCGAAATGAATCTCGACGGGAAAGGGAATTATGATATAAAAACCTCCATACCATTTCTGGACCACATGCTCAACCTCTTTTCCTTCCATGGGCTGATGGACCTCAAAGTCAGGGCAACGGGAGACATAGAGATCGATTATCATCACCTGATGGAAGACCTCGGCATAGCACTAGGCGAGGCGCTCAAAAAGGCGCTGGGCGAGAAGAAGGGAATAAAAAGATACGGTACGGCAACAATCCCGATGGACGAGAGCCTTGCCCGCGTTGTAATCGACCTCAGCGGCAGGCCTTATCTTGTCTATAAGATGAAGCCGCCCAAAGGTGCGGCGGGCGGGTTCGAGTACTCCCTCTTTGAGGACTTTTTCAGATCGGTCACCAATCACTCGATGATGAACCTTCATATCATAGTCGAGTATGGAAGAGACCTGCACCACGTCTTTGAGGCGGTATTCAAGGCCTTCGGAAGGGCATTGCAGGAGGCCGTGTCCATAGACCGGAAGAGAAAGGGCCTGCCGACAACAAAAGGGAAATTATAACCCTCCGGCCCCTTTGCCCCTTTATGCCCGGGTTTGAGATATAATTTATCTATACGGCACTATTGGACTGTCAAACTTGTTCTTGCAACCTCAGGGGACAGTCCCTATTCTACGACTCCGCTGCTGCTTCGTCCGTAAATAGGGACAGTCCCCTGAACGGGGGAGGTGATTTATGAGTACCCCTTTGCAATCCGGTTCGCTGAAAATAGCGACTATCATGGGAATCCCGATAAGGGTCCATTTCTCATGGCTCATCATTTTTGGATTGATAACATGGTCTTTATCCACATTGTACTTTCCGAAAGCCGCACCCTTCATGCCCGCCGGGTCCTACTGGATAAGCGGCGCCGTGGCCGCACTGATGCTTTTTGTATCGGTCGCGTTCCATGAGCTGGCTCATTCCTTTGTCGCCCTGAAGTACAAACTGCCCATATCCAGTATTACCCTGTTTATTTTCGGAGGGGTCTCGCAGATAACGGGGGAGCCGCCCAATCCGAAAGTTGAGTTTAAAATGGCTGTTGCAGGGCCCCTGTCAAGCATCTTCCTGTCAGTCGTCTTTTATGCAATCTACAGCCTGCTGACAGGCGAAGTCCTGCGGGCCCTCTTTGTATACCTTGCCCAATTAAACCTCATACTCGGTATTTTTAATCTGATCCCCGGATTCCCCATGGACGGGGGGCGTGTTGTCCGGGCTTTCTTGTGGCACAGGACAAATGATTATTTTTATGCCACGCGAAAGGCGTCCGGCTATGGACAGAAGATCGCTCTGGTTTTTATAATTTTCGGACTGTTTTCCATATTCATCGGGCTTTCCGGCGGCCTGTGGCTGATGCTGATAGGGTGGTTTCTCTATACCGCGGCACAGGCGAGCTATCAGCAGGCAAGCCTTCAGGAAGTGCTGAAAGATATAAAGGTCAAAAATATTATGGTTAGGGATATCGTGAGCGTTTCTCCGGGCATGACCGTCGGCGAGGTCGTGAATGACTTTTTCCTGCACTACGGGTACGGCGGATTCCCTGTTATCGAAGACAGCAAGCTCCTCGGTTTTGTGACCATGAAAGAGATAAAGGATGTGCCGCGGGACAGGTGGAAAGATAAAAAAATATCCGAAATCCTTATCCCCTACAGCAGGAAATGGGAGATATCCGAAGACAGCGATGCAATGAAGGCCCTGGAACAGATGATCAATGAGGACAAGGGCAGGCTGGTGGTGACCGGGAACGGGGATATCACGGGCATTATAACAAGGAACGG
>JAMCVZ010000004.1 GCA_023476565.1 Nitrospirota bacterium
TAATCGGTTTTAATGCTGATTCTGAACCCAAAATACTCCCTGAAAATCTGAGCCACAAACCGGAAATGAGAATATGCTATATCAAATGTCTGCGCTCTTTATCCCTAAAATGTTTTAACAAATGTGGGATTTTATAATCACCTATTATAACATCTTTAATCAAGGAATTTTTTTCGGGGGAATTTGAGCTGTCCTTTCAAAGAGAAGACTTTCGGTCGCTGAGCGATAGAAAGGCTGATGAACCAGGCAGGACACGCACCCTATGCCGCTGAACCGCAGAGAATACATCGATCGGCCCACACCCCACAGATGGCGATAAAGGACCTGCTGATGGTTTCAAAGATTTAATATCAGGCTTTCCGGAATGGATAATCCTTTTCAGAAAAAAACTGGTGAGCCGTGCAGGATTCGAACCTGCGACCCGCTGATTAAGAGAAGTCTTTATTCCTGGGCCAAAAGGTTTGAAAATACCGGAATAATGAAGCAGAAGCAACCACTTATCAATGTAAACAGTTGTTCATGATTTATCAACATTAGCCTGTTTCCGTCATAGTTTTATGACGATTTTATGACACCGGCTTTATGGTATAATGAAATCAAGTTTTACGAAAGCAGGTGAACCATATGGGAGCAACTTTGACGATAAGAGGGGATTTGGCCAAGAGGCTGGAGACCCTATCGAAAAGCGTTCATCAATCGAAATCTTCTTTGGCATCTCAGGCTATCGAAGAATTTTTAACAGTACAGGAATGGCACCTTCAGGCAATCAAAGAAGGTATTGAGGCAGCAGACAAGGGAGATGTTGTCAGTCATGAAGAGGCTCTTGCCGAATTGAAAAAATGGGGCAAGCGTGCATCTTGAGTGGGCTCGCCCGGCGCTCGGCGATCTCAAAGAGGCCGGGGATTTTATTTCCCGGGATAACCCTCAAGCAGCAGAGAGGATGTCCGAGAGGGTAAAGGAAGCAGTAGAGTATTTAAGAGAATATCCCAATATGGGAAGGCCGGGACGTGCAGCGGGAACAAAAGAACTTGTTGTGTCAGGCACTCCCTTCATCGTGGTATACCGTATCAAAGTTCCTGCCATTCAGATTTTAAGAGTTCTGCATCATGCCAGGAAATGGCCAGCACAGTAGTTTCCTTAAAATGGCATGGGGGATTACTTCGGAGGATACCTCCAGGAAAGCGATAATCGGATATTCATTATAATTGTCGCTTCATAGAGAGCCTGTCGTTGGGAGGCTTACCAATAAAAAAAGAGGCTGGGGATATCCCCAAACCTCTTGATTTTTTATGGTGAGCCGTGCAGGATTCGAACCTGCGACCCGCTGATTAAGAGTCAGCTGCTCTACCAACTGAGCTAACGGCCCGCATGCAAAGATAAACTGAATAAATACAATACAAGAAATCTTACCCGGTCGTCAAGTTTTCAGATATTTACAGGGATGTTCAACTAAATTCCGGCTGGTTTTCTCTTGCTTCAATTGTATAATATTTTCAGGCATCTTAAGTTGCCAAAAGGCCGATGCTTGCATTATCATAATTAGATTCCCACTCTTCAAGGAGTCTGCTATGCAAAAAATTGTAAAGCCTTTGATACAGAGAAACGACTCGAAGATAGTGCTCGTAGTTCTTGACGGGGTCGGCGGGCTTCCGGTTAACGGCAAGACCGAGCTTGAGACAGCGTCCACGCCGAATCTCGATGCGCTTGCACTGGATTCCGCATGCGGCCTGCACATACCGGTCGCAGCCGGCATAACACCGGGCAGCGGCCCCGGACATCTCGGATTGTTCGGCTATGATCCCCTGGAATGCCAGATCGGGAGGGGAATTCTTGAGGCGCTCGGCCTCGGTCTTGAGGTCAGGGAAACGGATGTCGCGATCAGGTGTAATTACGCGACCATAAAAGACGGCTTTATTACTGACAGGAGAGCAGGAAGGATTCCGACCGACCAGAGCAGGAAGCTTACTGAGAGGCTCCAAAAAGAGATAAACAAAATCGATGGCGCAGAAGTGACCTTTGCTCCGGGAATGGAGCACAGGCTTGCGATCCTGATTCGTTTCCCCGAGGCGCTTGAGCCTGATGCAGCGGCTATACCCGATACGGATCCTCAAAAAGAAGGCAAGGCCCCCCTGCCGCCGGCGCCGCTCACAAAAAACGCTGAAAAAGTAGCCGGGGTTGCAGAGAAATTGATAAGCATGGCGCATGAAGTTCTGGAGAACGAGGAAAAGGCGAATTTTATTTTAACGAGGGGCTTTTCGGGCAGGCCCAATATCCCCTCGTTCGAGGAGGCCTTCGGGTTGAATGCACTGGCAATCGCAACATATCCCATGTACCGGGGGCTTGCAAAACTTGTAGGCATGTATGCGCCAGCGCTTGAAGGCAGCGTAGAGGATGAAATAGATTTCCTGAAACGGAATTACGGTAAATACGATTTCTTCTTCCTGCATGTGAAGAAGGTCGATTCATTCGGGGAGGACGGCAACTTTGAAGGCAAGGTTGCGCGGATCGAGGAATTCGACAGGCTCCTGCCGCGGATACTCGAACTGAAACCGGATGTGCTTATGGTGACCGGCGACCACTCGACTCCCGCTGTGATGAAAGGCCATAGCTGGCATCCCGTGCCTGTGCTCCTTAAATCGCCTTATGTCCTCGGCAATCTGTGTTCGAATTTCTCGGAGCGCGAATGTACAAAGGGCGAGCTCGGCATATTCCCGACAGTCAACCTGATGCCCCTTGCGCTGGCAAATTCCCTGAGATTGAGAAAGTTTGGAGCGTAATTATATAAGCTGTAGTATAGTTTTAGAAGAATAAGAAATTGATTGATACACATTGCCATTTAGAAATGGATGCCTTTGACAGCGACAGGGAAGAGGTCGCCAAAAGGGTACAAGAGGCGGGCCTGGAAGCCGTCATAACCATCGGCTCGGACTTCCAGGGCTGCAAAGGCGCGGTTGAGCTTGCCGGGAAGTACGACTTCGTATATGCAGCAGTCGGCATTCATCCCCATGATGCAAAAGATTTCAATGAGGAGATATTAGACCAGCTCAAAGCGTGGGTAAAATCCAACAAGGTCGTTGCCGTCGGAGAAATAGGTCTCGATTATCATTACGACCATTCGCCGCGGGATATCCAGAGAGAAGTCTTTGCCAGGCAGCTCCGGTTTGCGAAAGAGATGGATTTGCCCGTTGTCATCCATAGCAGAGAGGCAAAAGAGGATACGCTCAGGATACTCGAAGAGTCGGGAATCGAAAAAGGCGTGATGCACTGCTTCTCAGGAGACAGGGAGATGGCTGAAAAGGCAATGGCAATGGGCTTGCATATATCCATTGCAGGGCCGGTGACATTCAAGAACGCGACCGGATTGAGGGATATAGCGAAGAGGATCCCGGATGAGCGCCTGCTCGTAGAAACCGACGCGCCCTACCTTACCCCCGAACCTTACAGGGGAAAGAGGAACGAGCCTGCGTTTGTCGTCAATACGGCAAAGTTTCTTGCTGAACTCAGGGGTGTGTCTCTTGAAGATATTGACAGGATTACAACGGTCAATGCAAAGCTGCTCTTTAAAATCGGTGATCTGCCCGAAGGGGAGATTGCGTACAAAATAAGGGATAGTCTCTACCTTAATGTCACCAGCAAATGCACCAGCAGGTGCACGTTCTGCGTAAAATTCCATACCGATTTTGTTAAAGGACACAACTTGAGGCTCGAACATGAACCGTCGGAAGAAGAATTAAAACATGCCATCGGAGATCCGGCAAGATATAAAGAGGTCGTGTTCTGCGGCTACGGCGAGCCTCTATTACGTCTCGATGTTGTTAAAGCTGTTGCCTCATGGATAAAAGAAAAGGGCGGCAAGGTGCGGATAAACACAAACGGACACGGAAATCTTATACACAAGAGAAATATCCTTCCCGAATTGCAGGGTCTTGTGGACTCCATGTCAATAAGCCTTGATGCGCAGGACGAAGAGACCTATCAAAGGGTATGCAGGCCGGCGTTCAAAAACGCCTTCAGCGAGGTCGTGAATTTTATCAGAGAGGCAAAGAGTCATATCCCGGATGTACAGGCAACGGTTGTGGCGCTCGAGGGTGTCGATATCGACAGATGCAGGCAGATTACCGATAAGTTAGGCGTGAAGCTAAGGGTGAGAAGGCTGGATGTCGTGGGGTAAGGTCGGGAGTCGTGTATTGAGGCTTAGTCCAAGATTGCGCATGGCCCCTTTGCCTTGCATGGCTTACGCAGATGCTTCAGCAAGTCTCGGCCAAGAATGCTCATAACTTTCCCAAACGGGTTATATCTGTGGAGGAGCCCCATATTTACTCCACCAACCACCTTCGCCGCGCAATCGTTTATATGCCTCTGATGCAAGCCAGCCGGTGACAATTTTTTGAAAAGCCGTGTCGTTCATGTACCGCGCGAAGATTTCCTCGTTCTGATCCATGCGCTCCACAAAAAGCGTTTCCAAGAGGTTCCTGAATACCAACTCGAACTTGTCCTCGGGATTCACTGCCGCAGCCTGTTTCAGTCTTTCGTCCGCCATTGCAGCCTCGACGAGTTGATCGAAGAAAAGCTGGTCCGCCTGGTTAAAGTCGGTCCCGAACCTGTCGTTCACAATGTCTATCAGGCGTGAAAGGGCAACCGGCTCTTCACGAACCATGCCTGTCCCAACCTCCAGAGGTCCGTCTAAAGCCCTTGATGCGCCCTCTTTCAGGCTGATTGAGCCTTCACTGATCTTCTGAAGGCGATAATATTCCAGCTTTACGTCATCGTCGAAATTGTAAACAGGCCCCCTGCGACGTCGCGGGAGCTTTGAAGCCAGATGACGCAGAAAGACATACAGTTTCTCAAGGTCCGAGTCCTGATAAGGGATGATCTGGCTCAGAAACCCATAAAGATTACGAAACGCCTGCATGTTGCCGCGTAATAGTTCCGCCTTGTCTTCGTCTTCTTGCTGCAACACGGAAAAGCGGGACACGGCCGGGTCAAGGGCTGCGTTCATGGCCTGATGGTCAGCCGCGCTCTGGCGCTGCTTCGGCTTAAAATAGACCTCACAAAAGCGGTTTTCTTCTTCCGCAAGGTAGATGCCGGCGGCGGCCAACTCTGCCTTGATCTGATACATATGCGCCGGGTCAACCTCTTGGCCCATCTCAGCCCCTTCATAATATGTCTTGAATGCCTCGCGAATCTCTTCCCGGTCATTGACGAAATCGAGCACAAAGGTATCTTCCTTAAACGGGTGTGTCCTATTAAGACGTGAGAGAGTTTGGACAGCTTGAATTCCTGCCAGACGTTTATCCACATACATTGTATGTAAAAGCGGCTGGTCGAACCCAGTCTGATATTTCTCAGCAACCAGCAATACCCGATATTCAGGTGTCGCGAACTTCTCCGGCAATTCTTTTTCCTTAATACCTTCATTCATCCCAACTTCGGTGTAGCTGACGTCCGGAATTTCGTCATCCACCACTGTGCCGGAGAATGCCACCAGCGTCTTTATGGGATAACCTTTATCCTTGATGTAGCGATCAAAGCTTTGCTTATAGCGAACCGCCTCTAACCTTGACCCGGTCACTACCATCGCCTTAGCATGTCCGCCGATCTTGTGGAGGGTGACGGCATGAAAATGCTCAACCATCACCTCGGTCTTCTGTGCGATATTATGCGGGTGGAGCTTGAGGAAACGCGCCAGGGCCTTTGCTGCTTTCTTGCGTTCTACGTTGGGATCGTCATCACATGCCTTCAGCAGTTTGAAATAGGTAGCATAGGTTGTATAGTGCTTAAGCACATCGAGGATAAACTCTTCCTCAATAGCCTGTCGCATCGTGTAACGATGGAATGGCCCGCCGTTCCGCCCGAAGACCGCAAGGGTCTTGTGCTTTGGAGTGGCAGTAAAAGCGAAAAAGCTCAAGTTCGCCTGCCGCCCGCGCTTGGCCATGCTGCGGAAGAGTTCCTCCATATTCTTAAGGCCTTCCTCTGCAGCTTTCCGTTGTGCCTCATCTCGTAACGTCTCGCCGCCCAGCACTTCTTTAAGGTCGGTTGCAGTTTCGCCGCCCTGAGAACTGTGCGCTTCGTCGATAATCACCGCACACCTGCGGGTCGGGAGTGTTCCCGCATTCGGAGCGTCTTCATTACGCTCCTTAGCCATCTTCTCCAGTTGTTTGGTGACGAACGGGAACTTCTGAAGAGTAGTTATGATAACAGGTACAGCATTCTCCAGCGCTTCAGCCAATTGCCGCGAACTTTCGTCGATCCTCTGCACTACACCACGCTTGTGTTCGAACTGGTAGATTGTGTCCTGTAACTGCTGGTCGAGCACCACGCGGTCGGTAACAACGATTACCGAGTCAAACACCCTCTCGTTTTCCGTATTGTGAAGAGACGCCAGCCGGTGAGCAAGCCAGCCGATAGTGTTGCTTTTACCGCTGCCCGCAGAATGTTCTATGAGATAGTTATGCCCTACGCCCTCCTGCCGGGCAGAATCCACAAGCATACGCACCGCCTGCAACTGATGGTAGCGCGGGAAAATCATGGTCTCTTTCTTTACCTTGCGGCCTTCGTCAGTCCGCTTCTCTTCAACCTGCAAATGCAGGAAGCGCGCAAGGATGTCCAACAGGCTGTCTCTCTGCAGCGCTTCTTCCCATAAGTAAGCTGTACGGTATGTCCTGCCTGCCGGATCAGGAGGATTCCCGGCGCTGCCCTCAAAGCCTTTATTGAAGGGCAAAAAATGAGTTGCAGTACCCGCCAGTCTTGTTGTCATAAATACTGCTTCGGTATCTACCGTAAAATGCACCAGCGTTCTTCGCTTGAATTCAAAGATGACTTCGCGAGGATCGCGGTCAAGCCGATACTGTCTTATAGCATCATCCACAGTTTGACCTGTTAACGGGTTTTTAAGTTCCGCTGTGGCGATAGGAATACCGTTTAAGCTGATGGTAACATCAAGCGACTTTTCGGAACGAGGAGAAAAATGCAGTTGCCGAGTAATGCCAAGTTGATTAGCGGCATAGCGAGACTCAAGTTCGGGATTAAGCTCATGGGCAGCCTTAAAGAACGCAACGCGCAGTGTACGCCCGTAGCACTTAAACCCATGCCGCAATGCGGCAAGCGAGCCGTAATTGTCCATCCATTTGCACAAGTCTGTGATAATCTGTTCGCCGGTGCGCTCTCCATGCAGCGCCTCAAGCTTTGCCCATTCTTTAGGCTGCGTTTCACGGATGAAGGAAAGCACGGTTTCAGGGAATATTGCCCTCTCGCGGTCGAAACTGTTCCGGTCTATGGCTATATAGCCGTTGGAGAGAAGGTGTGATTCTATGACAGTCTCAAAGGCTTGTTCTTTCAGCGTATCGTACATCTTAGAATGTCCAACCTTCACGGCGCATAAGACCGAGCAGGTTTATGCAGTGAATCCCAAGATCACGACACACATCGGGTATGTAATGGGTGCGCTTTTCTTTTCGGAGGCAGAAGTTTCCTGTGTAACCACGATTCCTTCATTCTTTGTTTTGGCAAGCGCGATAACATACGCATCGGCTGACTGATAAGGGCTTCTCGGATCCATGAGGTCAGGATATTTTGACTCTATGTTTGCAGCTTCTACTTGCACAAGAGGATCAAGCGGCACGAAAAGGCTATTATTACTCTTTGCCCATGCCCGCAGGCCGGGAGTTCCTACAGCATCTATTTCTTCTTTTACAAGCGCGACAGCCGAGCAATGGCCATTGGCTATTAGCTCCTCAATCTTCGCAAGCAGTGAGTAGAAAATGTCCGGCGGATAGTATCGCGCCTGCCAATCCATGAAAACGCTTGTATCCAGGGAATACATAATCTTCAGCTATTCTCCATCGTCAAAGCTTTCTGCGCGCCGCATGGGGCCGGTGCGAAGTTCGTTGCGCAATTTATCGAAGTGATCGAATTTAAGATCAAGGTAGCGGCTCGCCTCCACCGATGTTATCCGGTTTGCATCAAGCGCCTCCAATACTAATTGAGTAAAAGGTCGTCCGCTTCTTCCAAGCGTCTTGTCAACAGGCAATGCGAATCCTTTCTTCTTTTTCGGCAGCGATGCGATATGTTTATTCCATTCCTCTTTCCATCGGTTGTAAGCATCCCACGACAGTTCCCCGGCAGCGCGCAGCCGTGTAGCCATCGCCAATGGAGTCACGCGAAATTTATTAGACAGCGATTTCATTAGGGGAATGTCCCAGTTGTCAGGTCTTACGCTCATTTTGCGCAAAAAGACGGAAAGCATTTCAGCGGGAACCAGAGCCTCGCTCGCCGACTCTTCGGCAAATCGCTCTACCTCCATCCATGCGGAATTGTCACGGGTTTCACCAAGAGCTGCCATTTCTTCTTTGCCGACCGCAAGGGCAAGATGCGTAAGTTCATGCAGCAACGTAAAGGAGCGCGCAGCCGGAGAAGACTCCTTGCTATTGATACCGATTACAGGCAACGGGAAGGAGAAAAGCGAAACGCCGCGCGCCTGATCGAGACTTACCTTTGGGAACTGAAACACAAGAGCGCCCAATGCTTCAACAGCCTCACGCCAACGACGCCACGCCTGCCAGTCCGATGTCCAGCCGACTTGCTCCTCAGCCGTAATGCCGAGGGTTTCGCGCAGCCTTGCGCCTACGGTTGCCGGAGTTTCAGATAGATGAGCAACAACGTTGAACTCTGTTACCGGCACGCCTAATTCTTCACTCAACTCCAGCGCTGTTTCGCGCCGAAGCGACATGATACGAAGGGCAAGGCGGAATTCGGGTGATTCAATACCGGGCTTAACATTCGGCAGGTGGCGGTACTCGGCTGCAAGAGGAGGTATTGCCGGAGGCTGCGGCAGAAAAAAAACGCCGAACGGACGGTGGTAGAACTTAGCAAGCTCCTGTGCCTGGCGCACGGTCGGTTTCTTATCACCCCGCTCCCATGCAATAACCTGCTCAGGCTTTACATTCAGGCGCTTGGCCACAGGCTCAGGCTCATAGCCGCTTTCTTGCCGTGCCCATGTGAGCACGACAGGGTTAACTAATGCTTGTGTTGATGTTGCCATATCTAACTATACTTAATTATCGGAATTCTCTGCAATTGTTAAAGATGGTTGAATCTTTCCCGTTACTGCTTCTGCGATCAATGCCGCGCGCCGCTCTTTCAGCAAGCCTATAGTCCGCTCCGCAGCCGCTTTCAAGGCATCCAGCTTTGCCGTTTCCTGTTGGATGTGAGCGACAATCTCATGTTGTTCTACTAAAGGGGGCAAACAACATTCTAAATTTTTAATGTCTTCGGAATCTATTGCAGGATAACTAACTCCCTTTGACAGGGCCATAATTCTATTGACCATTTTTTCTGACCTTGATAAATAAAATAAAAACTTAGTAGATGATTTCATAAATACACTAACGTATAATAAAGCTTGATAAATAGAATAGGATATGGCATGATTGACCCAAGGAGGAGGTCATACATGCCAAGAAAGAGCCCGTATATGATCAAATTAACGT